>JASHQM010000121.1 GCA_030039165.1 Candidatus Sulfotelmatobacter sp. | reverse complement strand
GCGAAGAAGCGACTGTAGGTAAAAGCGGCAGATTTAAGACATTCTGCTTCGTTTGCCCGAATCTTAGGTTTTAAGACGGTCAGTTTGCCTTGTCGAGCCACCAGGCAACAGACCACGGTTGGAGGTTGCCATGCGAATCCGCCCTTGTGCTGGAATAGATTAGGCCGCCATCCTTCGGCGGTTCCAACTGGACGGGCCCTTCTCCCAGATTGGCCCGCAGGGTAAGCCGGCCGCTTCCCGAAAATATCCAGTCAACCGCAAGAATACCCTTATGTGTTAAAGAGCATCGGTTCTGGACTTGGACATTCTTCTGAAGAAGCGGAACGATGCGTTTTTGCCGTATCGAGAGCAGTCGGCGATAGAGCTGCAGATGAGAACAATGAAGCTGCTCATCGAGTTCGTTCCAATTCAATTTCGAGCCAAGGTAGGTTTGCTCGGCGTTGGGGTCGGGAATTTGATCTCGCGTCTCGGGCGAGTTGAATTTCGCAAAGCGCGCGAACTCGTTTCTTCGGCCGCTGGTAATAGCCGCGGCCAGATCACCTTCAAAATCGCAGAAATACAGGAACGGAGAACTAACGGCAAACTCTTCGCCCATGAAAAGCAATGGGGGCGAAGGGGCCAACAGCAGAATTTCCATTGCGGCCTTCACTTTCTCGAGCGGCGCGATGTGATGGATACGCTCTCCAAAAGGCCGATTGCCGATCTGATCGTGATTCTGCAAAAACGAAATAAATGCCGAAGGAGGCAAATGACTGCTTGGTTCCCCGCGATTGCCCTGGTGATATTCCGAATATTCACCCTGGAACGCGAAGCCCTCGCTCAGGCTACGGCATAGTTGCTGCACGGGCTGGGCAACGTAGTCGCGGTAGTAGCGGTCCGATTCGCCGGTGATCGCCACATGAACGGCGTGATGGATATCGTCATTCCACTGCGCGTCATATACCTTTGGCCGATTCTCGCGATCGCGTTGCAGATAGCGGGCGGCATTATCTACATTCTCAAGAATGAGGTGAACCTGTCTCGTGTCACGAAATTTCGCGCGAACCGTCTGCGCTAGCTCCGTAAGAATGTCGGGTTCGGAACCGTCGGCAATCGCGTGAACCGCATCCAGGCGTAGACCGTCGATGTGGTATTCCTCAAGCCAGTAGAGCGCATTATGGATGAAGAAGTCCCGGACCACACGGCTTTCAGTTCCATCGAAATTAATGGCATCGCCCCATGGGGTGCGATGTCGACTCCTGAAAAATTGCGGCGAGTAGAGCTGCAAATAGTTGCCCTCGGGGCCGAAGTGGTTATAAACCACGTCGAGAAAGATCATCAGCCCCTCGGCGTGAGCGGACTGAACCAGCTTCTTCAGATCTGCTGGGCGGCCATACGAGTTGTCTGGCGCGAATGGCAGAACGCCGTCATATCCCCAGTTTCGTTTCCCAGGAAAATCCGCCACGGGCATGAGTTCGAGCGCCGTCACCCCTAATGCGCACAAGTAGTCGAGTTTCTGCTCCACTGCTGCAAATGTTCCCTCAGGCGTAAATGTGCCGACGTGGAGTTCATAGATTACGGCTTCTTCCCAAGGGCGCCCACGCCAGCTTTCGTCCGCCCAATCGAAGGCACGAGGATCTACGACTTCGCTGGGCCCGTGAACGTCGCCGGGTTGAAAGCGTGAGGCCGGGTCCGGAACCTTGACCTTGTCGTCGACCTGAAAGCGATAGCGCGTTCCGGCAACCGCCTCTCGCGTGATCAGCTCGAACCAGCCCGAGTCCGCGGGATGCATCGACAGTTTTTTGCCGTTTTCCAAAAAAATCTGAACCTGCCGTAGAGACGGCGCCCAGAGCCGGAAGCGCACGGAGCCATCCTCGCGGAGCTCGGCCCCGAATGGCATAGAGTGGCTACGCTTCACTTTGTTCGGACTCGCGACGCTGGTTGCGTTGCCGTTCACAAAGCAGTGCAAGCGAACGGGCCTGCAAACGGTAAGTCGTGCCCGCGTTGTATTGAACTCCCGGAGTGCGCGATGTCTGACAGGAGGTATCGAGTATTGCGACCCAGGCCATTCCCGAGGCCGTGGTGGGCAGCAGGAAGGGCACTTCTTCGTAATGTGCATTCATGAGCAGCAGGAAGTTTTCGTCAGTGATAGGCCGCCCGCGTTCATCTGCTTCGCCGATGGCTGATCCAGAAAGGTAAACTCCGAGAGTGCGAGCATATTGCTGGTTCCACTCGTCGTCGGTCATTTCGCCTCCATCGGGCCGCAGCCAAAGAATATCCTTGATGCCGGCGCCCTTGATCGCCCGCCCCTGGAAGAACTTCCGGCGCCGGAAAACTGCGTGCTTAGCTCGTAGCGCAATGACACGGCGTACGAACCCAAGTAGGTCAGTATCGGTTTGTTCCCAGTTGAGCCAACTGGTGTCGTTGTCCTGGCAGTAGGCGTTGTTGTTGCCGCTCTGCGTATGGCCGATCTCATCTCCGCTCAGCACCATGGGCACGCCTTGCGACAACAACAGTGTCGCCACAAAATTTTTCTTCTGCCGCGCCCTCAGCGCATTGATTGCAGGATCATCTGTTGGGCCTTCTGCTCCGCAGTTCCAGCTGCGATTGTTGTCGGCGCCGTCGCGATTCTCTTCCCCATTGGCATCATTATGCTTTTGCGTGTAGCTGACCAGATCCTGCAAGGTGAAGCCATCGTGCGCCGTCACGAAGTTGATGCTCGCGTAGGGCCGGCGTCCGCTGCGCGCATACAGGTCGCTGGAGCCGGTGATGCGGTAGGCGAGTTCGCCGATCTGGCCCCCATCACCCTTCCAATAGGATCGCACCGCGTCGCGGTAGCGATCATTCCACTCAGCCCAGCCGACCGGAAACTTCCCCACCTGATAGCCCCCCTCGCCCAGGTCCCAGGGCTCGGCGATGAGTTTCACCTGCGATAACAACGGATCCTGATGAATGATGTCGAGGAAAGCGCCCAGCTTGTCCACTTCATGTAGTTCGCGCGCGAGCGTTGCAGCGAGGTCGAAGCGAAAGCCATCGACGTGCATATCGAGCACCCAGTAACGCAGGCTATCCATGATTAGCTGAAGCACGCGCGGATGCCGCATGTTCAGGGTGTTTCCCGTCCCGGTGTAATCCATGTAGTAGCGTGGATTGTCTGCAACGACGCGGTAATAGATGGAATTGTCGATGCCCCGGAAGGAGAGCGTCGGCCCCAACTGATTGCCCTCCGCCGTATGGTTGTACACGACATCCAGTATGACCTCGATTCCCGCCGAGTGCATGGTCTTCACCATAGTTTTGAATTCGTTGATCGAACCAGTCGAGCAATAACGCGCAGCCGGAGCGAAGAATCCGATCGAGTTATATCCCCAATAGTTTCGCAGTCCTCGTTGAACCAGCACGCGGTCGTCGATGAAGTAGTGAACTGGCATCAGCTCGATCGCCGTAATGCCAAGTTTCAGAAGATGGTCGATTACTGGCGCGGTCCCCAGGCCGGCGTAGGTCCCTCGCAGCGCGGCCGGCACCTGCGGATGCTGAATGGTAAATCCCTTCACATGCAATTCATAAATCGTGCTTTTATGCCACGGAGTGCGTGGAGCATGATCGCTGCCCCAGGTAAAGGCTGGATCGACCACCATGGACTTGATCATTCCCGGTGCGCTGTCGCGCCGGTCAAACGACAAATCCTCCAATCGGTTGCCGATGCGGTAACCGAAGTGCGAGTCGCTCCACTTCAAATCGCCAGCAATTTGCTTGGCATAGGGATCCAAGAGCAGCTTGTTGTGGTTGAAGCGCAAACCTTTTGCGGCGTCATAGGGTCCGTAGACACGATAGCCGTAGAGCATTCCGGGCCGCGCCTCAGGCAGATAACAATGCCACACCTGGTCGGTCTGTTCCCTCACGTTGAGGCGGTGCAGTTCGCGGCGTCCGGCCGTATCGAACAAGCAGAGTTCCACTTTTTCCGCGTGCTCGGAGAACAGAGCGAAATTTACGCCTTCGCCGTCCCAGGTGGCGCCCAAGGGATAGGGTCTGCCCGGCCACACAATGACTTCACTCCGAATTACCATCGTTGCCTTCTTCCGCGAGTTTGTGCTCCGGCGTATGTGCGGAATTGATGAAGAAATAGATCAATCAGACGGTGAGTGGACTTATGCAATTTGCGGACACGCAGCCAGACCTGCCGCATCCGGAGTTCTCCATTTTGAATAGCGGTAGGTTGCAGCTGGTTCGACTAACGTTGCTTTGCGCTTCAAGTAGTCGGACAAATGGCAGGCAAACACAAGGGTTTGGCAACAACCTCGCAGAAGGGCGTCGCGTCTAAGGCACAGGAGAATCGGCATGCCGAAGGAAAAATCCGGTCATCGCAAGTACGGCAAAGGTGCAGGAAAATCGGTTGAGATCGCCATGCGGCGCAAGAAGCATGGCACGCTTCGTTCCGGCAAAGGCGGCAAAGGAGGCAAAGTAAGAAGCCGCAGGCAGGCGATTGCCATCGGACTTTCCGAGGCACGCAAGAAAGGCGCGAGAGTTCCCAGGAAGAAGGCAGCGTAGCGAGCAACAGCCAGCAGGCCGCTCAGGCCGCTTTGCTCAACGGAGCCTCATCGCTGCCCGAGGGATAAACCTGAAGATATCGCAGCACCTGCGACTGCGAGAAGATTCCAAGCAATTTCCCGCCCGAAACCACTGCTACCTGGCTCAGGTTCTCGTGGGCCATCATCTCGAGCGCTTTGTCCGCCGGCATATCGGGAGCAACAGAGCGTACCTGGTCGAGCCGCCGCATTATGCTTTGTACGCTGGTTTGCTCCCACATGTCCCGGGGCACGTTGCGGATGTCCTCGGGATAAACAAGGCCGACCACCTGCTCGCCATTCGTCACCACGAAACAGCGGTTCGTGCTGTGCAGGATGTGCTCGTCGATGAAGTCGCGCAGGCTTAGGTAGCCCTCTACCCTGGCACAGTTGCGCTCCATCAGATCGGCGACGCGCCTGCCGCGAAGCCTCGACATAATATTGGTCTGCATATAACTGCTGCGGGCGGCGTCCAGGAGGAACCAGCCAATAAAAGCCAACCAGAGGCCTCCAAAATTCTCGCCCAGAAAGAAACGGCCAAGGCCGAAAGCGATAAACAGGAAGGCGATGGCTTGCCCCACCTGGCTTGCCCACCGCGATGCTTTTACCGCGCTGCCGCTCACCCACCACAGAATGGCTCGTAGCACGCGTCCCCCGTCGAGAGGGTAGCCGGGGATCATATTGAAACCGGCAAGCGCAAGATTGATGTATCCCAGCCAGAACAGAACTGCCGTAACCGGCGTGCCGCCGCCTTGGGCTATCGGTCGCGTCTGCACGGTGCGAGCCAGCCCAATGAAGATCAATCCTAGAACCGCGCTGGTAGCTGGCCCGACAATGGCAATCCAGAACTCAGTTTTTGCGTCTGTCGCTTCCGACTCAATCTGCGACACGCCGCCGAGGGCAAACAAGGTGATCTCACGCACGTTCAAACCGTGCGCTTTGGCCACAAGGGAATGCGCCAGTTCGTGAAGCAAAAGGCTAACGAAGAAAAGCACCGCTGTGATGATCGCGGCTCCCCATATCATTGCCTGACCCCAGCCGGGGGTCACACTCTGAAAATGAGCGGCGAGCGACCAGGCAATCAGGATGGCAATGATGAACCAGCTATAGTGCAGGCCGATTTCGATTCCGCCAATTCGTCCAAGCTTGACCTGGGAGTGCACGCGGGGAGTTCGCTTTCTCTGCCGCCCAACATTCTACATCCGCGTTTCGGCCTTGTTTTACAACATTTTTACGTCGAAGAACTCGAGGCACAAAATGCCGGTCAGGCTGCTTGCATGGCGTTTTCTTCGAGCGGGGAGCAAACGATGCGGATACTGTCTTGATGGCGAGGTATTGCACGCGTGATCGCAAGCAACGCGTCCGACTGGCAACGCGGGCATCGATTGGCCGAGTTGCCCACGGCTTCACAGGCGGAGCACAAATAGGCGTCCGACAAATTGATGAAATTCGGCTGGTCCCGGTCCTGATTCGTGCTTTCCACTTAAACGGGCGCCCTCGAAAACTATCGAACCACCCAGCCATTTGATAATGATCCGCGCGCACCCCCAATCAGGTGTTTGCTGTACGGCCTTGCTCCTCACCCTTTCGTTGTCGAAGTGCATTACCCGTCATCATCATGAAATTTGGCCGGGCCTGAGTCCGGACGGGCGCCCACCTATCCATTTGGCCAGTTTCCCTCTACCGATACGTTGTCGGTTTGAATTGCGCTCTTGTTCCCCTGCTAAACTCGATGCATGAAGGCGCTAGTCATTACGTCCACTTCGGGACCCGATGCCCTCCAGATTCAGCAGACTCCCGAACCCACGGCGAAGCCGCACCAGACAATGGTTCGGGTAACTGCCGGCGGACTAAACTTTGCCGATGTGATGACCACTACCGGCGGCTACCCAGGGACGCCAGCCCCTCCCTTCACCGCGGGCCGCGAGTTTTGCGGAATTGAAGAAGGCAGTGGCCGCCGCGTGATGGGCTACATCCAATTTGGTGCCTTCGCTGAGAAAGTCGCGGCTAATTCTGACCTGCTCTGGCCCGCTCCCGATCACTGGATCGACGAACAAGCCGCCGCTTTCCCCGTGAATTACTTTACGGCCTATCTGGCTTACTGGCAGGCGGGAATGACTACTGCAGCGGAGCCAGGTCGAAACCGACGCGTCCTGATTCACGCTGTGGCCGGCGGGGTGGGCACTGCGGCAGTCCAAATTGGACGCATTCTCGACGTCGAAACATATGGAACCTCTTCCTCCGACGAAAAGCTGGCTCGTGTGAAGGAACTTGGTTTGCAGCACGCCATCAATTACAAACAACAGGACTACGAGGAAGCGATAAAGGATCTGACTCACGGCGAAGGTGTCGATGCGGTCTTTGAAATGCTTGGCGGCGAGCACACCGCGAAGAGCCTGCGCTGCCTGCGCAGCTTCGGCCGCGTCATCCAATACGGCAGCGCGACCGGCAAGCCGCCACAGCTCGATGTGCGCGCTCTGTATGCGAAGTCGGCCATGCTTCAGGGGCTATGGCTGACCTACCTTTCGCAAAAACGCGAGATCATGGCGCACGCCTGGCGCCAGCTTTCCGAATGGATCAGCCAACAAAAGCTTAGTCCAGCGATCGGTCAGGTATTTCCCATGGATCATGCCGTGGAAGCCTACAAGCTTCTCCAGGCCGGCAAGAACTATGGCAAGCTGGTATTGAGAATCGGGTAAGCGTCAAAGGCACGTCTTCGCGATACTTGTATTTTTTAGCGACACCTAACTCTAGACTGGCCTCTGCGGCTATTCTGTTCCCTGCGTTCCCATGGCTGAATCTCTCGCCGAATTCTTTCTGGCTCGCTTCCAGGCGCACCCTTCGGAACACGCCTACGGCCAGCGCCGCGGCTATCGGATGGAATGGTTCACTTATGCGCAAGTATTGGATATGGCGCGACGAGTTGCAGGCGAGCTCGACGCGCGTGCAACCGGCAAAGGTGATCGAGTTCTCCTGTGGGGACAAAACTCGGCCCAGTGGGTGGCCGCATTTTTCGGCTGCGCCATGCGCGGCGTGGTCGTCGTGCCCATAGACGATGCCGCATCCGATGATTTCGCCCGGCGAGTGTCTGAGCAGGTCCAGGCAAAGCTCTGGATCTGTTCGCAGCGTCATTTGCAATCTGACACAACGCCTGCCCAGATGACCATCGAAGATTTTGCCAAGTCCACAGATAAGCCATTCGGTGCTGCGCCGGCCGCAACCACCTGTAATGACGTCCTGCAAATGGTTTTTACCTCGGGCGCCACCGCTGAACCCAAGGGCGTGGTAATCACCCACGGCAACGTGCTCGCCAACATCGAGCCCATCGAGCGCGAAATGCAGCCGTACCTGAAATACGAACGCTGGGTGCATCCCGTTCGCTTCCTGAATTTGCTGCCGCTTAGCCACGTTTTTGGGCAATTTCTCGGCATGTTTCTTCCACCCCTGATGGGCGGCGTTGTGATCTTTCAGAACGAACTGAGTCCCTCCGAAATCGTGCGCACCATCCGCCGCCAGCGGGTTTCTGTGCTGGTCGGCGTGCCCAGGGTCTTGCAGTCACTGAAGCAGAGGGTCGAGCGCGGTCTGGAGAGTGCAGGCAAAATGGAAGACTTCCGCAGCCGATTTCACTTATCGGAGGGTAAACACTTTCTGCACCGCTGGTGGATTTTTCGTGCAGTTCATCGCCAGCTCGGCTGGAAGTTCTGGGCATTCATCTCCGGCGGCGCGACGCTGGATTCCGGAACGGAAGAATTCTGGGGGCGGCTGGGCTATGCCGTTATTCAGGGGTATGGGTTGACGGAAACGACGTCGCTGATCAGCGTGAATCATCCGTTCAGGCTGGGCAAAAGATCGATCGGCAAGGTCTTGCCCGGCCGCGATGTCAAGCTCGCCCAAGATGGCGAAATATTGATTCGCGGCGGAGGAGTTGCCGCGGCGTATTGGCGGGGTAATCGACAGGAGAAAGTCGCAGACGACGAGGGGTGGTATCACACTGGCGACATTGGCGAGCTCAATGAAAATGGAAATCTTTACTTCAGAGGCCGCAAGAAGGAAGTGATTGTTACGCCTGCCGGGCTGAATGTTTATCCCGAGGATTTAGAAGCAGCTTTGCGCTGCCAGCCGGAAGTAAAGGATTGCGTCGTCGTCGGAATCGAGAATAAAGGCAACGCGGAACCGTGCGCCGTTCTAATCACCCATGACCAGGCACGCCTGTCGGAGATTGTTGAGCGCGCGAATCAGTCGCTGGCGGAATTCCAGCGCGTCCGGATATGGCTACGCTGGCCGCAGGAAGATTTTCCCCGAACGTCAACACAGAAGCCGCGGCGCGGTGTGATTCGCGAATTTGCGGAGAAGCAAGTGTTGCGTCCGCCCACCGAACAAGAGCATGTAGAAAAAGATGGCGCAGCGAGTCCGGTCGCCGAGTTGATCACGCGCATTGCAGGAAAGCGCGGAATGCTTGCTGAAGCGGGGACAGATTCGGATCTGCAATCTGATCTCGGCCTCAGCTCGCTAGATCGCGTGGAGTTGATCAGTGCCCTGGAAGATCGCTATCAGGTCGATCTGAGCGAAATCCGATTCAGCGCTGCACGAACCGTCGGCGACATCGAGCGGATGTTGAGCGGCGACCCGAGGCAGCGCACGGAATACCACTATCCCGGCTGGGTGCTGCGCTGGCCGGTGACCTGGGTTCGATGGCTCGCACATTACTTCCTGATGAGGCCGGCCATGTTCGTTCTGGGATGGCCGCGCATCGAAGGCCGGGAGAATCTGCGCGGCTGGGATGGTCCGTTCCTAGTGGTTTGCAATCACGTAGGCGATGTCGATGTAGGGTTCGTTCAGGCCGCTCTGCTCGCCCGCCTGCGAAACAAACTCGCTACCGCAACCGGCGGCGAAGCGCTCGAGAGTCTGCACAGTCCACCGCCCGGCACAGGGCTGCTGAAGCGCATTTACGGGCGCGTCCAGTGGGTGCTCGGCGTTTCGCTTCTCAATTTGTTTCCCTTGCCGCGCGAAGCTGGATTCCGTCAGAGTTTTGCTTACGCCGGGAGTGCCGTCGATCGTGGCTACAGCGTGCTGGTTTTTCCCGAGGGCCATCATACCGTGGATGGCAGTCTGCGCCCATTTCGCGCAGGCGTCGGCTTGCTGGCCAATAATCTTAATATCCCGGTTCTTCCCCTGCGGATTGTTGGTCTGTTCGAACTCAAGCAGGCGGGGAAGAAATTCGCTGCCCCACATAAAATTGCGGTGCGCATCGGAAGTCCTGTCAGGTTTGCTGCGAACCTCGATCCCTCTGAGATCGCGCGCGAGTTGCAGACTACCGTGGAAGCCCTCTAATCCGTTAGCCAGCTGCGGCACAAACGAGCTTTGTGCGAGGGCACACATCGATCCCGCCATCCCAAGAAATCCAATTCCCTTTCGGCAACGCTGGCGTCGCAGTTGGGCCAACTATTCCTCGTCCATTCCCGTTTCATCCTGTTGCGGATCGGACTCAAGCTTCAACTCCGGCAGATTCGCTTCGTGCAATGTGCGATTCAGCGCCACGAGGTCAAAGTTCTTCAGAGAATTCCAGCGCTGCAATACCTCTGCCGCTTCGCGCCCGGCAGCCACAGCGGCGTTGGACTGCGCGACTGTAGGTCCGGCGTCGACTTGCCAAATCCCTCCGTAGAGCGTACCAATTTCACCGTTTATGCGCGTTAGCGTGACTTCCTTCGAGGGTGCGGTCAAGAAACCGCCTTGCGTACCCAGCAGGCTGGCGAGTTTCTTCTGAAACGTTTGAATGGCATCGTGCGCAGCGCCCCCAGCTTGTGGCTCGAACTTCTGCAACTGATCGCGCAGCGAGCCGGCTTGCTTCACAGCCTTCGAAGTTTCGGTTAATTGTCCCGCCAATCGCGTTTCCAGCTGAAACTTTCGTTCGAGAGCCGCATTCGAGACCTTGACGCGAGGGTCCATCTTGATTGTGAATGATGCCGTGTAGTGCTTCCCGTTCACCGTCAACCGCGCTGTGTAAACGCCTGGTAATGCGGTTGGTCCAAGCGGAGATCGCGGCGTATCGCCCGGAATCGCCGAAATCGGATATTCGTGGCGAGTGCTCTCCGGTACCGCGTAATGCAAATCCCAAACCCACCGATGCATGCCGGCTTCTACCGGCAGGGTGCGGAAAGGTCGCAGCCAATACAGAGGAATCAGTTGCTTTTTCAACTCGGCTTCGCTGACGGGCGGCTTATCGTCGCTCGAATATTTACGCACCACCCTGCCTTGGGAATCGAGGATTTCCAGCGAAATCGGAGCCGCGGCTGTGTTTGCGAGGTAATAGTCAATAATGGCGCCATCCGGAGGATTCTCCGCAAAGGGCTCGTCTGGGGGAAGTGGAGTATCGGTATAGGTGTCGCGCTGAACGCGATATGCTACGGCCGGCCTAAAAAGATGCGCATCCGACGATGCGAACGAGGATGCCGCCTCACGCAGCGGAGCAATGTCGTCCAGAATCCAGAAGCCGCGCCCGTGGGTTCCAACGATCAAATCGTTTTCGTGAATCCACAAGTCGCGCATGGAGGTGTGAGGCAGGTTCAGTTGTAGTGATTGCCAGTGATCGCCATCATCGAAAGAAACCCATACCGCATTTTCCGTGCCGGCAAACAGCAGGCCCTTGCGCACAGGATCTTCGCGAACCGTGTCGACCGGTCCAATCGAGGGCAATCCGAAAGTGATCAGCTGCCAGGTTTGGCCGCCATCGTGAGTTCGATAGATATACGGGCGTTCGTCATTAATACGAAATCGGCTGACGGAAGCGTAAGCGCTATCGTCATCGAAGTGCGACGCGCTGATCTGCGTCACCTTGCTCCATGCAGTCAACTCCGGAGGGGTGATCCGATTCCACTTCTTGCCGCCATCGCGCGTCAGCCAGATCAGGCCGTCGTCGGTGCCCGCCCAAAGGGTATTGATGTTCTTGAACGACGGCGCCAGTGCGTAAATAACTCCGCGCTGCTTTTCTGCGCTTTTTGGAACCAGCTTGCCCACACTTTCAGGAATGCCGGGGTTTTCCCGAGAGAGATCAGGGCTGATCGTTTGCCACGAGTTTCCGCCGTCCGTCGTCTTGAACAGCACATTGCTTGCGTAGTAAAGGGTATGCGGATCGATCGGCGAAAACATGGTCGGCTCGGTTCGGTCGGTGCGGTATTTGGCGCTGCGCACCGGAATCGGGGTGACGTTCTGCACTTGCCCCGTCGACCAGTGAAACTTTGAAACTTCACTTCTGCCGCCGCCATAGATGATGTCCGGATCAAGCGGATCGGGTGCGACGTAGCCATACTCGATCACTCCCACCGGATGCCATTCGCGGTACGTGATTGCGCCATCGTTTCCCCGGCTTGCAATGCATACTGAGCCGCTCTCCTGTTGGCCTCCGCAGATGCGATAAGGAAACCCGGGAGTCACCGAAACGTGATAAATCTGCGCCGTGGGCTGGTTGTACCACGAGCTCCAGCTCGCGCCACCGTTGACCGTAATCAAAGCTCCCTGATCGCTGACCAGAAGGATCAAGTTCGGGTCGTTGGGATTGATCCACAGATTCTGGTAGTCGTCGCCGCCGGGCGCTCCGCGAAATCCAAACCAGGTCTTGCCCCCATCGATCGATTTCATCGTCACTGTGCTGGCGCAATAAACGATGTCGGGGTTTTTCGAATCCACTCGCGGCACCGAAAGATCGCCGCCGCCAATCCGTCCCGAGGGCCGCGGATCGTCAGTGATCTTCGCCCACGTCTCCCCCGCATCATCGGAACGGTAAACCCCAAGTGGTCCTGATGTTGAGGCCACGGTCGCGTACAAACGCTTCGAATCGCTCGGTGCAATCGCCACGTAGATCTGAGAAAGATCCTTGGGCAAGCCGTTGCTAAGCTGATGCCAGGTGTTCCCGCCGTCCGTTGACTTAAACAATCCTCCGCCACTGCCGTCGACTTTGTTGCCATCCTCCCATGGACCTTCGCGCGCCTCCCACATCGAGGCATAGATCACATCAGGATTCGAGGGATCAATCTCCACGTCTGAAGCGCCAGTGTTCTCATCCTTGTAAATGACGTTTTTCCAGGTCGCGCCGCCGTCTGTGGAAAGAAATAGACCGCGCTGTTTGCTCGGCCCGTAGGGGTGGCCGAGTACGGCGGCGAAAACCTTGTTGGGATCGCGGGGGTCGACCGCCATAGCTGGAATTTGAAATCCATCGTCGAGCCCAAGGTGAGTCCAGGTTTTGCCCGCGTCGGTGGACTTGTAAATTCCATTTCCCACCGAGAGATCGGGCCGATGCAATCCCTCACCACTGCCCACGTAAATGACGTTGGGATCGGAAGCCGCAACAGCAATGGCGCCGATCGATTGAGTTGGCTGATCGTCAAAGATAGGCCTCCATGTCCGGCCGTAGTCGTCGGTTTTCCATACTCCGCCATTAACCTGCCCCATGTAATAAACATTGGGCTGGCTTGGCACCCCAGTCGCCGCTCGGGTGCGTCCGCCGCGAAATGGGCCGATCATCCGCCAGTGCAGCTCCTGGTACAGGTTCTCCGGAACTTGCGCAAACGACGACTCGCTCGAAACCAGGAAAGAAAGAAACAGAGAAACGGCAACAATGAGACGCGCGACGATCTTGGTCATGGATTCCCCTCGCAACCAAACCCTCGAAGCTAACCACGTGAAACCAAACCCAAGAGCATAAACTAAAATTGAGTGATGTTTCACCGCCGCCGCGCGCAAGTTGCATTACTGTGGCTGGCTCTCCTGCTGGCCTGCGCGATTGCCACCCACGCGCCTGCGCCCGCCCAGACAAGCGACAGCCAGGGCCTCAGGCCCATCCTCAACTACATCACTTCTTCCTGGGACACGCTCACCCGCTCCACGACCGACTGCCAAAGCATCGTTGATCCCAAGCTGAAGACCGCTGCCATCCTCTATTTGCCCTCGGGGATGGACGAACCGCCCTCTCTGCACGATCTCCCGCAACAATGCAAGGTTCAGGTCGAGCATCTTCCCTTTGTGATTCACCGCCTCGGCGAAATTGATACCAGCAATATCAATCCGCCCGGCCTGCTGTATCTGCCGAACAAATATGTCGTTCCTGGCGGCCGCTTCAACGAAATGTATGGCTGGGATAGCTACTTCATTATTCGCGGCCTTCTGCGCGAAGGCCGCATCGAGCTGGCTCGCGGCATGGTCGACAACTTCTTCTTTGAGGTCGAGAACTATGGCGCGGTCCTGAACGCCAACCGCACTTATTATCTGACCCGTTCGCAGCCACCATTCCTGAGCTCGATGGTAGTGGCCGTCTACGCGGCTATGCAGAAATCAGGTCATGCCGATTCAGAGTGGCTCGCAAGAGCGTATACCGACATTCAGAAAGACTATGCGATGTGGAACCGCGATCCCCATCGCGCCGGCGATACCGGCCTTTCACGCTACTACGATTTCGGCGAAGGCCCGCCCCCGGAGGCCCTGAAAGACGAGACCGGGTACTACCGC
This sequence comes from Candidatus Sulfotelmatobacter sp., assembly GCA_030039165.1. Taxonomy (GTDB): domain Bacteria; phylum Acidobacteriota; class Terriglobia; order Terriglobales; family Acidobacteriaceae; genus Sulfotelmatobacter. The sequence goes on along the minus strand of JASHQM010000121.1, from coordinate 48,170 downwards.
AACGTAGCCGAGTATTTTTTCTTTCATCCCGCCCAGGCGGATACTTATATCGTCGAAAACCAGCCGGCCGAACAGCGGGCTGTGGGTATGATCTACACCCAGCAGGTCTGCGGCCTCCCTGCGGTTGAATCCGGCAAATGCAATAAGCCACGCCAATTCTGGCTCAGCGCCGATTACTACAAGGGCGACCGCTCCATGCGCGAGTCGGGCTTCGACGTTACCTTCCGCTTCGGCCCCTTCGGCGCAGCCACTCACCACTACGCGCCCGTCTGCCTGAACAGCCTGCTTTATAAAACCGAGAAAGATCTGGAGGCGATCAGCCGCTGGCTCGGGCGTCCCGCAGACGCCAAGAAATGGAACCTCCTCGCAGAAAGGCGCAGGAGCTTGATCACCAAGTATTTGTGGGATGCGAAATCCGGCCTCTATTTCGATTACAACCTTCAAACCGGCCACCAGTCTTCCTACCGGTATGCGACAACGTTTTATCCGCTGTGGACTGGGCTGGCCACTGCTGAACAGGCGAAGGCCGTCGAGAAGAACTTGCCCGTGTTCGAAAAGCCTGGCGGATTGACCATGAGTTCTGAGGACAGCGGCGCACAGTGGGACCTTCCCTACGGCTGGGGAAATATTGAGCTGCTTGCGGTTGAAGGCTTGCGTCGCTTTGGCTTCGATGCCGATGCCGACCGCATTTCCTATGAGTTCCTGTCGATGGTGGCTGAAAATTTCCGGCGCGATGGCAACATCCGCGAAAAGTACAACGTGGTTACTCGTTCTTCCGAGGTTCACGCAGAGCTCGGCTATCACATGAACGTCGTTGGCTTCGGCTGGACCAACGCCGCGTTTCTGGAGCTCTTGCACGCACTGCCGGAAGCTTTGACGCGACAACTCGCCCGCGAGCAGGTCCAGTCCTTGCCAGCGCAGTGAACCCGCGCGGGGTTACAATTCGGCAAGCCTCTGCCGCAACCCCTTCGCCGGTGCTGCCGGCATGGCTCCACGCTGACTGGCAACCCACGCCCCGCAGCGGTTCGCCAGGTCGTTTACTTCCGCCAAGGGCCTGCCGCGAAGCAACCCATGCGCTAATCCCGCAGTGAACGCATCGCCCGCTCCCACGGTGTCCGCCACCTTAACTTTGAATCCCGAATGCTCGTTGCATTCGCTCGCAGAGATTAATATGCTCCCGCTATTGCCTCGCGTGACGCACACCAGGTTCAAGTCAAATTCAGCCAACAAGCCTCGAGCCGAATCGACCGCACGGCGATGGCTGCATCCCAACAACCGCATGACGATCGGCAATTCTTCATGATTCAGCTTGACCACCTTGGCCAACCGCATCGACTCTGCAATAATCTCCACGCTATAGAAATTTTGCCGCAGATTGACATCGAAAATGCGGATCGCATTGTGTCGTGCTGCTTGCAGGAAGCTGCGAATTGTCCGCCGGCTCTGCGATGACCTTTGCGCCAGAGTTCCAAAGCATATGGCATCGGCATCGACGGCCAATTGCTGCCATGCTGCTGTCCACTCCAAACAATCCCACGCGACATTCTCCGCAATCTGAAAAGCCGGTTGTCCCTGATCATCGACTTGAACCCTGACTGCACCCGTCGGATGAATGTCGTCTCGTTGAACGAACTCAGCCGTTAATCCGAGTTGCTCCAACCGCGCCAGGGCCTCTTCTCCCAGTTTGTCAGTGCCCACACCACTTGCGGGTATTCCTCTGTTCCCAAGCAGATTGCAGATGTATGCGAAGTTGGCGGGTGCCCCGCCGAGTTGCTTGCCGGTTGGAAAAACGTCCCACAGCAACTCCCCAATGCCCACAGCGGTGTGTCCCTTTTCCGGCATCGAGGTTTCATGCTATCGCAGAGAACTCCCGGAAACGGGGCCGGACTGGTTACCCGCAGTGAGCCATCGGGTTATTTCCAGCTTGACAGCGCCACCGCAATTTGCAACATTAAGTGATATTTATTCATCACGATGAATAAATATGCATAATGAATAAATCGCTGCGCCAGAGGGCTGTATTGGAAGCGGTCGGGCAGGAGCCGGTCGCAAATCAGGAGGATTTGCAGCGTGCCCTTCGCAAGCGTGGCTTCAAGGTAACCCAGGCCACGCTTTCCCGCGATATACGCGACTTGGGCCTTATCAAGACTGCGGCTGGTTACGCACTGCCGCAAGGGGAGGCGTCGGCTTCCGTCGCGCTGCCTCCGGTGAAGCGACTGGTTCGCGAGTTCGTGCTCGAGGCCCGGCCAGCGCAGAACTTGCTGGTGGTCAAGACAATCATCGGCAGTGCGCAACCCGTTGCGGCGGCGCTCGACGAACAGGAATGGGAGGAGGTCGTGGGAACTATCGCAGGCGACGACGCAATCCTAATTGTCTGCCCCGACAAAGACGCCGCAAAGAAGGTTGCCGCGCGAATCGAGGAGATGCTCGGCTGATGTCTGCAAAGCTCAAAACCGCAGTGCTGGGAGTCAGCGGCTATTCGGGTCTCGAGCTCACCCGCATCCTCGAGCGCCATCCGCGACTGGAAAAGCCTGTGCTTTTGCGCCGCGAATGCGGCGACGGGGCAAACGACCTCGCGGAGATCTTTCCCGAGCTATCCGGTAATGGCGGCTATCCTCTCCGAGCGCTCTCCTGGCCGGAATTGAAACGCCAGGGCGTGCGATTGCTTTTTCTGGCAACGCCCTATGAGATCTCTCGCTCGCTCGTTCCAGAGGCAATTGCTCAGGGTATGCGCGTGATCGATCTCAGCGGCGCGTGGCGCCTGAAGCAGGCGCAGCATCGTGCGATTTACTCGTTTCAAGACGACGACCACGTGAACACCGCAAGTTTGACGGAACAGGCCGTCTACGGTCTGCCTGAGTTGAACAGTGACCGCATTGCTCCAGCAGAACTCATCGCCAATCCCGGCTGCTACGCAACCTCCGTAATTCTGGCGTTGGCGCCGTTGCTTAAAGCAGGCGTCGTCGATCGCGAACGCGGAATCATTTCCGATTCCAAGTCGGGCGTTTCGGGCGCGGGCAAATCGCCGAGCACTCACACCCACTTCGTTTCCGTGGCAGATAATCTTTCGGCGTACGCGGTGTTCGCCCATCGCCATCTGGGAGAAATGGTCGAACAGCTTGAGTTAGACGATGAGGACCTCACCTTTACGCCACATCTGCTGCCGATCCCGCGCGGAATTCTCTCCACCATCTACGTCCGGCTGAAAAATGTAACTCGACCGGCAGAAATTGAGAGCATCTTTCGTGATTTTTATTCGCCAAAACCGTGGGTGCGCGTCTTTGCCACGCCCAAGCTGCCGCAGGTGCAGTATTCGTTACACAGCAATTATTGCGATCTTGGCTTCTGCCTCGCTAACGATGGCCAGCGCCTGGTACTGATCTCCTGTCTCGACAATCTGCTTAAGGGCGCGGCCGGCCAGGCCGTGCAGAACATGAACCTGATGCAGGGCTGGGACCAGCGGGAGGGTTTGCAGTGATCATCGTGGTAAAAGTCGGGGGCGCTGCACTCGAAGACGCTGTGATTCTGCGCAAGTGCGCTCGATCGATCGCAGAACTGGCACAGGATGGCCACCGTGTAGCGGTAGTTCACGGCGGCGGGGGCGCGCTCACTCGCGTGTTGGCACTGCTGGGAAAGAAAAGCGAATTTATCGATGGCCTGCGGATTACCGATGCCGAAACCCGCGACGCAGCGCTGATGGTTCTGGGCGGAATTGTCAACAAAAAGCTCGTTGCGGCTATTCAAGCTGCCGGCATGCCGGCTATCGGATTCTGCGGCGGTGATGGCATGACCTTCCGTGCGCGCAAAAAGCTCCTTCACGGGCGCGACCTCGGGTTCGTCGGCGAAATCTGCTTCGCGGAACCGTGTTGGATCGAAGCACTGTGGCAGCAAGGCGGTATCCCTGTGCTGGCTTCACTCGCTCTCGGCGCGGACGGCGAATACTACAACGTCAACGCCGATGAGATGGCCGCGGCCTGTGCTGCCGTCTTCCACGCCAACGCTCTGATCTTTCTTACCGACGTCCCCGGCGTCAGAGATGCCTCGGGCAGCATAATGCCATGGCTCACCACCAAACAGGCGGCCGAACTCGCCGCAGGTTCGATCATCAGCGGCGGAATGCTTCCCAAGCTGCATGCCTGCAGCCAGGCGCTTAAACAGGGTGTTGGACGAGTGCGCATTCTCCCGGCAAGCGAAGTCGAGCTCTTGCCCCAGTTCTACATGATCAAGCTTTCCTGTGGTACGGAGGTTACTTTTTCATGAGCCAGTCAGTCGCATTGCGGTATAAATCGCAGCCTGCGCGAGTGCAGGCCCGGAGCGAGGAGCCAGCATTGAATAGTTACATGCAAAGCCATGCGGCGCAGGCGCAGCGCAGTCCGCAGGTATTCTGGTGTCCGGATGTGGTTTCGACGCGCGATCTCGGCCTCGCTGGTGTGGATGCGGTGCTGCATCTCGCCGGAATCATGAAGTCGCGCCCCGAGGACTTCCGCCATACCCTCAGCGGCCGGCAGATGGTTATGTTCTTCGAGAAGCCATCCCTGCGAACTCGCCTGACCTTCGAGTCGGGTATGATTAGCCTCGGCGGCACAGCGATGTTTGTTGATCAGAAGCACGAACCGCTTGATGCCCGCGAAAAGCTGAGTGATGTGGCGCACAATCTCGAGCGCTGGGTCGATGTGATCGTGCTGCGCACCTTCACGCATGAAACCATTACCGCCATGGCCGAACATGCTGGGATCCCGGTGATCAACGCGCTCAGCGATCTCGAGCATCCCTGCCAGGCGCTGGCCGACTACCTCACCTTGCAGGAGCGTTTTGGCGACCTTAAGAATATTTGCCTGGCCTATGTCGGAGACGGCAACAATGTAGCGCACTCCCTGCTGCTTACGTGCGCGTGCCTTGGATCGTCGATTCGGGTTGCGACTCCGCCTGGTTATGAGCCGAATACGGAAATTGTTCGCGCCACCCGCGAAATCGCGGAGGAAACTGGCGCTGTGATCGAATTGCTGAACGATCCTCACACCGCGGTCGCAGGCGCCGATGCTGTCTACACCGATGCCTGGGCCAGCATGGGGCAGGAAAGCGAGGCTGGAATGCGCGCCCAGATTTTTCCTCCGTATCAAGTCAATTCCAGGCTCATGACGGAAGCCGCATCCCACGCGGTTTTCATGCACTGCCTGCCCGCTCATCGTGGGCAGGAAGTAACCGACGATGTGATCGACTCGCCGCAATCGGTAGTTTTCGACCAGGCGGAAAATCGTCTGCACGTGCAGAAGGCGATTCTTTATCTTTTGCTGGGCGGCGGCAGCCGTCGCTTGCCCGCAAGGAGCGCTCATGCCTGAAAAGGTTGCCCTCGCATACTCCGGTGGCCTCGACACCTCGATCATCATTCCTTGGCTGAAAGAAAATTATTCGTACAACGTGATCGCCATGATCGCCGACGTCGGCCAGGGCGATGACCTCGAAGCCGTCGTCGACAAGGCTTACAAGACCGGCGCAAGCAAAGTTGTTGTCGAGGATCTGCGCGAGGAATTTCTTGCGGGGTATGTTTTCCCTGCGCTGCGCGCGGGTGCGGTATACGAGCACAAGTATCTGCTGGGTACATCACTGGCGCGGCCCGTCATTGCCAAGCATCAGGTCGAAGTGGCTCTGCGCGAAGGCGCGACGGTACTTGCCCATGGCTGCACAGGGAAAGGAAACGATCAGGTTCGCTTCGAATTGGCCTACCAGGCGCTTGCGCCAGAGCTCAAAGTGATCGCCCCCTGGCGCGAGTGGACTCTGAAATCGCGCGAAGACTGCCTCGATTACGCCGAGCAACACGGAATTCCAGTCGCTGCCAGCCGCGAAAAAATTCACAGCCGCGACCGCAATCTGTGGCACATCAGCCACGAAGGCGGCGAACTCGAAGACGCCGCCAACGCGCCTCTGGATTCCACCTGGCAGATGACTCGCTCGCCCCAGGAAGCGCCCGACAAGAGTGAGCAGGTCAGCATCGGCTTCGAAAAAGGCACGCCCGTCTCGGTCAATAGCATGAAGCTCCACCCCGTTTCGCTGGTCGAGTTGCTCAACGAAATCGGTGCGCGCAACGCTATCGGCAGGGTCGATCTCGTCGAGAATCGCTTTGTGGGAATCAAGTCGCGCGGATGCTATGAAACTCCGGGCGGCACTCTGCTGATTGCCGCGCATCGCGAACTCGAGGCCATCTGCCTGGAGCGCGAAGTCGCCCATTTCAAACAGCACGTCAGCCTCAAGTATGCGGAGTTGGTCTACTTCGGCCAATGGTTCACGCCGCTCCGCGAGGCTCTCGATGCTTTCATCGACAGTACACAAACTCAAATCACAGGCAGCGTCACGCTCTCGTTATACAAGGGCAATGTTTCAATCATCAGCCGGCAATCTGAAAACTCACTCTATCGCACCGATCTTTCTTCGTTCACCATGGGCGAAGCTTATGACCAGAAAGATGCCGCTGGCTTCATTCGTATCCTCGGTTTACCCTCCCGCACTCGTGCTCGCACTCGCGAGGAGGTTGAACCATGAAGATGTGGTCCGGCCGTTTCCGCCGGCCGTTGGATCCGGAATTCGAACGCTGGCAGCGATCGTTTGACTTCGATCAGCGCGTGCTGCGCTACGAGCTTGCGGCCAGCGGCGCCCATGCGCGTGCGCTGAAGAATGCTGGAGTCCTCTCGTCCGATGAATTGATCAGCATCCTCGAAGGTTTGCGACAAATCGGCAGGGAAACTGCTTCAGCTGAGCCGATAGAAGATTCCGAGATTGAAGACGTACACCACTACGTTGAACGACAGCTTGTAAGTCTGGTCGGCGATCTCGGCTACAAACTGCATAGCGGACACAGCCGCAACGAACAGATCGCCACCGATCTGCGCCTTTACGTTCGCGCCGCCATCGACGAGTTGCGCAGCCAGCTTGCCGAACTGTGCGATGCATTCCTGAGTCGCGCCGGACAAGCCGGCAGTTTTGCCATGCCTGCCTACACGCATCTGCAACATGCCGAACCCATGCTGGTGGCGCACTGGCTGCTGGCCTATGTCGAAATGTTCCTGCGCGATGCCGATCGCCTGGCCGACTGCCGCAAGCGCGTGAACTTCTGCCCGCTCGGCTCTGGGGCAGTCGCTGGAGCAACGTTAGCTCTCGACCGAGCTTTCATCGCCAATGAACTCGATTTCACTGCACCGACCAACAATAGCGTTGACGCCGTCAGCGACCGCGATTTTGTTCTCGAGTTCGTTAATGTGCTTTCGCTTCTTGCCCTGCACCTAAGCCGGTGGGCGGAAGAAATGATTTTGTTCTCATCTCAGGAATTCGGCTTCATCCTTTTACCCGAGGCCTACTCCACCGGCAGCAGCGCCATGCCGCAAAAAAAGAATCCTGATCTACCGGAGCTGGTGCGGGGAAAGACTGGCCGCGTCATCGGTGCGGCGACGGCGCTCGCAGTCACTTTGAAGGGCCTCCCTCTTGCCTACAACAAAGACTTACAGGAAACGCAAGAGCCGCTATTTAGCGCAACCGACACCGTTCTTGCCTTGCTGCCGCTTCTCACCGGCTTCATGAAAACCGTTGAGTTCGAGTACGCCCGGATGAACGATGCTGCGCAGTCAGGATTCATGAACGCCTGGGCCGCCGCCACTTATCTTGTGAATCACGGCGTTCCTTCGCGCCTCGCACATGAACAGATCGGCAAGGCCGTGAAACTTTGTTTAGAAAAGCAATGCGAGCTTCAAGGTCTCACGCTCGATGAGTTGCGCACATTGAATCCCGCATTCGACGAAAGCTTCTACGAATGCCTGAAGCTTAACTGCGTGCTTGCCATTCACGATGTCATCGGCGGGACGGCGCCTGAGCGAGTGCGACAGGCGCTCGCCGTAGCCAAAAAGAAAATCGAGTCTTTGCGCGAGGAGGTCCATGCGCACGCGTAAGGCCATCCTGCCGGATGCCAAAGCCATCCACGAACTGATCTCCACTTACTCCGGCGATGGCACTCTGCTGCCGCGCACGCTGCATGAAATCTGCGAGAACATCCGCGACTTTGTCGTGCTCGAGGAAGAAAGCCGCATTGTCGGCTGCGGTGCGCTGCATCTTTACGGCACGCACCTCGCCGAAATTCGCTCGATCACCGTGAACCCGCAAACTCAAGGCAAGGGCGGAGGCGGCCTGATCATGAAGGCCTTGATGGCCGAAGCAAAACACCAGAAGGTCGACTGCATCTGCCTCTTCACACGCGCTCCGGAATTCTTCGCCCGCCAGGGATTCGCCATTGCCCGCCGCGAAGACCTTCCCGACAAGATTTACAAGGACTGCCACGTCTGCCCGCGCTTTCACAATTGTGATGAGGTTGCCATGGTTCGCGGCAAGCTTCCCACCTTCGCCATTCTTCCTGAGCCTGCGAACTGGCTGGTGAAGTTGCAGGTTTCCGAACCGTTGGCCCGGTGAGACTTGGCCTGATCAGCGCACTAGCAACATGGCGCCATCCATCGGCAACTAATAAGCGCGCGTACCCGATTCCGAATGTTATGATGCGGGGTTCCAGATAAGATTCCGCGCAAAATACCGGGAAAATGCCCATTGGCACTCCGAGCGGTCCCGCCCCAACCCACAGCGCTGAGGGCCAGTCCACTTATGGCGGCGCGCTGGCGGTAGTAACTATCTTATTTTTCATGTGGGGATTTCTCACCTGTCTCAACGACATTCTAGTCCCGCACCTGAAACCAATCTTCGACCTGAACTATCGCCAGGTCATGCTCATCCAGTTCGCATTCTTCGGCGCGTATTTTCTGTTCTCGATTCCCTCGGCCAAGATAATTGACTGGATTGGCTACCAGCGCTCCATGGTTGTGGGCCTGCTTACTATGGGCCTGGGCGCGTTTTTATTCGTTCCCGCAGCGGCAGTTCCTTCCTATCCTTTTTTTCTGATGGCGCTCATTGTTCTCGCTGCCGGCATCACATGCCTTCAGGTCGCCGCGAACCCGTATGTAACGATTCTCGGCAAACCGGAAACCGCCTCCAGCCGCCTCAATCTCACGCAAGCTTTCAATTCTTTGGGAACTTTTCTCGCACCCTTCTTCGGAAGCCTATTCATCCTCAGCGCCGCCCCAAAAACCTTAGCCGAAATCCGCGCGCTCTCTCCCGCCGCGCTGCAGGCCTATCGTCTGCAAGAAGCGGCAACCGTAAAGCTTCCCTACGTCGGTCTAGGCATTGCGTTGCTTCTGCTGGCAATTGTGATCGGCGGCTTTAAGCTGCCGACGATCGAACATGCACAGCATCATCCTGGCGAGAAAGTCAATGACTCCATCTGGAATCACCCCAATCTGATCTTCGGAGCCGTTGCAATCTTCGTGTACGTCGGCGCCGAGGTTTCCATCGGGAGTTTTCTGGTGAATTATTTCAGCCAGCCGGAAATTGGCGGTCTGACAGCGAAAGCGGCTGCCAATCTCGTAGCCTTCTATTGGGGAGGAGCGATGGTCGGCCGTTTCATTGGTTCGGGCATGCTACAAAAAGTAAAAACCGGCCACCTGCTGGGCATTTGTGCCATCTGCGCAGCCTCTCTCGTCGCCATCTCCATGCTGACCACCGGCCATTTCGCGATGTGGAGCATCATCCTCGTAGGCCTCTTTAACTCGATCATGTTCCCGAGCATTTTCACCCTCGGCGTGGCAGAACTCGGCCCTCTCACCGGCGATGGTTCGGGAATCATGATCATGGCCATCGTCGGCGGTGCGCTCATTCCGCTTTCGCAAGGCGCGATCGCGGATCGCATCGGTATACACCATGCCTTCTTTCTCCCCGTGATCTGCTACCTTTACATCCTCTTCTTCGCGCTGAGTGGATCGAAGCCCAACAGCCAACGTCGGGCGTGAGCTTTTCGGTGTAAGCACAAGGAATGTCTTAATTCGAGGCGGCATCGCCGCCCGATCTGAAGCAAGCCACAGAGCGCTGTATTGATACGTGAAGGTCTAAGTGGCGGGAAGAGAATTTGAAAGGAAGACGTGGCACAGATTCCATCGACAGTGCCGGAGTGATGCGCTGCCATGCACCCCCGCGCGTTTACTGTGAGATAATCAACCTTCAACTTGTGAATCTAAGGTGGTTTTGGTGACTTTAATCCGGTACGCTCTAGTTCTTGTTCTTGCGATCTGTCTGGGTTGTGTGGCGCAGTCTGCCGCTCCTACTTCCGGGGCTGATCTAAACTACAAAATCGAACGCCAGGTTCGCTCCTATTACAAGGTGCCCCCGGAGGTTAAGGTTTTAGTAGGCAAGCCGGCCCCCAGCGCCGCATTCGCGAACTTCGATTCGGTAACGGTAACAATCGACAACGGCGATAAGAAGCAGGACCTCGCGTTTCTGGTTTCGAAAGACCGGTCCTTGCTGTTGCGTACGGTCAAGTTCGATCTGAACAAAGATCCATTTGTCGAAACCATGAACAAAATAGATATCGGCGGTCGGCCCACGCGCGGCGCAAAGGGGGCGAAAGTCGTGCTGGTGAACTTCGACGATTTCGAGTGCCCGTTCTGCGCGCGGCTGCACCACACACTGTTCCCTGAGATTCTGAAGGAATACGGCGACCGGGTGACCTTCATCTATAAGGATTATCCGTTGGTGGAGATACACCCCTGGGCGATGCAAGCCGCGGTCGACGCCAACTGCCTGGCGGCGCAGAGCGCTGACGCCTATTGGGATTTCGCTGACTACATTCACTCCAATCAGAACGAAGTAAGCAACGGAAAAACTCCCGGCGCGCGCCTGGAAGCGGTCGATAAACTCACCATGCAACAGGGCCAGAAACACAACCTGGACATTGCGAAATTGCAGACCTGCGTGAAGGCGCAGGATGAGAGCGCGGTGAAGACGTCGATGAAGCAGGGAGAGTCGGTTGGCGTGGATGCGACGCCTGTGGTGTTCGTCAACGGGGAAGAAATTAATGGCGGCGCCGTATCGGCGGATGTAATAAGAGCCGCGCTTGACCGGGCTTTAAAGGAAGCCGGCGTGCCTGCTCCGGAGCGCTCCGCCGGTGCCACACCGGCTCCCAGGTAAGTTGCTTGTTCGCGCGGAATAGCACGCGGCTTCGCGGCGCCGGTTTTCGAGTGCAGGATCTCAGTATGGATGGGGGGGACTCTTTGAACGAGAATTCTGACCGCTGGCGATTTGCGATATGGCTGGCGATTGCCATTGTCGCGCTCGCCGCAATGCTGGGATGCAAGTCACAAACCAGCAGCGATGTAATGGCCACGGTTGATGGGCGCAAAATCTTCCGCTCCGATGTCGACAAGTCCTACGAAAATCTAGTAGCCAGTGCGCAGCAGCCCCCAGCGGGCGAACAAGCAACCATTCTTCGCCTGAACATTCTGCGCCAGCTTATCGACGACGAGATGGTAATGCGCCGTGCTGAAAAGCTGGGCCTGCTGGCAACCGACGATGAAGTGGACCGCAAGCTCAACGAGATCAAGTCTCCTTATACGCAGGGGCAGTTCGATCAGCGGTTGAAGGAAAAGAAAATCAGCCTGGAAGATTTCAAAAGGGACATTCGCCGTTCGATCACACTGGACAAGGTGATGAACAAGGAAGTTTCTTCGAAGATCAATGTTACGGACCAGGACGTAACCAATTACTTCAACGATCATAAAGCCGAATTCAACCTGATCGAACCGCAATATCATCTGGCGCAGATTTTTGTTACTCCCCTGCCCAACCCTCAGGTGCATAACCAGAACAATAAAGCGCAAAATGAAGGCGACGCTCGCAAAAAGATCCAGATGATCTCCAACCGGCTGGATAGCGGCGACGACTTCGCCACGCTGGCCATGAACTATTCCGAAGACCCAGAGACCTCAGGCAATGGCGGCGATCTGGGAACTGTTCCCGAATCCTCACTGCGCACTACCGATCCGGCCACACGGGATGCTGTCCTCAAGCTCAAACCCGGGCAGTACACCTCGATTATTTCCGTGGTCAATCCCCAGACCAAGCAGCCGGTGGGCTTCCGCATTGTCAAGCTGGTTTCGAAAGAACCCGCGGGGCAGCGGGATTTGTCGGACCCGCGAGTACAGCAGGCGATCCGCTCGCAACTGCACGATCGCCGTGAACAGTTGCTGAAAGCGGCATATTACGAAATCCTGCGCGATTCGGCCAAGGTAGAAAACTACTACGCGAAGCAGATTCTGGATAGCAATGGGATCATGAAGTAGGAATCTGTCATTCTACGATCGCAAGCACGTCACCGGCGTTGACCGCCGCGCCTTCCGTGATCAGAATCTTCTGAAGTATCCCTTTTTTAGGCGATTTGATCTCGTTTTGCATCTTCATAGCTTCAACCACGGCGATTCCGCTGCCGGGTGCAACCTGGTCCCCCTCTTTCGCCAGCACGCGAACAACTTTTCCGGGCATGGCAGCCGTGATTTTTATCGGGCCGCGATCGTCGGCCGCGCGGCCGCGGCCGCGCAGCGAGCGGGGATCGTACACCTCCGCCGCAAAGCGCGCACTTCCAACCCAGAGATGCAACTCCGCGGCGACGTGCTCGGCTTTAATTTCGTAGGCGCGGTTTGCGATGCGAAGCGAGAGCACATCGGGACGCGCAAGGATCGCATCGACCTCCAGGTCGATACCATTGAGTCGGCAAAACCATTGTCCATCGGCCTGGCTAAGATCCAGCCGATACTTTCTGCCGTCGATGGAAACGTCGTAGAGCATAGGGAATCAATCGTCAGTTATCAGTACAAGGCTTCGCGGCGGCTCGTGGCCTTCCACTTTGAAGAATCCTGCCCTCCGCTGGGTTTGCCGGCCCCGGTGCGTGCTGGGCCGGAGGCTACTCCAAGAGAGGCAAAGATACCAGCGGCAATAGCAGCTACATCGGCGGCGTCTGAATCGGGTGCTTTGATTTTTGTGCGCTCCAGGAGGCGATCAAGAAATCCAGTATCTAGCCGCGCCGCACGGTACTCGGAATCTCGCAGAATGCGGCGGAATAACGAAATGTTGGTCTTGATGCCGCCCACAAAGTATTCGTTGAGAGCGCGGATGAGGCATGCGATGGCCTGATCGCGATCGGTGCCATAGCCGATCAACTTGGCCAGCAGCGGATCATAATCGATGGGTACGGTCCAGCCCTCGTACATACCGCTGTCACGGCGAATCCCAGGCCCCGAAGGCGCGAGCAGCAGAGTGATCTTGCCGGGGCTTGGGAAATAATTATTGTCGGGATCCTCCGCGTAAATGCGGCATTCAATGGCGTGCCCGCGAATTGTCACGTCATCCTGTTTGAAAGGCAGTTTCTCACCCATCGCGATCCGAATCTGTAAGTGAACCAGGTCGAGTCCGGTAACAATCTCGGTGATGGGATGTTCGACCTGCAAGCGCGTATTCATCTCTAGGAAGTAGAAATGTTTCTGCTGATCGACGAGGAATTCGACCGTGCCGGCATTGGTATAGCCGGCAGCCTGCGCCACCCGGACCGCGACTTCGCCCATGCGGCGGCGCATGCCGGGATCGACAATCGGGGACGGCGCCTCTTCCATTACCTTCTGATGACGCCGCTGCAATGAACACTCGCGTTCGCCGAGGTAAACCGTGCGACCGTGCTCGTCGGCCAGAATCTGCATCTCGATATGCCGCGGGTTCACAATCGCTTTTTCGATATACACTTCTCGATCGCCAAACGAGCGCTCAGCCTCGCTGCGCGCGGCGTCCAGAGCGGATTTAAGATCGGCGAGTCCCGAAACCAGGCGCATTCCTTTGCCGCCTCCTCCAGCCGCCGCTTTGAGCATGATGGGATAACCGATTTTGGCAGCGGCTGCGGAAGCTTCTTCGTAGGATTCAAGCCCATGCGATGTCCCCGGCACAAAAGGAACACCAGCCTTTTCCATCGCCTGGCGGGCCCGGGTTTTCGATCCCATAGCTTGCATGGCCGATGCGGTGGGGCCAATGAACTTGACTCCGGCATCGGCGCAGGCTTGGGCGAACCCTGAGTTTTCCGAGAGAAATCCGTAGCCGGGATGAATGGCATCGGCTCCCGAGCGTTTGGCGACATCCAGAATTTTCGAGATTTTCAGATATGACTCAGCCGCGGGTGCTGCTCCAATAGGATACGCTTCATCCGCCTTGCGCACGTGCAAGGATGCGCGGTCAACCTCGGAGTAAACGGCGACCGCGGCAATGCCCATCTCGTGGCAGGCGCGGATAACGCGAACAGCGATTTCTCCGCGATTGGCAATGAGAATCTTCTTGAACATTTCTGCCGGTGACAAAAACACTCAATTCTAGCGAACATGGCGGATTTGTGAGAATCAGCCAGAATCGATCATATTCCGCCGGTTCGTCATGGGCGCAAGGTCGTGCGTCACATGTTTCTGTTTTTCCGACTAAGTGCTCGGAAGCGGTGAGCATCGACTAGGCTAAGCGGGGAGAATAATAACTAAGGAGGAAAAGCAGAGCCCGGATCCGGAGTTTAACCGACCTCTAAGCTTGCCCTTGCCGCCGGTCGCGGTTGCCGCGTATGATTCCCGGTTTGTATTCCTAGCGCCATGAACACTCCGGCCCGCGGTTCACTGCTCGGAATCGAGCACCTGCAGCAAGACGAGGCTCTCCGCCTGCTCAAACTGGCTCGCCGCATGAATCCGCAGAAGCCGCGCTCCCTGTTGCGCAATAGGAAAATCATCCTGCTGTTCTACGAGCCCTCCACGCGCACCCGCTCCTCTTTTGAGATTGCTGCAAAGTCGCTGGGCGCGATCACCACTTTGGTGCAATCTTCTGGATCGAGCATTGAGAAGGGCGAGTCATTGCTCGACACTGGCTACACGCTGCGTGCGGTTGGCGCCGACGCTATCGTTATTCGCCATCCTTCGGCTGGCGCGCCGCACTTGATGGCAAAGTACCTCGACATTCCGGTAATTAACGCTGGAGACGGGATGCACGAACATCCCTCGCAGGCTTTGCTCGATGCCTTCACCATTCTGAAGCACAAGAAATCACTCAAGGGATTGCAGGTGGCAATCATCGGCGATATTGTTCACAGCCGCGTAGCGCGCTCCGCCTGCCATTTGCTCACCAGATTTGGAGCGAAGATTACACTGTGCGGCCCGCCCGAGTTCGTGCCCGAAGTCGCCACGACGCTCGCATCCGGTCTGCGGATCTCCCGCCATCTGGAGGAGGCAGTGCGCGGCGCGGATGTTGTCATGTTGCTGCGCGTACAAAAAGAGCGGCTTGCCGGCCAGAAGATTAGTCTTCAGGACTATATTGCACATTACCAGATGAACGCGGCACGGCTGAAACTGGCGAAGCGCGACGCCATTGTGATGCATCCCGGGCCGATTATTCGTGGGCTTGAGCTGACTTCGGAGGTGGCTGACAGTCCACAATCCGTCATTGTGGATGAAGTTCGCAGCGGAGTTCCTGTGCGCATGGCAATTCTGGCGCGGGCACTGGGAAGAGCGAAATGAAACGTCTTTTGCGCACCGCCAAACAGTGTTGTCATCCCGAGCAAAGCGAAGGACCTATGCATTTTCTTTGCGGTCAATGCAGTTGCATGGATCCTTCGCGCAAAGAGCGCGCTCAGAATGACAAGTGTGAGGAGAGCGTCTTATGAGCCGCCAGGAAAGCAAAAGCCTGTTGATTAAAGGCGGCCATCTGGTCGATCCCGAGGCCAAAATTAACGCGCCCATGGACCTTCTTTTGCGCGATGCACGCGTAGCGGAAGTCGCGCCGCCCAATAAAGTTCGCGGTGGGGCCGATGAAAAATTCGACGCGCGAGGATTAATCGTTGCTCCCGGATTCATCGACTTGCATGTTCATCTCCGCGAACCGGGGCAAGGTTACAAGGAGACGATCGCCAGCGGAACCGCTGCCGCTGCGGCGGGTGGTTTTACTTCGGTTTGCGCGATGCCGAACACGATACCGATCGTCGATACCGACGCCTGGGTTTCATGGCTGCGTCGGCCCGAGCGTGGAGCTGTGGTCAATGTTTTCCCAATTGCCGCGGCCACGCGCGGCTCGCGTGGCCAATCCCTCACCGATTTCGCCGCGCTACAGCGTGCCGGAGCGGTAGCTGTTACGGATGATGGCAAGCCTATCCTCGATGACGAAGTCATGCGCGCAGCCTTGCGTCTGGGAGCGGAGTTGAATTTGCCGGTCGTGCAGCATGCCGAAGACACGCGCGTGACCGAACACTGCTCGATGCATGAAGGCCCGACGAGCTTTCGTCTCGGGTTGCGCGGCATGCCGGCCACGGCCGAGGCGGCGATGGTGGATCGCGACGTTAGCTTTGCCCAGCAGATTCGCGAGTCGCGGTTGCATGTGGCTCATCTTTCCACGTCCGACGCGCTTAAGTCTGTGCGCCGTGGAAAACGCGCGAGGGCGCGAGTGACATGCGAAGTCACGCCGCATCACTTCACGCTGCTCGACTCCGACGTGGGCGAGTACAACACCAATTTCAAGATGAATCCGCCACTACGCTCGGCGTCTGACCGCGAAGCGGTTCTGGTTGCCGTTGCCGATGGCACCGTCGATGCCATTGCCACGGATCACGCCCCGCATGCCGCTCAGGAAAAACAGGTCGAGTTCGAGCATGCCTCTTTCGGCATCACCGGGCTTGAAACCGCGCTCGCGCTGGCCATCACTAAGCTTAATCGCGAACAAAAAATTCCGCTGGCGCGCATCGTTGAACTCTTCACCGCCGGTCCGGCGCGGGTCTTCGATCTGCGCGGCCGCGGTTCGCTGCAGCGCGGCAACTTCGCCGATGTCACGATTTTCGACCCCAAGAAGCGATGGACGGTTGAAGCCGCGAAGTCGCGCTCGCTTTCCCGCAATACACCGTTTGATGGATGGCAGCTAACGGGGAAAGTGGTTGGAACAATTGTGGGCGGGAAAATCGTGTACCGCGCCGATTAAAGGTTGCCGTGATCAGCTGCCACGCTTTGGGTCCCCGAGCTTGTTGAACTAAGAGAACATCGCCAGCCGCTCTTCCAGGCGAAGCTTAACTGACGGCCACTCGGTATCTAGGATGGAGAAATAGACAGTGTCGCGAATGTATCCGGTCCAGGTCAGGCGATCGCGACTGAGAATTCCTTCTCTCACAGCTCCAAGTTTAGCCACGGCGGCCTGGCTCCGTTGATTGCGCGTATCCACTCTGAATTGCACACGCACTGCTCCAGAATCAAATGCATGACTCAGCATGAGTAATTTGGCTTCCGGATTGATTGCGTCACCTCGCACGTCCGGGTGAAGGAACGAAGCTGCCGATTTCAATTCCACCCTGGGCTGCAAGAGCGATGTAATAGGAAGGCATTCCGACCACTCGCTGGTCTGCGCAACGACGAATCGTGTATGCCATACGGTCGGTCAGCGGTGCACGAGCCTAGGAAGTCTCTCATTAGCCTAATATTCCCATTCGCTTGCCCACGTTCTTGAGCACCTCCAGCGCCTGCTCCAGTTCGTCTTTCGTGTGCGTCGCCGTCATGATCGTGCGGATGCGCGCCTTGCCTTCGGGGACCGTGGGAAATGCGATTCCGGTGCCGAGCACTCCTTCCTTGAACAGTTCGCGGGAAAAATCCATGGTGAGCTTTCCGTCGCCGACAATAATCGGCGTAATCGGAGTCTCACTCGCGGGCGTGGTCTTGTCACCGATGTCGAATCCGAGCAGCCCCAACTCTTTCTTCCAGAAGCGCGTGTTCTCCCACAGCCTCTCCATGCGCTCCGGCTCGCTTTCGAGAACACCGAAGGCAGCGATGCACGTGGCCGCAACCGACGGCGGATGCGAGGTCGAAAACAAAAATGGTCTCGCACGATGGTAGAGAAAATCGATCAAGTCGCGTGTCCCGCAGACGTACCCGCCCAAAGCTCCAATCGCCTTCGACAACGTTCCGACCTGAATATCGACCCGCCCGTGCATTTTGAAGTGATCAATCGTGCCACGGCCGTTGCGGCCGAGAACGCCCGAGGCGTGCGCATCGTCGACCATCATGATCGCGCCATACTTTTCGGCGAGATCGCAGAGCGCCGGCAGCGGGCCGATATCGCCGTCCATCGAGAAGACTCCGTCGGTAATAAGCAGCTTCTTGCCCGGCTCGTTTTTTACGCTGGCAAGCTGCTCTTCCGCGTGGGCGATGTCCTTGTGACGGAATACCAGAATCTTTGCCTTCGAAAGCCGCGCGCCGTCGATGATGGAGGCGTGGTTCAATGCGTCGGAGATGATGAAGTCATCTTTGCCGAGAACGGCCGATACCGTTCCAGCGTTGGCAGCAAATCCGGATTGAAACACCACGCAAGCTTCCACATTTTTGAAGCGAGCGATTATTTCTTCCAGCTCCATGTGGATTTTCATCGTGCCGGCGATGGTCCGCACGGCCCCCGACCCCACTCCGTATTTGCGTGTAGCCTCAAGTGCGGCTTCGCGCAGCTTGGGATGCGTGGTCAGGCCGAGGTAATTGTTCGAGGCAAGATTGATGACTTTCTTGCCATCGAACGTGCAGACAGGCGCCTGCTCATCTTCGAGGACGCGCAGCTTGAAGTGGGTGCCCTTGTTCTTAAGTTCGTCGAGCTGATCGGTGAGATATGAGAGCGGATTAGTACGGGTTGCGGTAGTCATGAAATACTCCGCTACGGATTACCACAGATTCACACGAATCAAATCTCCGATTTCTTAGCGCCGTCTCATGTCCATGCAAACCCATGTAAGTCCGTGGTGATGAATTTACTTCACTCCATTCGGGTACACCAAAATCTTGCTGGCCTCGCCCGTCTTCAGCCGCTCCATCGCCGCAGGAAAATCCTTCATTGAGATGCGGTCGGTGATGACGGGATGAAGATCGAGTTTCCCTGCTTTCAGCAGCGCGGTCATCTGATACCAGGTCTGGTACATGCGGCGGCCGTTGATGCCTTGGATGGTAATACCCTTGAAAATGATGTCTTCTGAGAAATTGACTGGAATGGGTTTGGAAGTAAGGCCAAGGAGGGAGAGTCTGCCGCCGCGGCGGACAATATCGAAGGCTATTCGAATGGAGTCAGGATGGCCAGCCATCTCTAGTACGACGTCCACTCCCAGACCGCCGGTCTTCTCCATCACAATGTCTTTCACTTTTTCCTTCGATGGATCGAGCACATAATCGGCCTTCATTTCGCGAGCAATTTTGCGACGATGCTCGTTAACTTCGACAGCAAAGATCGTTGTAGCCCCGCAAGCGCGCGCCACTGCGATTGAAAAAAGACCGATCGGTCCAGCACCCGTGATCGCCACAGTTTTCGCGGCAATCTCTCCGGCGAGGACCGTGTGAACCGCATTCCCCAGAGGGTCGAGAATCGAAGCATACTCCTGCGGAATGGCCGGGTCTAACTTCCAGATGTTGGATTCAGGAATAACCACGTATTCCGCGAAGGCACCGTCGGCATCGACTCCGATGATCTTTACGTTCTGGCAGATGTGGCCTTCGCCGGTGCGGCACTGCAGGCACTTGCCGCAAGCCACATGCATCTCAGCGGAGACGAAGTCGCCTTCTTTTACGCTGGTCACCTCATCCCCAAAGGCCGCCACTGTTCCGCAGAACTCGTGGCCGGGAATCAGCGGCGGGTGAATGCGCTTTTGTGCCCAGCGATCCCAGTTGTAAATGTGCAGGTCAGTGCCACAGATGGAGGCGACCTTGACCTTGACCAGAACGTCGTTGCGTCCAAAGGCGGGGATCTTGACTTCGCGCACATCTGCGCCCGGCGCAGCCTCGGGCTTTACGACAGCGGACATTGTGGTTGGCATGAGAGCGACCTTATGAATGCAGACTCGGACAGAAAACGTATGATTCTAGCACTGTCCATGTAGGGCAGCCGCCCGCGATCTGATCGCAGCGCCAGCAAACCTGTCGTCCGGATCACTTCTCTTGCGGCAATCCCTTATACGATTTCGGCGGTGCTTTCTTGAACTCTTCCGATCTTCCTCGTGGAATGCTCAGAGTTTTCCATTCGCTGGAGCGCAGATGCTTGGCCAGGAAAACGATCTGGCCGGTGTGCTGCGCGTAGTGCGCGATCTGGCGGTTGATTGCTTGAAGAACAGTATGCGGCTCGCCGCGAATGGTCACAGTGCGCGACACATCTTCGGGCTTTAACGACTCGATCGTACCCAAAACTGTGCTCCAGCCGTCGTCCCACCACCTCATGACTTCGGCACGGTTCGTAGCGGGAGAAATTTCGAATTCGCGGTCGCGAACGCGGTCGGGCTTTTCGCCGTCGCTGGTCAAAAAATCGGTGAAACGGGAGCGCATGTTGCCCGCGAGATGCTTCACCAGAACCGCCACCGAATTCGATTCGGGATCGATGGTCGCGAAGAAGTCCTCGTCCCTAAGCTGCGCCATGGCGGCCTCGCCCATGCGTTTGTGACCGCGCATCTGGCGGCGGGCTTCGTCGAGGTAAAGAGTGGCGATATCTGTCATAGAGTGAGATCCTTCGCTTCGCTCAGGATTTCGGCTGCGGGCTCCCGCTTCGCTCATGCCCGCAAAACGGCTCAACTACGCCACCGGAGTCTGCGGCGGCACAAGCGGGTAAGGGGCTACGGTAATTCCCGGTTTTAGTTCCAACTCTAATTCGATGCCGCCAACCCAGCGCGCGAACAGGTTATACAGCAAGCCGCCGATGAGGCCGGTGATGAATCCCACAATGCCGTAGATGAACGGCATCAGAATGGCAAACCCGATGCCAAAGATGCTCGCCGCCGGACCACTCCGTTCCCCAAGCACGGAACCCATCAAGCCGATAACCAGGAAAAATGGTGCCGCAATTAACCCCAGGCAGGCTTGAATCATCGCCATAATTTTGGCGACGGAAAATATTTCGACCGATTTGACGATGTGCACGGAGGGCGTCCTTTCATTGATCTGCGGATGGCGTTGGGCGACTGCTACCGCAACGTCAAGATTTACTCTCGCTGACGTGATTAATCAACACCGATTGCCCGTTACCCGCAGCCACCGCCGCCGGGCGATTCAATGCGGATGCGCTCGCCGCGGCGAAGTCGAGTGCTGAACTTCCCGGGGAATGCTTCCGTCGAACCGTCTTTGCGGATAACCGTAGTCTTGCCCGGCTTTCCAGCCTCGCCTCCCGCCAGCCCCCAGGGTGCATGCGTGCGCCGGTCGGAGAGGAGCGCGACGTCACAGTCGGTGAGAACCTCGATTTCGCGGATGACCCCGTCCCCGCCTCCATATTTTCCAGCACCCCCGCTGCCGCGACGAAGTGAATAGCGGCGGACGCGCAATGGGTACGCGTACTCCAAGGCTTCAGACGGAGTGTTCAGAGAGTTGGTCATGTGGGTGTGCACTCCGGAAACGCCGTCCTTACCGGGCCTGGCGCCCATGCCGCCGGCAATCGTTTCGTAGTAAGCGAAAGGCTGGCCGGTAGGCGGATCGATGCCGCCGATAGTGAGATTGTTCATCGTGCCGGATGCTGACGCGGGAATTCTATCGGGAATCGCTTGTGCCAGCGCGCGCAGCAGCACATCGACGATGCGCTGCGACGTCTCGACGTTCCCGCCCGCGACGGCCGCGGGTGGGCGCGCATTGACGATGGTTCCCTTGGGAGCGATTACGCCGATTGGGCGCATCAGGCCGGCGGTTGCGGGCACGTCTTCTGCGAGCAGGCAACGAAAAACGTAAAAACACGCCGAGTAGGTAATAGCCTCGACGGCATTTACGCTGCCCGCCACTTGTGCGTCGCTGCCGGTGAAATCGACCACGACCATGGGATGCGATCTCCCGGGTCTTGATGGCCCTCGCTCGCCAAGGCTTGAAGCTCGTCGACTGCCGGCTGTTCTCCGCACGTAACCCCGATTGATAGAGACTGCCACTTTGATCCGGACCGGCTTCCGTTGAACGCCGTCATCATCCAAAAAGTCTTCCGCCTCGTATCTGCCAGGGGGAATCTTCGCGAGGAACGCGCGCATGAGTTCTTCAGAGTAGGAGATCAGTTCGAGTGCTGCGTTCTTTGTCCGCTCGATTCCGTAGCGAGTACACAATCCCTTCAATCGTTCGGTTCCGGTGTGGCAGGCAGCGATCTGGGCACCGAGATCTCCTTCGCGCTCTTCTGGGGTGCGGACGTTGTTCAGCAGTAGTGCGAGAATGTCACGTTCCATTGTGCCCGAGCGCATGATTGTGACGGGAGGAATGCGGAAGCCTTCCTGATAGATTTCGCGGCACGGGCCCATGGACCCCGGGTATGTTCCGCCCACGTCGGCGTGATGCGCCCGCGAGGCGACGTAAAAATCAGGCCGGCTTGCGGCTCTTCCTTGCCGTCGGCGGCGGTCAACATACACTGGCGCTACCAGGGTGATATCCGGCAAGTGAGTTCCACCGCGGAAGGGATCGTTTAACATGACTACATCGCCGACCCGCATTTCGCGGTCAGTAACGGCGGCGCGAACTGACATGGGCATCGACCCGAGATGCACCGGCATGTGGTCACCCATGGCGATTACTTCACCGTCATTATCAAAAACCGCGCAGGAATAGTCGCGCCGCTCTTTGATGTTGGGAGAAAATGCAGTGCGCCGCAGCGCTGCGCCCATTTCTTCTGCGATGGAGTGAAACAGGTTCTTGAAGACTTCAAGTTCAACGGGGTCGCGGGGCATCACGCGAAGTGTAGCAGAGGGTGCGACTTTTCAAACTCGCTGATCAGCGCGAGCCGCTCGTGCTCCATTCCGCATTCACCCGGGCGCACGTGAGGAATTTGCTTTCGGCAGTGCAGGCCTTTCCGAACTGCCCTGTGGAAAATTCCGCTATGCCACAGCAGAATTTTGTTGACACTGCATTCCAAGTGCCGCAATATTTTGGGTAAAAGCTGCTTCCCATACTAGATATTGGGTTGCGCGAAGCATTCGGGCCCGTCGTATGTAACCTTTGCAAGGGAAAATCGTTCACGGAGGAACCTTCATGGCAACCAAGAAGAAGGCAAAGAAGAAAAAGAAGCACTGACCGTCTGCGAAACGATGGTTCGCAAATAACGAGTTCAACCGGCCTCCCGGGAGAAGCACCTCCTGGAAGGCCTTTCCTTTTAGAAATAGGGCTGGCACGAATTTGAAAAACTCCGTTTTGAAATTCTCACCGTCGAGTGCTTGCGCTGTGTCACAATTGGGAAAACAGACTGCGGCGCGGGCTGCCTTGGGGGCCGAGATGACTGCCAGAAAAAAGAACACAGGCAAGAATAAGTCCGACGAAACCTATATTCCTGACAAACTCTACTTTCGTATCGGCGAAGTGGCCGAGTTATGCCGCCTCCCTGCCTACGTGCTGCGTTTCTGGGAAAGCGAGTTCCCGCAACTCAAGCCAGTGAAGAGCAGCACCGGCCAGCGCATGTACCGGCGGCGCGACGTGGAAAACGTGCTGCACATTAAGAAACTGCTTTACGAGCAGGGATTCACCATTGCGGGCGCGCGCCAACAACTCCGCTCGGAGACCAAAATAGAGAAAGGTCAGACGGCGATTCCGTTTCCCACACAATCGTCTTCTGAGATTCAGCACATCCGGCAGGGCCTGCGCGAAATCCTGAATATGCTTTCCGCGCGCAAGACGGGATAGGATCGCTCCGGCGAGGTTCTTCGTGACAAACCTCATCTGGCGAACACAATTCGCCCTACACGCTGATTCCACGGATTTTCTGGTTCAATGGATATGCGTTCGTCCGCGCTGATATCTGTCCATCCCTGGAAGATTTACAGCTGATCTTCCAGTGCCGTGCAGAAGTTTTGACGTCACACGACGCGTTCGGGCTTTTTCGCCTTCTCCGCCTTTCCAGCGTTGGCGGCATCCAGGCGGATGCGGCTGACGCGGGCGGTTTCTTTCACCAGATTTTCCGTGACGTTAGCCCGGTCGCCTGCCATCACCGATCCCGCGGCCAAAGCGAAACGCAGCGCGTCGGATTGATCGTCGAAATACAGAATAACTTGCCCGGACATAAGAAATCCCCCGAGTGTGAACTACGATCAACTGGAAAGATCGTGACGAGCACGCCGACGAGCGTGGCGCTAGAACTTGGCGTAATTGTGGAGGAAAAACCGGCGCGCTAAGAAGTGATTTTCTTGGTTCGGGGCAAAACGGGCTGGAGCTCACTGCCCAACAATCATGGAGGAGCGGGAGCCCTGCCGAAATCCTAAGCACAGCGAAGGATCTCTTTCACCCGCGTTCTTGTAGGAGTAATGGTCGGGACGGGCAGATTTGAACTGCCGACCCCTCGCACCCCAAGCGAGTGCTCTACCAGGCTGAGCCACGTCCCGACGAGGAAATCTGCAATTTCGCCAAACATCGACTCGCGAAATCCCAGATGGGTGCGCCCCATGATTTTACATCAAACGTAGCTATGCGTACTTTTCAACTCTTCAACTCAAACGAAGTTTGTTCCCTGCTGCTGGAACTGGTAGAGTCCCATTGAGAATCATGGGTCTGCGAATCCTGGCGAGTGGAGTCTCGGGACCGATTGGCGCCGCGCTGCTGCCGTCCCTCAAAAGCACAGGAAATTCCATCGTGCGCCTGGTGCGAGGGCAGGCTGCGGACAATACGCAAATCTCATGGGATCCGGCACAATCAATCGCACCCGAATCCGTATCAGGGTTCGATGCCGTCATCCATCTCGCGGGTGAAAGTATTTTTGGGCGCTGGACCGATTCCAAGAAAGCGATGATTAGAAACAGCCGGGTCGCCGGCACGCTGCATTTGTCTCAAGCTTTGTCAGACGCGAAAGAGAAGCCGCAGGTCTTTGTATGCGGCTCGGCGATCGGATATTACGGGAACCGCGGCGACGAACCGCTGTCCGAAGAAAGCGCGCCAGGCAAGGGTTTTCTGGCAGAAGTTTGTCAGCAATGGGAAGAAGCGACAACCCCCGCAGTACAAGCGGATATTCGTACAGTGCATCTTCGCACGGGCATCGTCCTGAGCCCGCAGGGAGGTGCATTAGGAGCCATGCTGCTGCCATTCAAGTTGGGCCTTGGTGGGCGCACCGGTGATGGGCGGCAATGGATGAGCTGGATCGACGTGCACGATATGGTGGGAGCGATTCATCATATTCTCAAGAACGACCTCGTACAAGGCGCGGTGAACATGGTTGCGCCGGCTCCGGTGCGAAATGCGGAGTTCGCGAAAACTCTGGCGAATGTGCTTTCGCGGCCGGCGATTTTCCCCGTGCCAGCTTTCATCGTGAAAACGGTATTTGGCGAGATGGGCGAAGAAATTGTTCTTGGCAGCCAAAAGGTAGAACCGGGCAAGCTCGTCGCAAGCGGATATCCATTCCGGTTCCGCGAGTTAGGGGCATCGCTGGAAGAGCTGTTGAGAGGCAAAGACTAAGATCGCTTTTTCGGCGCCAGATACGTGTGCGTGATTCGGTCGTGCCAACAGAGCGCATCCTCGTCGAGAAAAAGCCACAAATAGCCCATACCTAGCGAGGCGGCCGAAAGAAAGGACGCGAGAACACGCCAGCGGCGCAGCCCGCGGCTTGCGAGGCTGCCATCAAAGCGCGAGAGTTGTAACCGGGCCAGGACCAAACCGGGTGTTGCCCCCGAATAAACTACCAGCAGATATTGGTACGCAGCCCAGAGGATGGCAGAAAGGCCCGCGGCGACCCCGATCAACTGAACAACTGGCGGCCGGACGGAGGTCAGCTTCCAAACGATGAACCCGAACAGCGAGCACGCCACTGAAATGATAAGAGCATCCATGGAAGCCGCGAGAATGCGGCGCTCGGGAGGTGCGCCCAACAGGGGGACATCTATTCCAGGGCGTCTCTCGCTCTCCCGAGGCGCTGCCGGCTCGATCGTGATGCCGCCCAGAGCCGGAGGCGACGGAACAAACTCGGGAGCTTCCAAAATTCGGGGCTGACCGACAACCGGCTCAGCCAGTTCGTCGAGCCGCGCGGGCGCTGGCATACAGGAGCGCGGGAACTCGATGATTTTCGATTTTGCAGACGGCGGGGTCGCGCCCGGAGCACTCAGCAGGGCATCATTTCCGAAGTCAAGCGTTAGGTTAGCGACCGCAGGTTCGAGGTTGATGGCTGGGCGGAGTTTTTCGGCAAACCTCTCTAAAGCGAGCGATTGATATGAATTCCCGACCATCGGCTGAAGCGGCGGGTCGGAATCCAAGTTCGGAAACGACCCCGAGTCTTCGAAGGTTAGTCTCAGCGAAGGATATCGTGGCGGACGGGGTTTGCGCCGCGCCTGATAACGGCTGAGGCGGGCCGCAACCTCCTGACGCCAGGATGAGTCTTCAAGCGTGCATGGGGCGGAGTTTTGTCCGTCTTCCAAACACCGGCAGATTTCACCACACCGCGGGCAGGGCATGAGTTGGTTTACTCGGCTTCATTACATCCATCCAGTTAACCAGGATTTGTTGCGCCGGATAACCGGTGACTCTCCGCTGGAATCAAAAAACGTGGACGTTTTGCTTCCCATGGCGCAGCCGTGCTAAGTTCACGACGACTGCTGCCACATGGACGTCCGCGCATCTTCTCGGGCTCTTGCACCACCTGGCTCCGGCAATCTTGTTCCGATGACTCTTCGCAACAGATTCCTTATCACGGCAGCGGCGCTTTGTCATCTGCTTCTGATCCCTCCTTTAGTTACCAGCCAGTTGCCGCCTGTGGAAACCATTGCTGTCGCGCAGGAAAGCGATAAAGACTCGAGCGGGGCTGAAACTCCTTGTGCGCGTGCGGCAGCAGAGCAGAAAAAAAACGGAGAAGATGTGCATACCATTTGTGCGATCGAACAGGAGGAGCAGGGCGGAATTTACAAACTGCACGGTGCCGTCGAGATTTACTACGGAACCTACGTGCTGAAGGCAGATGATGCGACGTACAACTCCGACACAAAAGAAGTCACGGCGACGGGACACTTCGCCCTCGACGGAGGTCCCAATGACGATCACATTCGTGCCTCGCGCGGGAACTACAACTTCGATCTCGAAACCGGGCGCTTCTACGACGCGACCGGAACGACCGGTATGAGTCTGCGCGAAAACCGGGTAATTCTGACATCTACGTCGCCTTTTGCGTTTACCGGAGGCCTGGTCGAGAAAACCAGTTCCGATCACTATCTGGTTTACGATGGAAGCATCACGACCTGCCAAGTTCCGCACCCGATGTGGCAATTTGGGGCGAGAAAAATCAGCGTCGAAGTTGGCGGAAACGCGAAAATCTACCGCAGCGCATTTCTTTTGCATGGAATTCCCATGCTTTGGCTGCCCTATGTAACGCATCCGGTGGAAAAACAGGCTCGCACCTCCGGATTTCTCATGCCATCGGTAGCGCACTCCTCGGCGTACGGATACACCGTGAGCGACTCGTATTACTGGGCGATCAATCGCATGATGGATGCCACGCTGGGCGCGGAATATTACTCTTTACGGGGCTGGTCGCAGCGGGGCGAGTTCCGGGCGCGGCCCAGCGAAACTTCGTTCCTCGATCTGAACTACTTCGGGGTGATCGACCGCGGAATCGGCACGCCGCCGGTGAAAGAAGGCGGCGAAAATGTGCGGCTCAATTCGGCGGGTAACTTCTTGGGCTTCCGGGGCGTGACCAGCATCGATTATTTGAGTTCGTTTCTTTTCCGGCTGGCCTTTAACGAGATTTTCAGCCAGGCCGCTTACTCGGAGGTGAAGTCGCAGGCGTTTCTCTCGAAGTCTGAGAATGGCTTCAACTTCAATGGATTTGTGGAGCGCTACCAGAACTTTCTCAGTACGACTCCTGGGCAAGTGATTACCATTCTGCATGCTCCCAGCTTTGATGGCTCAAGTTTCGACCAGCGGCTGGGCCGCCTGCCGTTGTACTGGTCGTTTGATGCATCAGGAACCGGGCTGTCGCGCAGCGAACCGCAGGTGTGCGCGACTCTATCAGCCAACCTGCAAAGCTGTTCCCCGGCTTTCAGGACGAGTACGCTGGTAGGACGCTTCGATTTGAATCCTCAAATTTCGATGCCGCTCATGCTGCGCGGATGGCAGCTTCGATCGTCCCTGACGCTGCATGACACCTATTACACCCAACGCCTGGTCGGCGAGATTGGAAACAATCCCGGGCAGGCGGTGAGCGACCCGATTAATCGACAGGCCCTCGAAACCGCAGTGGAGCTGCGCCCACCGCCCCTCGAGCGAGTGTTTGACAAGGAATTTTTGGGAAGAAAATGGAAACATGTGATCGAACCATTCGCCACCTATCGTTTCGTGACGGGCGTAAATGACTATTCGAAGATTTTGAAGTTCGACGAGAGGGACATCCTCAGCGACACTCACGAGGTAGAGTACGGGTTCGTAACCCGGCTGTACGCGAAGGCAAAGTCGCCCAAGCCGGAGGACTGCACCGCTGTGATGGCCGGCCTGATCGTTGGCGGTCCGGCGCCGGAGGGCATCATTCCCTGGCAGCATCCGAACCTGCTGCAGACTACTTCGTGCCCGAATCAACCTTCTGTGCGCGAGCTGGTCAGCTGGGAATTCGCACAGAAATATTTTCTTGATCCAACGTTCGGCGGGGCTTTGGTGCCCGGGGAGCGAAACGTATTCACCACCACGGAAGATCTGACCGGCATTGCCTTCCTCACTCAGCCGCGGCATCTCTCCCCACTGATCTCGCGCTTGCGCGTAGAAACCAGCGAGCGGACAGACGCGGAATGGGATCTCGATTACGATTTCCAGAATACGCAGGTGAATGCGAGCACGATTCTGGCGAACTACCATATTGGCCAGGTGACGATCGGCGGAGGCGACGCGCTACTGGAAATTCCCGTCCAGACTGGGGCGGCATCTTCAAATTTGGCCACGCCGGAGCGCTTCAATCAATTTCGCGCCGCGCTGGGATACGGCCGCTTGGTAAAGCGAGGGTTCAGCGCCGCGGGCAGCTTCGGCTTCGACGCGGATAGCCACCAATTGCAGTTCGTCAGCGTCCAGACCACATACAACTGGGATTGTTGCGGCGTCACGCTGGAGTACCGAACTTATACGGTTGCAAATGTGCGCAACGAAAACCTGCTGCGTTTCAGTTTCACTCTCGCGAACATCGGCGGCGTCGGCAGCCTGCGGCCGCAAGAGCGGCTGTATTGAGAAGAGTAAGGGCGGGCTCGTGCCCAACGCCCTTCCCGCCCTGCTACCATGTCTACATGCCCGCTCCAGAGCTGCAAGCCAAATACGCCGTCCTCGAGTCCCATCTACACGCCTTGGGCCGCCTGCTCGTCGCTTACTCCGGTGGCGTCGATTCCGCTTACCTGGCCTGGGCTGCTCATAACGTGCTCGGGAATAACATGCTGGCTATCGTCGCCGACTCACCCAGCCTGGCGCGCACCCAGCTCGCTGACGCTATTGCCTTTGCGCGCGAGCAATCGATTCCTCTAGAGGTAGTTGCCACTGCGGAAATTGATCGCCCCGAGTACATCCGCAACGACGCGCGGCGCTGTTTCTTTTGCAAGGACGAGCTATTCACTCTGATGGAGAGTCTGCGCGCCACCCGCGGCTTTGATGCCATAGCCTACGGCGTCAATCGCGACGACCAGGGCGACTTCCGTCCCGGTCAGAAAGCGGCGAGTCTGCATGATGTCGTCGCGCCGCTGCGTGATGCCGGCCTTGGCAAAGATGACATTCGCTCGCTTGCACGCAACGCCGGGTTGCGCAACTGGGATAAACCCGCCTCGGCCTGCCTGTCGTCACGCATCGAGTACGGCCGCCCGGTGACCCGCGACTCTCTCGCCATCGTAGAAAAAGGCGAGGACGCCCTTCGCACTCTGGGATTCCGGCAGTTTCGAGTGCGCCACCACGGGGAGATTGTCCGCATCGAAGTTGCACCTGAGGAGATGTGGCGTGCCTTCGATCTGCACATGGCGGCCGAGTTCAGCCGGATTTTCAAAGCCTTGGGATTCAAATTCGTCACTCTCGATCTGGAAGGCTTTCGCTCCGGGTCGATGAACGCTCTTCTTCCCGCCGAGGATTTGTTCAACCGCGCGGGTTAGAGGTTCGAAACAATTCGTGTCGATGGACTTTCAGATCAGGGCTTCTTCCGGCGCCGCCGCCCGCCTCGGTCGCCTGCTCACTCCCCATGGCGCGATCGAAACGCCCGTATTCATGCCGGTCGGCACTGCGGCAACTGTAAAGGGAGTGCCACAGGAAATTCTCGAAGAACTTGGAGTTCAGATCCTTCTCGGCAATACCTATCACCTTTTTCTGCGCCCGGGCGTGGAAATAGTGCGCCGATTCGGAGGGTTACATAGATTCATGGCCTGGCGGCGAGCGATCCTGACTGATTCCGGCGGGTTCCAGGTCTTCAGCCTGAATGAACTGCGTAAAGTTAGCGAAGAGGGAGTCGCGTTTCGCTCGCATCTGGATGGTTCTCCACTCTTCTTTACCCCCGAGAGCGCGATCGCGGCCCAGATCGGTTTGGGCGCAGACATCATCATGGCGTTCGATGAATGCACCGAGTACCCGGCGGATCGCGCGCGCACCAAAGCTTCGATGGAACTCACCCTCCGCTGGGCCGCGCGCTGCAAGAGGTACTTTGAAGATCACAAGCACGAAGTTCCTTGGCAGTCGCGAGTCCTGAGTCCCGGGTCGCGAGCAGGGTTAGAAAACCAGTTTCCTCGCATTTCCTTCGAAAACGTTCGGAATGACAGCGTGCAAAAAAGCGGGAGTGCAGATACCCAATCCCTGTTCGGCATCGTCCAGGGCGGCATGGATCTGGCGCTGCGCAAGGAATCCGCCGAGCGCACCGTCGAGATCGGGTTTCCCGGCTATGCCATTGGCGGGTTGAGCGTGGGTGAGCCGCGCCAGCGAACGCGGGAAGTGGTCGAGGCCACTCTGGAGCATCTTCCCAAAGGCAAGCCACGTTACCTCATGGGCGTAGGGACACCCGAGGAGATCATCGAGTACGCCAGCCTCGGCGTTGACATGATGGATTGCGTGCTTCCCACGCGGGCCGCCCGCCACGGGCTGCTATTTACTTCAGAAGGGAAGATCTCGATCAAGCAGGCGCGTTACGCCGAAGATCCCAACCCACTCGATCCCAACTGCGGCTGCCGGGTCTGCCAGCGGTACTCGCGGGCATACCTGCGCCATCTTTATGCTTCTAATGAAATGCTGGCCCAGGTCTTGAACACTCTGCACAACCTGAGTTTCTACCTTGACACTATGCGGTGGGTGCGTCATTCTATTCCACTTGGGGAAGAGTCCCGTTTTTCTTTCTAGCGTCTGGTCTCGACCGAAAGCGTAGACCCTGCCTGGAGGACCTCCCCGGATTCAAGCCTGAGCGGTGCCTTAAGCGGTAGAACGATCCGGCCGGAATCGATCAGAACTCCCGTCGTAAATGACAGGGCGGTAGTGAGTGCGGGCGGTCGTTTGCGCGGAGTGCACCAAAATTACTCCGGCAACGTGACGACATCTGGATAGGCTCGATGAGCATGTACTGCTTGCTAGCGATGCAGACCACCGGCGGCGCTGGATTGCTTGCCGGCGCTCTGCCTTTCATTTTTCTGTTTGCGATCTTGTATTTCATCATGATTCTCCCCCAACAACGCCGGCAGAAGAAATGGACAGCCATGCTGGATGCTTTGAAGACCGGCGATAAAGTGGTAACCAGCGGCGGCCTGCGGGGAACGATTATTGCTCTCAAGGATGACTCGCTTCATCTGCGTGTGCCGCCCGACAACCTGCGAATCGAGGTGACTAAGGCCTCGGTGACGCAAGTCACGACCACCGACGAGGAGGTGAAACCCAAGGCAAGCTGAGTCGAGGCTGGGCCGAAGGTTTGTGTCAGGGTAGGGCTTTAGCTGTGCCACAATAAGCGGGAGAGAACGCGGGGCTCAGCCCCGGGGACAATAAGCAAGCGTTTCTAATTCTTGTTGGGATTTCATCATGCAAAAAAATCTGCTTTGGAGATTAATCGTCATCCTGGGGGCCCTCCTTGTTTTCCTGTTCGGAATCCTTGGCATCCCGCAGGGGCTTTCCGGTCACGACCTCCTCAAGGCCATGACCGACCGCATTCACCTTGGCCTCGATCTGCGCGGTGGAACGCATCTGATTCTTCAGGTGCAGGTCAATGACGCCGTCAACGTCGACGCCCAGAACGCCATTGAAGTTCTCAAAGAGCAGCTCAACAAGCACAAGATTTCATTCGCCGACATCTCACAGCCCGACCCACAGAACAATCCGGACCACATTCAGCTCAAGGGCATCCCACCCGAGGGCCACAAGGATTTGATGGATATCGCCTCCGAGCGTCTGCCCGAGTACAACGTCAGTTCCGGAGCCAACAATACTTACATGCTCAACATGAAACCGCAGATGCTGACCGACCTGAAGAATAGGGCGGTGACCCAGGCGATTGAGACCATCCGCAACCGCATTGATCAGCTTGGCGTAAGCGAGCCGACGATTCAGGAGCATGGCCTCGGCCAGTATCAAATTCTCGTGCAGTTGCCCGATGTCGACGATCCCGGCCGCGTGAAAGACATCATGCAGTCCACGGCCATGCTGGAGATCAAGCAGGTGATTGGCGGGCCGTATCCCAGCGACCAAGCGGCTTTACAAGATAAAGGCGGGGTTCTGCCGCCGGATGCGATTCTATTGCCGGGGCATGGCGCTCCCGGGGCACCACCGGATCAGGAGGCCTGGTATCTGGTTTCGCGCGTCTCGGCCGTTCGCGGCAAAGACTTGCGCGATGCCCAGCCCAGCACCGACCAGAACGGTCAACCCAGCGTGCACTTCACGCTCACCGGCGAGGGCGGGCAGCGCTTCTACAATTTCACTTCCGCTCACGTCGACGATCGGCTGGCTGTGGTGCTCGACAACAAAGTTCAGGAAGTCGCCAATATCAAAGAGCCGATCCGCGACACGGGCGAAATCTCTGGCGGCAGCATGACCGAACAGCAGGCAAAGGATCTCTCGATGATTCTGCGTTCGGGCGCTCTGCCGGCGGGCATCAAGTATCTGGAAGAGCGGACGGTTGGGCCGTCGCTCGGCGCCGATTCTATTCGCCACGGCGTGACCGCTGCCATCATCGGCATGTTGGCCGTCCTCATATTCATGCTGATCTACTACCGTGCGGCGGGCATCAACGCGGATGTGGCCCTGCTCTTGAACTTGGTAATTCTGCTCGGCTTCATGGGCTATTTCGAAGCTGTGCTGACGTTGCCTGGAATTGCGGGAGTGATTCTCACGGTCGGTATGGGCGTCGATTCGAACGTGCTGATTTTTGAGCGCATCCGCGAAGAGTTGCGCAATGGCAAAACGCCGCCTTCGGCTGTCGATCAGGGCTTCAGCCACGCCTGGATCACCATCGTCGACACGCACGTTACCACTATCGTTTCGGCGGCGATTTTGTTTATCTTTGGCACGGGCCCGGTAAAAGGATTTGCGGTTACTCTGACCTTCGGTCTGCTGGCGAACCTGTTCACTGCAGTGTTCGTCTCGCGAGCGATTTTTGATTGGGTCCTGAGCCGCAAGCAGCGTGGAGACGCGCTGAGTATTTAGTGATTGAGTGATGGGACGATCGGGCGGTTGAAGAAGCCGCATTTTGACTGTGCAGCGGTTTTCAATCGCTAAATGACTCGATCACTCAATTGTAAAGTCCTCATAACTTGAATAAGAGGTAAGCTCGGTGGAGTTCTTTCATAATCCCAATTTCGATTTTCTCGGCAAGAAGTGGTATTTTCTCGCTTTCTCTCTGGTTTTCAGCGTAGCCGGTGTATGGTCCATGCTCTTCTGGCATCATATTCCCTACGGCATCGACTTCCGCGGCGGCACTCTGGTGTATGTCAAATTCTCGCATACGCCTAATATCAATGAGCTGCGTCATGAGATCGATCACGCCGGGCTGCACAATTTCAAGATTCAGAACTATGACATCCCCTCGAACAACGAGGTTCTGATCGATCTCGATGTACAGGAGACCAGCGAGCAGGCGCTCGACAAAGGAAAAGCGCAGATCATCAGGACGCTCGAGACGAATGTTCCCTCGGGAAAAATCGATCTCAATAACGCGCCGGTCCTCACCATTAAGCAGTATTTAATGGACAAGGATCCCATGCACCTCGGCTCCGATGCCGACCAGAAATACACGCAGCAGGCTCAGGACATCGTCAACACGCGCGACAAAGTGCATGGCGGCGTGCTGAGCAACTTCGACGAATTAAAAGGGGCGGTTGATCCCGCGGCGGTGGCTTCGCTCCCTGACGGGTTTTTCCTGTCGGATTTTGGTGTGCGCAACGTAGAAATCGTCGGCCCGGAGGTCGGTGCTCAATTACGCAAGCAGGCCATTCTCGCCACCGTCTACTCTCTGGCGGGAATGCTCATTTACCTCGGCTTCCGCTTCGAATGGATTTATGGAGTGGCCGCAGTGGTCACGGTTTTTCACGATACACTGATCACCGTCGGCGCATTCTCCTTACTCGATAAAGATATCTCTCTCACCGTCATAGCCGCCATTTTGACCCTGATTGGTTACTCCAATAACGACACGATCGTGGTATTTGATCGCATCCGGGAAAACATTAAACTGATGCGTCGCGAGAAGCTGTCGGATATCGTCAACCGGAGTATTAATCAAACATTAAGCCGGACCATCTTGACAGCGGGCTTAACCTTCCTTACCGTACTTGCACTCTATTTGTTCGGTGGCGAGGTATTGCGCGGCTTCAGTCTGGCCCTAGTGATTGGCATTCTGATCGGCACTTATTCATCGATCGCCATCGCTGCTCCTATCCTGGTGGCCTATCAGGACTGGAGAGTCAAAAAGGGGAAACGTCCTACAGCAATGCCTGTGCGGACGCGATAGAAGGCGGATGAAACCGGAAAGCTCCTTCGGATTAGGCTTTTGTTTACAGACAGTTGCAAGAAAGCAAGAGCAGGTCCGAGATGCTGGTTCAGTCAGGGAGCAAAGTGGAAGTCGTTGGTGTCTAACAAATCGGTAGGCTCTGTGTAGGGAGAGGGAATCCTTATGTTTGAAGATAGCCTTCTGGAATCGGGCGGCAGGCTGAAAACCAAGCGCGGACGAACCACGGCGTTCGCTATATTTCTCGAATGCCTAATGGTCGGAGTCATGGTTTTGATTCCGCTCATCTTTACCGAAGCGCTGCCCAAGCAGCAGTTGATGACCTTCCTGGTGGCTCCTCCGCCTCCGCCACCTCCGCCGCCGCCAGCGGCCGCACCGATTAAGATCGTCAAGCAGATTCAGACCGACATCGTAAATGGCGAGCTGCGCACGCCGACCAAAATCCCGCAGAAAGTGCAAATGATTAAGGAAGACGAGGCGCCGCCGCCAGTTATGGCGACAGGCGGGGTGGTCGGTGGCGTCCCCGGTGGCGTGCCGGGTGGCCAGATGGGTGGTGTGATCGGCGGCATCATCAGTTCTACTCCGGTGGCTGTGCCCAAAGTTGCCACCCCGCAACGTGTACGCGTATCGCAGGGCGTCTCGCAAGGCCTTTTGGTCCGGCGGGTAAATCCGACCTACCCTCCTTTGGCGAGACAGGCTCGCATTCAGGGTCAGGTGGTGCTGCACGCTGTAATCGGCAAGGATGGTTCGATACAAAACCTCACGCTGGTCAGTGGGCATCCAATGCTGGCTCCTGCCGCCATTGAAGCCGTGAAGCAATGGAGGTACAAGCCTTATTTGCTGAACGGTGAGCCGGTCGAAGTGGATACTGAAGTTCTGGTCAACTTTACCCTCTCCGGCGGCTAGACACTGGAAAGGGCGTATAGTTTTATGGTACAGCACGGCTGGATGAACGGCCCTTCCCTGCCTACCGAAATGGTGCCGGGGAGAGTCCGCTTTGAGAGCGATGCCATTGCGCTTTCATCTCCGGTGCACAAAACATCTAGATTGTGGCCAACCTTGTTGTCGTTCAGTTTGACAGCACGCGGAAATCTCGCATCAAAGGTTAAATAGTTCCGAGGAGGGAAAAGCAACTCATGTTCGCAGCTAACTTCGCAGCAGCAATTGTCAGCCATGTTCCCAGGGCAGCCGCCTGGATTGTGCAAGAGGGTGGTGCCGTGGGATGGGATCCGATTTCGCTCTGGCACCAGATGGGTATCGTCGCCAGAATCGTCTGCATCGTTCTGTTCGTGATGTCAGGCTGGTCTATTGGCGTCATGATCGATCGCTGGATGGCCTATAACGCCGCTCGCAAGCAGTCTCGTGCCTTCGCTCCGGCCGTGGCCGGCGCATTGCGCGATGGCCGCCTCGATGAAGCCATCAAAGTTGCCGAGCGCAACAAGAAGAGCCATCTCGCCAAGGTTGTGACTGCTGGCCTGATGGAATTCAAGGCCCACCAGGATAGCCCGGGCGCCATCCCCGGCGAGACCATCGAAGCTTCCAAGCGCGCACTGGAGCGCACCGAAGCCATCGTCCACGCCGAATTGAAGCGCGGCCTCGGTGGTCTGGCTACCATCGGTTCTACCGCCCCCTTCGTCGGCCTGTTCGGCACGGTGATGGGCATCCTGAACGCCTTCAAGGGCATTTCCGAACAGAAGGCAACCGGTCTCGGCGCAGTCGCGGGCGGAATTTCGGAAGCTCTAGTGACCACGGCATTCGGTCTGCTGGTGGCCATCCCCGCCGTGATGATGTTCAACTACCTGACCGGGCGCGTGGAAGCCTTCGACGTGGAGATGGACAACTCCTCCAGCGAATTGATTGACTACTTCCTCAAGCGCCGCGATGTTGCCGCGCGGCGATAGAGCCGTCGCCAGTGACCGCTAATCCGCGCGGCACTGGGTTGTCATGAGTTGCTGTTCCGGTAGCCGGACGAGTTCCGGCTACCGGGCCTCCAAACTCGGGGTGCTTGGAGAAATTTATGTCATTAGCCAAGAGAAATGAAGGAGCGAAGGTCAACTCTGACATCAACGTCACTCCCATGGTGGACGTGATGCTGGTGCTGCTGATCATCTTCATGGTGATCACGCCAATGTTGCAGAAGGGCATCAGTGTCGACATGGCCAAAGTGAATAATCCGACGCCTATGGAAGATGCGGATAAGGAAGACGCGCTTCTGGTATCGGTGATGCGGGATGGAACCGTCTACTTCGGATCCGATAAGGTGGCCGTCGACAGTTTGACCGGCAAGGTCAAGGATCGCCTCGCCAATAAGGTCAACAAAGAGGTCTATCTGAAGGCTGATGCGCGTACCCACTACAAGAATGTGGTCGAAGTGGTCGACGCTGTGCGAGCCGCCGGTGTCGACGATTTAGGATTGCTCACCGAACAGAGAAAGACTACCGCAGCAAAGGCCCCAGCCGCGGCGCCGGGGCAGTAGAGGAGATTGACCTATGGGAATGGCAGTTGGCCCGAGCGGTGGCCAAAGCGCGAATATCAACGTGACTCCGCTCATCGATGTATTGCTGGTGCTGTTGATCATCTTCATGGTAATCACGCCCTTGACGCCGAAAGGATTGGATGCGCTGGTTCCTCAGCCGCCTCCGCCCAATGCGCCCAAGACCCCACCCACGGATCGCACGATCGTTGTGCAATTACTCGATCGCGGATCTGGTCAGGAACCCGGTTTGAAGATTAATCAGGAAGACGCAACCTGGGACAACCTGCAAGGGCGTCTGGCGGACATTTACAAGACCCGCGCCGAAAAGGTCATGTTTGTCAAAGGTGACGACAACATTCCCTTCGCCGATGTAGCCAACGTGATTGACATCGCGCATGCGGCGGGTGTCGACAAAGTCGGCCTGATCACCGCCAAGATTGAAGCCGGGGGCTAGACCGGTGACGCAGTTAGAGTAGCATCTGCATCCGCTGGCTGTTGGTGGCGGTTTTCTGTCAACCGGACACAGAGTGTAATGTTCCTTGCAGGCCTGCCCGCCACTCAGGCAGGGGCCCCGCTCTTGTCAATTCCTTGTGTGTGGGCCTAGGATGCTGTGTGGTCAATGGAGACTCATACCGCAATGAATAAACCGATACGACTGCTGACCGTGGCGGCCGCGATGCTGGCCCTTGTTTCCTCCCTAAGCTGTGATCGGCTGCGTGCCCGCGACCAGCTTAATAAAGGCGTTACTGCCTATAAGAACGCGAAGTATGAGGAAGCCATCGATCATTTTCAGCAAAGTGTGGCTCTCGATCCTCACCTGATTAACGCCAAAATGTATCTGGCTACAGCTTTTGCTCAGCAATACATTCCCGGGGCCGACACGCCCGATAACAACAAAATGGCCGAACAGGCGATTGAGCAATACAAGCACGTGCTTGATATAGCCAGCGCGGCACGCGATCAGAAAGTGAACGCCGC
This sequence comes from Candidatus Sulfotelmatobacter sp., assembly GCA_030039165.1. GTDB lineage: Bacteria > Acidobacteriota > Terriglobia > Terriglobales > Acidobacteriaceae > Sulfotelmatobacter. The sequence continues at coordinate 9,970 of JASHQM010000121.1, read as the reverse complement.
CAAAGGCGTCGCGTCTCTCTACTACAACATGAAGAAGTTTGATGATGCCAAGAAATACAACCACATGGTCTCGGATATGGATCCCAATGATCCCGATCCCTACTATTCGATCGGCGTCATCGATTGGGCTGAATGTTACCAGCCGCGCATGGAAGAACGAGCAAAACTCGGACTCAAGCCCGATGAGGAATTGAACCCTAAGAACAAGGATCAGAAGAAGGCCTGCGACGAACTGAAAACCAAGAATTGGCCGTCGATTCAAGAGGGCATCGACAGCTTGAACAAAGCTATCCAGCTGCGTCCCGATTACGACGATGCCATGGCTTACCTGAACCTGATGTATCGGGAAAAAGCCGACGTGGAATGCGATGATCTCGCCGCCCGCCAGGAGGACCTGAAAACCGCAGATCACTGGGTCGACCAAACTCTGATCACCAAGAAAGCCAAGGCCGAGAAACAGCCCGGCCAGCAAGGTATCACGCTCGACCAGCAAAAGTAAGGAAACGACCAACCATCCTTGCGATAGCAAAAGGGTGGCGTGTGATTAAGGCCGGTTCCGTCGGCCCAGCAGGGTCGCCCCAAGAGCTCCGCCTGCGCTGCCCAGCAGAATAAAGGCCAGAAAGCCGAAGATCAGCGAGGCCGCCAGCATGAAGGTGAACCCGCCGGGAGACTTCACGTACTCCAGAAACGGCTGCACCTCGGGCCCGGGGTAGCGTCTGGCGGCTTCCTGAACCCTCTCCAGCATCACACTGCGAATCTCCGCGCCTTTGTGGAACGTGACGATGATGATAGTCTCCAGCAAAGCCGCGACCGCAAACAAGAACGTGCCGCTCAATGCCCCCAGTTTGGCCCCGGCACTCATTCCGATTACACCTGCCTGACGCCGGCGGGAAAAGACAACAGCCAGAAAACCCGCGCCCAGCGCTGCCACGAAAGGATTGAGTCCCAGGAACATGAGCGCGGTTGCCGCGATCGCCGCCAGCGCAGATGGTTGCGCCAGCAAAGACCGGCGTGAGCCAGCGGCAAAGACTGGATACTCAACGTTGGTATGGTTACTTGTTGTTTGAGAATGCTCGAGTGCCGAAGCCGATTCCACTGCAGCCTCCGGCATCGAGACGCGAATCTGCGGCGCGCCGCAGTGCGGGCAGAAAACCCTGCCCTCTTCAATTGTGCGTCCGCACTTGTAACAGGGAAAGTCCATTCAGAACTTCGAGAAGGTCCAGCATTGAAACTACCGTATCGAGATTGGCAGATGCAAGGGGAACGCCATACAACGCGTCGAGTTGGATCATACGCTAAGCCCTCAAATGTCGGCCTTTTTGCGCTGATGGTACACGTAAACGAGAGTGAATATGCATCCTTTTCCTCTCTCGCCCGGCTCGACCGCGACGATGTGGGCGTTGTCCTCGGTTCCAACTTTTAATTCCCTGACCGGGCCGGAGTTGTCGCCCTCGCATTTGAGCTCTTTGGGACGGTCTTGATCCTCATCGTTGTCAAAGCCGCTATTGTCATTGAGGCTGTGGCACTCGAGAACCTTGCCGTACTTCTTCATCTTTCCGCGATAAAAGGCTAACACCTTCTCTGGCGCATCATCCGACTCATATTTCGCAACCACCAGTTTCAGGCCAAAGCTCTCCGTCAGGATTCCGAAATTCAGTGGATCGTTGTCCTTTTCCTGCTTCGGGCGCGCGCCCGGGTATAAAGGAAGCCCGGCTTTCTCGGCGGTGGCATCCTTGCCGACATGCAAGTCACCGATGCTGCTGCGCACATCAAAATTGCCGCTCTGATCGCCGGAATCTTGCTGTTGTTGCGCCGACGTGCTGGTCGACGCTATGCCGACGCAGATTGCCGCTAGAATTAAACGAAATATCCGAGAGCGAATCATGAACTCCTCCCCTTCCAGTACTGCCTAAATATCTGCGTCCTTGCCATGGGTACGCACGTAGACCAGCGAAAAGCTCGATCCCTTGCCGTCAGGTTTCACCGCGACAATATGCTGGTTATCGCTGTATCCGGCCTTCAGTTCGACGTTTCTTCCCGTGGAACCCTCGCAGGTCAGCTCGCGCGAACCGCTCTTGCCATTCATATTCATGTTCAGGTTCAGATCGGCCGTGCGGCATTCGAGTATGTTGCCGTACTTCTTCAATTCGTTGCGGTAGAAGGCAAGGACCTTGTCCGGCGAATCATCCGACGAGTATTCCAGAGCCACGACTTTCAACCCAAAACCGAAACCGGAAAGATTCACATTGGCGCTCTTGCTGCTGCCGTCGGAATCTTTGTCTTTCAACCGCGCTCCGGGATAGACCGCAATTCCAACATCGGAGGCTTCGGCCTGATTACTTAGGTGAATTCCGCCGGCCAGCGTATTGATGTCGACCTGCTTCTCGGCACCGTTCGGCTCTTTCTTCACATTGATGCTGCATCCGCCGAGCACTACAACTATCCCGCACACGAAAGCTAGACCAAATCTATTCCGCATGTTGAGACCCTCCCCCGGCGACGTGTACTGGACGCTCGATGCCCGCACCGTGCTGAGCAATGCCGGGAATGCTCACGGGAAGATGGCCGTGAATTGCTATTTCCCCGAACAGCGCCTTCACCGCCGCGATTTCCGACACCGATGTGTTCGAGAAGGTACACATATAATTCTCAATGCTTGGAAAGCCAGCGGCAAGATACGGGTTGCCCATAGCTACGACCACAGTCTTGCCCGCGGCGCCATCCAATGCCTGTTGCAGTAGCGCGGCGGTCGCGTCTGGCATAGCGACCGTGTTTCCGATTTTCCCGGCCGTAGGAACAACGTACACTGCGGCGATCACGATCTTTGCCTCGCTGACCGCTTTCATCACCTGGTCGCTCATCCCTGCGGCCATATTCGGGTCAACATACATCACGTGCGCATCCGGAACCCGGAGATGAAGTTCACGCGAAAACGCGCGGCCAGACTCGGTACGGACGTCATCAGAGAACACCACCGCCACGACCTGGTTGCGAATCTCCACTGGTGTGGTATACGGAAGAGCGGACTTCGTAGTTCCTCTGGATTTGAGCGGTAAAACCTTGCCGTTGTCACGCACCAGGGTGACGGCGGAATCGGCCACCTGCTGGCCAAAGGCCAGGTCGGCCGGCTTCCCGACTGTGGCTGGGAGTTGATTCACGTCCACCATCCGGGCCTTCTGCAAGCCCAAAGACGCCTTAGTTTTCAATATCTTGAGAACCGATTGATCGAGTCGCTGCTGGGAGATCTCTCCCGATCGCACAGCCTGAATCATGGCATTGTACGAGGCAGGGAAATCAGCAGGGATGAGTAACAAGTCGTTGCCCGCCTTGAATGCCTCGACCGCTGCCCGCCCGATATTGTTAGGGAACAGACGCGTGAGGCCGGCCATGTCGAGCGCGTCGGTAACAACAATTCCCTTGAACTCAAGTTGTTTCTTCAGCAGGTCTGAGACGATGGGGGGGGAAATCGTGGCCACGTGATCAGGGTCGGGGTCAAGCGCGGGAACCGTTACATGCGCGACCATCACGGCGTCGACGCCGGCGGCGATTGCCTCGCGAAACGGCGGAAGCTCGATGGAATCGAGGTGCGCCTTGTCCACGTTCACACTGGCGACGCCAAGGTGCGAATCGGTAGACGTATCACCGTGGCCAGGGAAGTGTTTAACCGTGGCCAGCATTCCCCCCTCATGCGCGCCTTTGATATAAGCAGCGACCAAATCTCCAACCTGCTTCGGGTCTTCGCCAAAAGAGCGAGTGTTGATAATGGGATTCGCCGGATTCGAGTTCACATCGGCATCGGGGAAAAAATTCCAGTGAACCCCGATCGCGCGCGACTCTTCAGCCGTGATGCGGCCAAAAGCTTCAGCGTCTTCGAGTTTGCCATCTGCGCCAAAGGCCATGGCATGGGGGAAAACGGTAGTTCCCATCAGCCGCATGGAGACGCCGCGCTCAAAGTCGGCAGCAAACAACAATGGCAGTTTCGAATCGTTTTGCAGACGGTTCAGCAGTTCAGCGGCCTCGTACGGTTCGCTGCGCTGAAGGTAGGACCCGTCGACGTGCACCGTCATGGCGAACGAGCCGACGTGATATTTCTGCATCGCGTCGCGCAATTGCAGATATTCAGGGCTTTGCAGATTGAGAAAGCCGGCGCGGCACCAGATCATGAAGACCTGCCCGACTTTTTCTTCAAGCGTCAGCTTCCGTAGAGTCTTCTCAGCCCATTTTTCTCCCTTGTGATCGAGAAGAACAGGGCCGGGGTGCTGGTATTTGTCCTTGGCAAATGCAGGCACGGAAACAACCAGAAGCAGGAGAAAAGCCTTTGTACGCAGCATGGGAAGAACAATATCAGAACAAATGCGCAGTCTTTCACCATTCATGCTCGTGCCTCGTCTGCCAGTAGGCCTGCACGCAATCGATGGCTCTCTCCTGAATCTCAGGGTTATCGCCGAATCCTTTCAACCAATGCACGTCCGGCTCTCGCCGGAACCACGTCATCTGCCGCTTGGCGTAATTGCGATGGGCTTGCTGTACAGCCTGCAGCGCTTGTTCGCGGGTGATTTCTCCACGAAGAAATTGCATTGCCTGTCTGTATCCGAGAGAAGCGAGCGGTGAGGCGGATTCCCCGTACTTTTCTCGAAGACGCGCGGTTTCTTCCACCAAGCCGCCCTCAAACATCGCCTGTGCGCGGCAGTTGATTAGCTCGTACAGCGCTTTTCGGTCGGGATCAAGCCCAATGCGCAAGATACGAAAGCCGACTAGCGGGTCACGGCCATGTTGCCGCCACAATGCGGTCATCTTCTGCCGAGACTCCAGGCACACCTCGATGGCGCGGATCAGCTTGGGCGTGTCATTGGCGTGAATCTTTTCTGCAGCCGCGCGGTCCAGGCGGCACAGGATGCGCCATAAATAGTCCGATCTACGCGTCTTTGCCTTCTGACGAAGCCGCTCGCGCAGTTCCTCTGATCGCTGTGGCCCGGGAAAAAGTCCATCGAGCAAGGCGCGAAGATAAAGGCCGGTCCCACCCACCACAATCGGCAAATGATTCCGGGCTTCGATGTCCGCCAGCACTGGCCGCGCCAGCCGGGCATATTCCCCGGCCGTGACGTGGTCCGAAGGAGCGGCGCAATCGAACAGATGATGCGGAATGCGCGATCGCTCGGCTGCTGAGGGCTTGGCCGTCCCGGCGTTAAACTCCCGGTACAGCGCCACCGAATCGCAGTTGACGATTTCTCCCTGTAGGCGTTCGGCAAGCAGCAGAGAAAGCGCAGTCTTGCCGCTTGCGGTCGGACCGAGCAGGACGACTAGAAGCCGCTGGGACGCTACCGTCAGCGCCAACTCCAGTAGATGCTGTGCCAGTAGCGAATGAGAATCAGGAGCAATAGCAGAAAAGCGATCAGTAACAGGCCGGAGGTTTCCGTGGCATAGACAGCATGTCGTCGGCGCCTGCCGGCAGTTTCTTTATGGAGCCGAGAATCCACGGTGCTATTGTATCCCCCGGCGAGAACGTGGAGGGTACATACTGCGGCAGTGTACCGATCGATCAGTACCGTGGGCCGCGAAGTTTCTAATGAAAAGCCCGATAGCTCGCCGCCTGGTGTAAACTCTTTCGTTCGCGCCTGAGGCGAAGTAGTCATTCCATTGCAGAGGCTCCCAGTGAAAAAATCCTTCTTGCCCTTCGTCATTTCTTTGGCACTTTTCTTTTTCGCATTGACTTTTCTACCGTGCAAACACGCGGCTGCGCAGTCTTCTTCGCCCTTAAAGCCGCTCACCATTGAAGCCATGTATGCCCCGGGGGGGCTGACCGGCCGCGGTCCCGAGACCATGGAATGGAGTCCCGACGGAACCAAGTTATCCTTCGTCCAGCGGGACAATGAAGGCGAACACGGCGAACTGTGGTACGTTGACGCGGCCACTGGTGAGAAGAAGGTACTAGTGAACGCCGCCAAGCTCGCCTCTCTCGCACCCGATTACACCAAAATCAAGGACGAGCGCGAAAAAGAGCGCCTCACACGTTACCACGTAGCTGCATACCTATGGGCGCCCGATTCGAAGCATCTGATCTTCGATTCCAATGGCCAACTCTGGCTATTCGATCTCGCCAGCAACACGGCCGTGCAGTTCACTTCCGCTTCCGACCCCAGCAGCGACCCGAAATTCTCTCCCGATGGCAACCATGTCTCCTATGTCCGCAAGCACAATCTCTACGTGCGGCCGGTGAACGGCAAAAGCGAAAGACAGCTGACCAAAGATGGCAACGATAATCTCCTAAACGGCGAGATCGACTGGGTCTATGCCGAAGAATTGGATGTACGCAACAATTATTTCTGGGCGCCCGACAGCAAAGAGATCGTCTTCCTGCACATGGATGAGACCAGGGTTCCCACCTATCCACTAGTCAATCTGATTCCGACACAGCCGACGATCGACAACGAAAAGTATCCCAAAGTTGGCGATCCTAATCCGGTCGTAAAGCTGGGCGTAGTGGACATCGAACATGGCAAACTCCGCTGGATCTCACTGACCGGCGACCAAGATACGTACATCCCGCGCTTTGGGTGGGTGCGTGAAGGCATTATCTGGGCGGAAGTTCTCAACCGCAATCAGGACGAAATGGATTTGTACTTCGTGGACGCCAAAACGGGTAAATCGAAGAAAGTCCTGGCCGAAACTGCTCCCGGCGCCTGGGTAAACGTGAATGACGATTTCAAGATCTTGAAGTCCGGAGACCGCTTCACCTGGTCCAGTTGGCGCGACGGGCATACGCATTTGTATCTCTACAGCTTTGACCCGCAAAATCCGCTGGCCGCTGAAGCCAAACTCGATCACCAGATCACCAAAGGTGACTATGAAGTGCTCGGAATCGCGGGACTCGACGATTCGAGCGGGACCATATTCTTCTCCTCCGACAAAGACGACCCTCGTCAGCGGCAGATTTTTTCGATCAAGCTCGATGGAACTGAGTTGAAGCAGCTCACGACAGAAGAAGGGCTTTCTCGCGGCCTCTTTTCCGATGACGGCAAGCATTATCTCTTGAGCTTCAGCGGACCGACGACTGCTACGCGCATGACTTTATGTGCTGTGGATGGTTCCTGCTCGCCGGTCTGGCAGGCGCGGGACGAAATCGCGGAATACGGCATTCATGCACCTAAATTTCTCGAGTTCAAAGCCGACGATGGCACTACGCTTTATGGCCGGCTACTGCTTCCTCTCGATCCCTCAACCGGAGGAAAGATACCCGTAATCGTGAATATTTACGGCGGCCCCGCGGCACAGACGGTTATGAAAGGACCAACCAGCGCTTTCGACGAGCTTCTGTCCCGCGATGGCTTTGCCATCTTCTCCTGTGACAACCGCGGCACTCCCGGCCGCGATCGTGCCTTTTCGACCGCGATTCGCCACGAATTTGGCGCCATCGAGTTGAAAGATCAATTGACATCTCTCGATCAGTTGTTCGCGGAGTATCCTCAGCTCGACAAAGACCGCATTGCGATCTGGGGATGGTCGAATGGTGGCTCGATGACCCTTTACGCTCTGACCCATTCCGATCGTTTTCGCGCAGGCGTATCCGTGGCTCCAGTGACCGATGCGCGCAACTACGATTCTATCTACATGGAGCGTTTCTATGGGCTGCCCAAAGACGATCCCACAGGTTTTGACGAGTCCGACGTCAGCAAGGCCGCCGATAAGCTGCACGGGGCGTTATTTCTCGTGCATGGGACCGGCGATGATAACGTCCACTTTCAGAACAGCATGCAGATGATCGAAGCGCTTATCAAATCGGGTAAACCATTCCGGCTGATGATTTATCCCAACAAAACTCACAGTATCTCCGGACCTGATGCCCGCATCCACCTGTTTCACATGATTGAAGACCACTTCGAGGAGGAGCTGAAGTAGAAGAGACTGGTACGAGTTTCTTGCAGCGCGCGCGGAGCCGGGCACACGCCAAAAGCTATTTGCGCTTGCCGGTTTTCTTCTGCCCGTCTTTCTGGGGAGTTTCTTTCGGAGAACTCTGCTTGGTGCTCTCGGCGCTCGATTTCTCGTCTTTTTTGGAGTCCGTGCCTGAGCTCTCAGCGGCAGGTGCGGCCGACTTGTTCGCGTAATCGGTTACATACCACCCGGACCCCTTGAATTGTACCGCTGGCGCGGAAATTACCTGGGTGACCGGCCCGCCGCATTCGGGGCACTTCTTTATTGGCTTATCGGAGAATTTCTGGATTTTTTCGAAACGGTGGCCGCATTTTTCGCACTGGTATTCGTAAAGTGGCATGAGGTTGTGAGACGGCAACAACTCCCGAGTTCATATCGATTCTAGGGGCGTGGCTTCGATGCCGTCAATTCGCCAATGGAGTGAGTTTGGTAGCGAGCCAAGCGCTGCTCAATTACGCAGGGACCGCAGCCTGCATCTCGGCAACCGCGGCGTCCAAATGCTGCAAGGTTTCTTCCACGGTCAGCGAGAACATTTCGCGGCCCAGACCTTCCCCTTGTGCAAGCGCGGATCTTAGGTAGTGCCCGGCAATTTCCACGGCAAGAGAATCGGTGATGAGTTTACCCGTGCGCTTCTTGTATTCGACCCACGCCGGATGGGGCAGGGCAACCCACACGGGTTTGCCATCCGCCAGAAACTTGATGTCGATGGCATCGGCATGGCGGGTGGAAATCGCGACGATCAGCATCTGGTAGGCGCAGTGCACCGGCTTCTTGGTCCAGCGCTCAGTGACGGTAAAGTTCTCAAACATAGACATAGAAAATATAGCTGACGCACGCGGTGAAACGCCACATGGCCTCCTGACCTTAGCAGAAAAGAGTCAATCGGGCTTCATCTCACGTTTTTGTGGTATTCTATATCGAATTCAATAATGCTATAATAGGTGACCATATGGCGCTTAGTATCAAGAGTATAGAGACGGAACAGCTGGCTCGGGAGATTTCGGCCAAGACCGGGGAAAGTATAACAGGCGCCATTCAGAAGGCACTGGAAGAACGACTAGAGCGGCTGAAAAACAACCGTCGGAGCCAGGCACTGGCGTCGCTACTCGATGACATCCTGCAACGTGTGGACAAAATGCCCGACCTCGACCCTCGCACTCCGGACGAAATTATTGGTTACGACGAAGATGGCCTTCCCCGCTGAGACGGTATCGCAATGGTGATCGATACTTCCGCTCTAGCGGCGATCTTTTTCCAGGAGCCCGAACGTGACAGTTTTCGCGCCGCACTCCTGACGGCGAATACTCGCCTGATTTCAGCCGCGACCGTCCTTGAAACCGGTATGGTCATCGAAGCCCGCCGGGGCGAAGGGGCGGGCCGCGAATTCGATCTGTTTGCCATGCGCGCCCTTCACATTGTCGCCGTGGATGCAGAACAAGCGGAACTAGCCCGCTCTGCCTGGCGGCGGTACGGGAAGGGCCGTCATCCCGCGGGGCTCAATTACGGCGACTGCTTTGTTTATGCCCTGGCAAAAGCTTCCGGCGAGCCGATCTTAGCCAAGGGGACAGAGTTCGCAAGGACCGATGTTGAGTGCTTCTCAGCCGTTTAACCGAAATGTCCCAGCGCCGCCCTCAGAGACAGGCTAATCTGGCGAAGACGCTGCGGTTGGAGCCCCGACTACGGATTAGTAAGCTGCAGAAACCGAGTAACGGTGTCACGGCTCAGGGGGGTAAACCAACAGGTTTTCAGTTGGTCGATTCTTCTGAGCCGCTCCGAGTTGTGGGTGACTTCGTCGAGATAGGCGTCTAGCCCGGCGCGGAAACTTTCGATCAGATCGCCGATCTGTAGGACAACTTCCGTTCGACCAAGCCTCCTGCCTACCTCGGCGAGATCCTCAGCTTTGGATCGTCCCCATGCGTACACGATCGTCCTTGCCTGTCCTTTCCGTGACAAATCCGAATCGGGCGTAAAGTTGTGAAGGACTCCGCAACGAGCGGCATGCAGCTCTAGTGCTGTACAGGGGAGAGGCCTTTGCTTCAAC
>JASHQM010000120.1 GCA_030039165.1 Candidatus Sulfotelmatobacter sp. | reverse complement strand
CACCCCAGAATCACGGCGACCACCGGGTTGGCGTACGTATGCGTGGCCACCAGCGTGGGTGGCACTCGCTGCAACAACCATATATACGCCGTGAACGCGACCACCGAGCCGAATGCGATAAGGTATCCAAGCCCAAACAGAGAACGCAACGAAATGCTTGCCCAATGCGTGTGCCCGAGCTCGCCCGAAGCTGCAGCTGCGATCAGCAACATAGCCGCTCCGCAAAGCGTGGGCAATGCCGTGCGCCCCAGCGCATCCGAGGGCAGCTTGAGCCGCGGAGAAATCACCACGCCCGCGGACCACGCCAGCGAACCAAATAATACGGCCACTAATCCGATGAGACTCGATCCCCTCATTGTGAGCTCGGCGCCGGTGAGGATCGCCACGCCGGCCACGCCCAGCGCCAATCCTGCTGCGCTTACCAGGCTGATCTTCTGCTGACCCAGCATCCACCCCAGCACAAGGATGAACATTGGTTCGGTCGCTATAAGAAGTGCAGCCATACCGGAGTCGACGTACTGCTCAGCCCAATGAAGGGAACCGTGCCCGAGTAAAAAGAAAAGGAAGCCGAGGGCACATCCCGCGAGCCAATGCTGGCGTGTGGGACGAAAGCCACGCAGCCATGCCCAGGCCAGCATGATTCCGCCGGCAATCACATGCCGCGCTCCCGCAGCGACGAGCGGCGGAATCGTTTCGACGGCATAGCGAATCGCTAGATACGTCGATCCCCAGATGAGGTAAATTGCCCCGAAAGCCAGGGCCAGCATAAGACCTTCCCGCCGATACCGCACGGCGGACGAATTGACATTCGAAACCATCACGGGTCTGCCTCCAATGTTTATCATCCTTGTGTTTCGCAGAAGAGCAATTCGCTGGGTGGCCCGAGTCGAGGACATAAGCACCTCCGAGGTATGTAACCGTCAAAATAACTGTTACGGGTTAGAGACTACATGCAGCCTCTTAACTTGTCAAGACTATTTTGACGGTTATATAATGGGTAAGGAGCGACTCCTTACATGGCGCAAGTCGGCACAGGAAAACGGCAACCGCCACTCTTTGATCTGACCGGGGGGAACGTGTGCCTCGATTTCATCAACACGCTCGACGACCGTCCCAGCAGTCAGCCGAAGGAGCTTCTCAACGAGTACCGCGATCTTGCCCGCTTCGGCGAAAACACCGGCATTGTCACGCCGGCAGAGTTTCAGCGGCTTGCCACGAAAGCCCGGTCTGAGCCCTCCGAGTCCGAGCAAGCTCTGTGGCGAGCTCGAGAACTGCGGGAAGCGCTAAACGAAATCTTTTCCGCTGTAGAGAGCAAGCAGGCTGCATCACAGACGGCTATCGACAAGCTAAACGCTGTCCTGCACGAGGCAGAGCGCCACTCCCGGCTGGTAGAGAGCGAAGAAGGGTTTGCCTGGCGTAGCGATGCGGCTTCATCCACGCTCACCGCTATACTCTGGCCCATCGCGCGCGCCGCGCGTGACCTGCTCACCTCCGCGCAATTGCCGATGGTGCGCAAGTGCTCGTCCCCCACCTGCCAGTGGTTTTTTCTGGATAGCAGCAAGAATCATCGCCGCCGCTGGTGCGATATGACCACGTGCGGAAATCGCGATAAGGTCAGAAACTTTTACGCACGGAAGCGAGGCGCCACCGAGACAGCGTGACACGGCCGGGGGCTAATCAAGCCTGAAATTCGGACGCTTCGGGAAAGCGCAGATTGCACTTCGCCAGGGATAGGGTGAGGAGTTCCTCGATTTTAGATTCCTCGCAGTTACGCGACATGGCGATTTCGCTTACCAGCAGGTAGCGGGCGCGCTCCAGCATTTTCTTTTCGCGGAAGGAAAGCGGCTTGACCTGGTGCAGCGCGATCAGGTTTTTCAGAACTCCCGCCACTTCCAGCAGCGAGCCGGTGCGCATGCGATCGGAATTTTCCCTGAACCGGTCTTTCCAGTCCGAGACGCTATGCCCATTGGTTAGAGAGAGAAAATCCAGAATCTTTTGCACTTCCCCGTTGCGCACTACCCGGCGGATGCCCACGCTGCCCACATTGTTGCAAGGCACCATCACCTTGAGGCTGCTGGCTTTAATGTTCAGGAGATAGAATCTTTCAACCGTCGCTCCCACCACACGGCTGCTGATTTGCTCAATAACACCCACCCCATGGTTAGGGTAAACCACCTTGTCACCGATGTGGAAATTGACGTCCGAAGTACTCATAAAAAAGGTACCAAAGCGGGTAACGGGCGTTTTAGCGGGGAAAAATGCTTGTGCTACTACAAACATATTATCCCGAAATGGGAGAAAAAGCAAGACTACCGGAGCCGTCGTGTCCTAATCTGGGCAAGAGTACATCCACTCTTGTCATCCTGAGCAAGCCTCCTTTACGCGGCGAAGCGCCTGCCCTGAGCCGTACGACGGTGGGATCTAGTCGAGCCAAGTTATGCATGTACGCCACCGCACTATATTCGCGCTTGGCTCGCTTCATCATCACCTCGCCCTCCCCGATTTAGAACACCACCAACGATTTTCATCCTCGCAACTTTCCTGCATCTTGCCATGAGCCACCCGAATCTCTAGCAATTTCACAGCGTACTGGAGAAAGATCATGACTCAGCCAACGCGGCGGCTGGCAATGGCGCAATGGGATGTCTTCACCGCGACCCCGCTGGAAGGAAATTCTCTCGCGGTGTTTTTCGATGGCCGGGGCTTGAGCGATGCACAGATGCAATCGCTGGCCAAGGAAATGAATCTTTCGGAGACGACGTTTATCCTTCCTCGCGATCCAGCCGCAGAACGCGAGTGCGGCGTGCGCGTACGCATCTTCACGGTGCAGGAAGAGCTGCCTTTCGCGGGCCATCCCACCTTAGGTACGGCATTTGCTTTGCGCGGAGAAACCGGCGCGAAAACCGTAGTACTCGATTTGAACGTCGGCAAAGTCCTGGTGAAATTTGAAGACTCGGACAGTCAGGCGGCATTCGGCGAGATGACGCAGATCGATCCTACGTTTGGAATGCAGCACGATCGTGAGGCGGTGGCGCGTGCCACTGGAGTTCCTCTACAGGATTTCGACGATTCTCTCCCCATTCAAACCGTCTCGACCGGGGTCGCATTCGCAATCGCGCCCTTGAAGTCTTTAACCGCGTTGAGAAGCTTGCAGATTAATTGCAGCCGCGCCGCGCAATATCTGGAGAAAACCGACGGCAAATTTTTCTATTTTGTTTCCCGTGAAACTGTGAATTCCAACGCCCGCCTGCAAGCGCGTATGATTTTTTATAACGGCGAAGATCCCGCCACCGGCTCCGCCGCGGGCTGTACTGCGGCCTGGATGGTGGCCCACAGCGTGGCAAACGCCGATGAGCGCGTGCTGATCGAACAGGGCGTGGAGATGAAACGCCTGAGCCGTATTTTCGTTCGCGCCTCGCGCAACGATAACCGCGTAGTTAACGTTCGCGTGGGCGGCCATTGCATCGAAATCATGCGCGGCGAAGTCTTCCTCTAAAGTGCCATCCTCAGGCAGCGGAAAAACGCGCCCCGCATCGCTTTCAAAAAAGTCAATGGCCGTACTCTGCCATTTGCTTCGCCGCTACTTTACAGAGCACTCGCCGGCCGTTAGCATCGCTTCGTTTTTGATCCTTCGCGAACAGAGAAAGTTCCGCCGACCAGCGGTCACGAGAGAACCGAGCGGCGGATTCCAGGCGGCGAATGAAACCCAAGCGCACGATCCTTTGTGTAGATGACAACGAACAATCGCTTTCCTACCGCAAAATCATGTTGGAGACTCGCGGCTATCGCGTGGCGAGCTGCTCGAAAGGCGAAGAAGCGCTGGAGCGCTTCAAGCAGGGCGGCATCGACTTGGTGGTCACTGACATGGCGATGCCGGGAATCGACGGTCCGCAGTTGATCGCAGCCATCAAGCACCTCTCGCCTCACACCCCGGCGATTCTCATCTCCAGTAAGGTCCGCACCTACGATCACGATTCCCAGGCCGATGTCTTTCTGGCGCGTGGAATGTATGCCCCAGCCGATCTGCTCGAGCGCATCCGCCTGCTGCTGGTGCGCAAGCGCGGCCCGAAACGGATGCACGATCGCAACGCACCCCGGCCGCAGATCGGCGTCGCCTGAAGAACAATCCGCGGCAGGCCAGACTGCAAAACCCTCTCGATTATTGCAGGGACACTCCAAAAGACCTCTGGTTGAGGATGCCCCACGAATGGGCCAGCCATCTCAGATCCCTTCCCTGGCCGCGCCGCAACCCGCACGAAATCAATCGCTTCCCCGAGTTACCGGACTATTACTGAAGTTTCCTCGCGCGCTCACAAATCCTTGTAAATGAAGGGGTTGGCTGATTATGCTCGGTAAGGGAAGCTCTTGTTCGCTGGCGCCACTCGCCGCGCGCAGTGCCCCGCACACGTATGTCTGCCAGCACCCAATCGTGGAAAACCCTGCCTGTCGTGGCCAGGGTCTTTGTTGTCCTGGTCATCGCTGCGGGCATGGCGTGTCTGCTTCAAGCCGCCGTTCACCAAAGCAGCAAGAACATCGCCGAATTCATCTGCTATCTCGGGCTGGCCATTCTTGCTTCCCGGCTCCGGGTTACTCTGCCCGGCATCACCGGTACGCTATCGGTTAATTTTCTTTTCATCCTTGTGGCCATTTCCGAGTTGAGCTATGCGGAAGCCATGACCCTGGCCGCCATCGCGATGTTGGCCCAGAGCCTGTATCCGAACCGGCCCAGCGCCATCCAGCTGACTTTCAATATTTGTGCCGGCTCGCTCTCGACCGCTCTCGCCTACCTGGTCTACCACAACCCCATCGTGCTCGGAGTGGTCGGCAGCCGTCCCATGGTGCTCTGCCTGGCCTCGTGCACGTATTTCATCGTCAACGCGGGCAGCATCGCGGTCGTGATTTCGGCCAGCGAAGCCCGCCCGCTTCATAAGATTCTGATCGACTGCTATTTCTGGTCCTTCCCTTATTACCTGGTGGGAGCGGGTATTGCGGGAGCGGTGGGTTGGTTCAATAACACCTTTAATTGGGAAACCTCTCTGCTTTTCGTTCCCGCTGTCTACCTCATCTACCGCTCCTACCGGCTGTATCTCGGCAAGCTCGAAGATGAGAAGCGGCACGTCGAGGAAATCGCCGACCTGCATCTGCGAACCATCGAAGCACTGGCTCTGGCCATCGAGGCCAAGGACCAGACCACTCACGATCACCTGCAGCGTGTCCGGGTCTACGCCATCGAAGTCGCCAAGGAAATGGGGATGAAGGGCAACGATATTGAAGCCCTTCATGCCGCCGCTCTGCTTCACGATATCGGCAAGCTGGCCGTGCCGGAACACATCATCTCCAAGCCCGGCCGGCTCACGCCCGAAGAATTCGAAAAGATGAAGATTCACACCGTCGTTGGCGCCGAAATTCTGGAACGCGTCCGCTTCCCTTACCCAGTCGTCCCCATCGTTCGCGCCCACCACGAAAAATGGGATGGCTCCGGCTATCCCTACGGCTTGAAAGGCGCAGAAATTCCTCTCGGCGCGCGCATCCTTTCCGCTGTCGATTATCTCGACGCACTCGCTTCCGACCGGCAATACCGCCGCGGCATTCCCCTCGATAAAGTGATGGAGCGCCTGAAAGCCGAATCCGGCAAATCCTTCGACCCCACAGTCGTCGAAATTCTTCAGAAGCGCCATCACAGTCTCGAAAAGCTGGCCATGGCGCAATCGGCGCAGGATGGAAAGGTCACGCTTGCCACCGGCCTAAAAATTACCCGCGGAGAAGCCCCCGCTGCCGGATTCGAGAACGCCGCTGCCGCAGATGTTCCCGGCCGCGAAGCGAGATTTCTCTCCTCCATCGCCGCCGCCCGCCAGGAAGCTCAATCTTTGTTTGAGTTGAGCCAGGACCTTGGCGCGTCCCTGAGCCTTGGCGAAACGCTGTCGGTTTTCTCCGTGAAGCTCAAGCCCATGGTTCCCTATGACGCCATCGCTATTTATGTTTTGCGCGATGATGTCCTGCTTCCCGAATATGTCAACGGCGACAACTATCGCCTGTTTTCTTCTTTGCGTATTCCCCTCGGCGATGGCCTCTCTGGCTGGGTTGCGCAGAATAAAAAACCCATCATCAACGGCAATCCCTCGGTCGAGCCTGGATATCTCAACGATCCCGGCAAGTTCAGCACCCTGCGCTCAGCGTTGGCCGTGCCGCTCGAAGGCGTCGGCGGAGTCACTGGCGTCCTCGCTCTCTACCGCGGCGAACGCGATGCCTTTACCTCCGACCACTTGCGCATTCTTCTGGCCGTGAGCGGAAAAATGGCGCTTGCCATCGAGAACGCCCTCAAATATCAGCAAGCCGAGAGCTCCGCCACCACCGATTACCTCACCGGCCTGCCTAATGCGCGCTCGCTCTTCCTGCAACTCGACCGCGAACTTGCCCGTTGCAAGCGCGACAACGTTTCGCTCACTGTCATGGTCTGTGATCTCGATGGCTTCAAGAAAGTTAACGATCGCTTCGGCCACCTCGAAGGCAATCGCGTGCTGCGCCTCTTCTCCCAGGCGCTGAAAGATACTTGCCGCGAATACGATTACGTCGCCCGCATGGGTGGGGACGAATTCGTCATCATCGCTCCCGGCCTGCCCGCCGACGCAGCGGCCAAGAAAGCCGAGCAGTTGCGCCCGCTGGCCAGGCAAGCGGGATTCGAAGTCTGCGGCGAAGAGTTTCTCTCCCTGAGCGTTGGCATCGCCGTTTCTCCCGGCGATGGCAACGACGCAGAACAGCTTCTCACCCAGGCCGACCGCCGCATGTATCTCGAGAAGCAAAAGCAGCCCGCGCCCAAAGATCGCCGCCTGCACACTCGCATGAAATGCCGGCTCACCATCGAGATGCACCCTGAGCCCGGTGGCGCGCCCATCTTCGGCAACATGATCGACCTCAGCCTCGGCGGCTGCTATATCGAAACCAGCGCCATTCTTCCGCCCGCCTCAACTCTAAAGCTTGTCTTCTCCATTGATGACGGAACCTTGACCACCGAAGGCACCGTGGCCAGAATTCATCCCGGCTCCGGCATCGCCGTCCAATTCAAGGAAATGAGCCGCGAGTCGCGCGAAAAGATGTACCGCGTCCTCGAATTCGTCCAGAGCAACACCGCCATGTACAACGACCGCTACATGCAAAATCTGTTCAAGCGGTGAGGCTTGTAGCCCGTTCCCGCTGCCCTTACACTTAATAGGTGCACGCCCACGTTCACGGCGCGAGCAGTCCCAAGCGAGTCCTGAAGGTCTCGCTCGGGGTTACGCTCGCCTACATTTTGTTGCTCGTGGTGGCGGGCATTCGCGCCCATTCGCTGGCGCTGCTTTCCGAAGCCGGACACAACCTCTCCGACTTTCTCGCCCTCGCGCTCTCACTGGTCGCTGTTTACTTGCAGTCCCGGCCTGCCAGCGCCACCAAAACCTACGGCTACCATCGCGCCGGAGTTCTCGCCGCTCTGGTCAACGCCGTCTCGCTGGTCGCCGTCGCCTTTTTCATCTTTTACGAGGCCTTCCGCCGTTTGCAGCATCCCGAGCACGTGCAAGCTTCCGTGATGATGTGGGTTGCGGCCGCGGGTATGCTCATGAACGGCGCAATCGCTTTTCTGCTTTATCGCTCAGGCGGCGACGTCAATATCCGCAGCGCCCTGCTTCACGAAGTCGGCGACACGCTCTCCACCGCAGCCGTCATCGCCGGCGGCTGGGCCATTCTCGCCACCGGCGACTACTGGATCGACTCCGTGCTCTCGCTCGGGATCGGAGTGCTTATTCTCTGGTCGGGCTTCGGCATCGTCCGCGAGACGCTTAACATTCTTCTCGAAGGCACGCCGCGCGGCGTAAAACTCGAACTCGTCGAAAACGCCATCCGCGCCGTCGAAGGCGTCAACGACGTGCACGACCTTCACGTCTGGAGCATCGGATCGGAAACCCACGCTCTTTCCTGCCACATCGCCATCGCCGATATTCCCCCTTCGGTCAGCGAGCGCATCCTGCGCGACGTCAAGGACTGCCTGCACCACGGTTTCCGCATCGACCACACGACCATTCAGTTCGAGCACGTCGAATGCGAAGTCGCCCACGGCTGCATCATCCCCACCAGCGAGAGCGAAGCGCACCACCACAGCCACTAAGACGAGTACTTCCAGAGCGACCGAGCCGGACCCTGAGCGAAGTCCAAGGGGATAGCGGCGAGCGGTCCGCGCGCAAAGCGGAACAGACGATAATCAACAACGACCAACGGCTACTTCTGCAAGCTGCGAATGTAAGACACCACTGCTTTCACATCGTCCCCTGGCAAGCCTTTTATTCCGGCCGGGTGCTTTGCAGTCTCGGCAATGAATTTGCCAATAGCCTCGTCCGAGGTCTTCTTCAGGTCCTCCGAGACCAGGCTGGGGATTTTTGCGGCAGGTTTGCCGGCCGCATCCGCCCCATGGCAGGCTGCGCATTTTGTCTTGTAAATTGCTGCGCCGTCATCGGCAGCCCAGGAGAGTTTGGGAATGGCAATGAAAAGTCCCAACGCGATCGTTCCTACCAGTGCTATCAGTTTCGTCGTCTTCATGATTCATTTTTCCTCTCGAATAGATTTTGGTACTGAATGAAAGCAACGGTCCTTCTCACATTCGGGCGTTCGCTGCAAAAGTGAACACTGCAACAACCGCTCCAAGAAACGTGCGTAAGAGAACTCAGCAACACACGGTCGCCTGATTAAAATTCTCTACGGCAGAGGAGAGGGCCGCAGTGACGGCAATCACAGAGGCCTGTGAGAACGCAATATTCAGCAGATTGGCGGTGTGGAAAGAGAAATTCTCTATGCTCTCGCGCCCTTCTTCTTTTCCAGAGCCGCGTAGATGGCAGGGTCGGTACAAATTTCGTAATACGTTCGTTCGGTCCACCCAAGCACCGAGAAATCATCTGTCATGATTCGCGGGATGCGGCTTTCCCGAACGACAATCTTGCGGAAGATGTCGCGATCCACCGGGACTGTACCACTAAATAGCCGGTATTCTCCTTTATCGGAAGCCGCGATCGATGCCGGCAGCTTTACGCTCAAAGGCGTGAGTGAAATTTCCTGCTCCAGTTTCTGGAACGCCGCTTGGTTCAAGCGAATGCCGCCGAGGTTGAAGCTGAGAATGAAGTCTTCAGAATTCGAACCCTCCTCTCGATCCGCGGCTTGAAACGCATATACGTGGAAGGGCCCCGCCTGCGATTCCATGATCTTGCGTGTGTGTTTATTACAGGAGGAAAGGCGGTCGCTTTCGTTCAGCGCTTCGGAGATCATGATCTGCCGCTCGCCATCCAGCAGATAGAGGGGCGCGGATTCTTGCAGTGTGATGCCCACGCCCAGTTCCAGCCCCGGCATGCTTGAGCGCCGCATCAGCTCATTGTAGCCGCGCACGATTTCGATGATCTCGCGCGCCAACACGCAGGCGCGGCTCACCGCGAGCTCCGGCTCCCCGGCGCGTTCAAGAATGGCAAGAATAATGGCATCGCCCTCGAGGAAAACCTTTTGTGCTCCATACTTATCGAGGAGCTTGTTCACCGGGTCGTAAAAATTCAAGCTGAAGTAGGACGCCGGATTCAGACCCTTTTCCATCAGCGTACGCGTGAGCCGGGTCGAGTCGCGAACATCGGCCTTCAGCACGACGTGCCGTAACACTCGGTCTTCTTCTGGCTGCTGCTGTTGTTCCTCGGCCAGCAGGAATTCATACAAGGTGCCGTTCATCCGCGAGAGCTCGCGGATTTTTTCGGTACTGGCCAGGTTAACCGAGTCGAGCGCGGCGTTCAGCGTTTCAAGGCGACGCAGGTCGCGATGATATTGCGAAAAATCCTGAAGAAAGCGCGCCGCAACTTTGGCCCGCTCCGCTCCCCGGCAGCCCGCCACCTTGCCGACCGCAGCGTACAAACTACTGGGAGAAAGCCTGCCGTGCTCCTGAATCATGCGCTCAACGCGGTCACACTCCGGCCGCGAGATCAAGGCATTCTTCAATTGCTGGGGATTGATGCGCGGAGCGTACTCGCTAAGCAGCGGCACGGCGTGATAGGAGGCAATTACACATTCCATCACCTGTTCATCTTCGAGCAGGCGCACCCATTTCGCCAGCCGTTCTTTTTGCGCCAGACCTTCGGGAATAGACTCGTCTGGTGTTCCTGTTCCCACCAGCGCAACAGCGTTTTCCGGAGCGCACATCCAGGCGTCGATGGTTTCCCCGCTCGTCTCTGCGCCGTAAAGCGAGCGGACAAAGCCCCAAACGACATCCTGCAACCGTGGATAACGGTCGGGATCGCGCTCCCAGTTGCCCAGCATCACATAGTGCTCGGCACATAGATAATCGTCGCGGCCATCCTCGGAAAACAGAAGACGGTTCACAAACAGGCCGTAACTGCCGAATCTGGCGCGGTCACCCTCTCCAGCCTTCACTTCCCCGAACAAAGAGCGCCGGGTGCGGGCCAGCGTCCCCTTCTCGATTTCACGGAGGGTTTCGAAAAGATCCTGTCCGGTCTTGCGCAGGATAATTTTTTTTCGCACCTGGAAAGTGGCAACGCGCTCGCGGTATTCGACGCTTTTTTCCTGTCGGATGCCGTCATAACTTTTCAGCATAAGCCGGCAGCGCTCCAGCAGTTGCGCAAATTGCTGGCTCATCTCGCTGCGGAGAAATTTGGTTATCGCCAGGCGCGCCAGAAGGTCGATGGAAATGTTCTCTTCTTTCTTGGCGCGGTTTAACGCACTTAGATGGAGCTCGGCGAGCAGGGACTTGAAGTCCCCTTGTTCCGCAGGAGCACGGTCCACTTTGCCGGCGGCGTTTCTCAACCACGCCGGTCCCTGATTGCGCGCTGGGGCCTCAGCCGCAAGCAAGCCTTCCAATTCGCCATAGCGGACGATTAGACGGGTGATATGCGCCCGTGCTCGCTCAACGAATTTCGGGCTGAGCGCCACGTCGTGGCGGAGATTGTCGACCCCCACCGCCAGACCCTCGAGGGCAATCGCAGGCGTGGCCGCGACCAGATCGGGCAAAGGCGGCTTCTCGGGCGATCCTCCAATGCGGAAGATGGGTAGTCGAGGCATTCGTGAGTAAACAATGGATCTGGAACTACTGAACACACAGGTACAGGTTTGAGGCTAGCATGCCCCCTTGAGCGCTCTAAAGTTACCTAGGTTATCGGCCTGAGCCGGAGTGGTTCCTGTTACGAGCTGAGCGCCCAGCGGATAAGAAACATGGTCAATCGCTTGCCGCCATTGGCAAATCTCTCGAAGCAGTGTCTATTCTCGAGAAGCCTATAATTGCTATTCAATCTTATGTGAAGAACCAAAGGAGATCCCCCAATGATTGTCTTCTCCGTTAATGGCAAACGGGTCGATCTGGATATCGATCCTTCCACTCCGCTCCTCTGGGTTATTCGCGAGCAACTCGGTCTTACTGGGACGAAGTATGGCTGCGGCATGGCACAATGCGGCGCATGTACGGTGCACATCAACGGAGAAGCGGTTCGTTCCTGTGTGGCGCCTGTTTCGCGGGCAGCGGGGAAGTCGGTGACCACCATCGAAGGGCTCTCGCCCGATCTCAGCAATCCTCTGCAACGCGCCTGGCTGGAAGAAGATGTGCCGCAATGCGGCTACTGCCAGTCAGGACAGTTGATGAGTGCGGCGGTGTTATTGCGGGGCAAGCCCCAGCCCACAGATGAAGATATCGACGAGGCTATGACCGGCAACATCTGCCGCTGCGGGACGTATCCGCGCATTCGCCGCGCCATTCACCGTGCCGCCGAGCTCGCGTCCAGTGGAGGTGCGCGATGAAAGCAGCCAAGACAATCGAGCGGCGCGAGTTTCTGAAGGTTTCCATCGCGGCCAGCGGAGGATTGCTGATCGGTTTCCATCTTCCTGGAATGGCGACTCTTGCTTCTGCGCAACACAGCACGACCGCTTTCATGCCGAACGCATTCGTCCGCATTGGAGCCGATGAAAAAATCACCGTTATCGTGAACCATTCCGAGATGGGGCAAGGCGTCTACACCTCATTACCCATGCTGCTGGCGGATGAACTCGATGCCGATTGGAGCCGCGTAGGATTTGAGTCGGCTCCAGTCGATCCCAAATACAATCACCCGGCCTTTGGTATCCAAATGACGGGAGGAAGCTCGAGCGTGTGGTCAGGACTTCAGCAGTTCCGTCAGGCCGGAGCCGCAGCCCGCGCCATGCTGGTTGCCGCGGCCGCACAGCAATGGAATGTCGATCCCTCGACTTGCCGCACGCAATCCGGCACGGTAATCAATGCAGGGAATCGCAAACTCACTTATGGCCAATTGGCCAGCGCCGCGGCCAAACTCACGCCGCCTGAGCATGTTCAGCTCAAAGACCCCAAAGATTTCAAGCTCATTGGCAAGCCGCTCAAGCGTCTTGATACTCCAGAAAAACTGAATGGCCAGGCCGTATTCGGAATCGACGTGAAGTTGCCGGGAATGCTGACCGCGGTCGTGGCTCGGCCACCGATCTTTGGCGCGAAGATGAAGAGTTTTGACGACACCCGCGCGCGTTCGACGCCGGGCGTAAGAAAGATTGTCGCTGTGCCCAGCGGCGTTGCCGTCATAGCCGATACTTTCTGGCAGGCCAAGGTCGCCCGAGATGTTCTGCGGATTGACTGGGATGAAGGCGGCATGGCAGATTTCGACACTTCGCGCATGATGCAGGATTTCCGCGAACGGGCGAAAACGCCAGGAACCAGTGTCCGAAAAGATGGCGATTTCGATGCTGCCCTGTCCAGCGCTGCAAAAAAGGTCGAGGCCGTATACGAAGTTCCTTATCTTTCACACCTGATGATGGAGCCTTTGAATTGCGTGGTCGACCTGCGGCCTGACTCGTGCGAACTGTGGACAGGTACACAGTTCCAGACCATCGACCGTGCGAATGCTGCCAAAATCGCGGGATTGCCCGCGGAGAAGGTTCAGATCCATACCACCTTCCTGGGCGGGGGGTTTGGAAGGCGCGCGAATCCCGCTTCGGATTTTGTAATCGAGGCGATGCATATTGCCAAAGCGGCTGGTGCGCCCATCAAAGTAATGTGGACGCGCGAAGACGACATGAACGGCGGGTGGTATCGCCCCGCGTTCCTGCATGCCATCGAAGGTGGCGTGGATGCGAGCGGCAATGCATCATGCTGGCGATCGCGTCTCGTCGGGCAGTCGATTATGGCCGGCACGCCGTTCGCCGCGATGATCAAGGGTAAGGCCTATGACCCATCATCAGTCGAAGGGGTTGACGATCTGCCCTACGCCATCCCGAACATAACGGTTGAATCTCATCAAGCGGAGATCGGCGTCCCGGTGCAGTGGTGGCGTTCAGTAGGGCACTCCCATACCGCCTTCGCCGTCGAATGTTTTGTCGACGAACTGGCCGCTCTCGCCCAGAAGGATCCTTACCAGTTTCGCCGGCAGTTGCTGAAAGAAAAACCACGGCATCTGGGGGTGCTTGATCTGGCGGCACAAAAGGCCGGATGGGACAAGCCGCTGCCGAAGGGCATGGGGCGAGGCATTGCGGTTCACTTTGCCTTCGAAAGTTATCTTGCCCACGTGGCTGAAGTTTCAGTGGAAGACAGCAAAGTGCGCGTGCACCGCATGGTCTGTGCTGTCGACTGCGGCGAATATGTAAACCCGAACATTATTAAGGCTCAACTCGAAAGCGGTGCGATCTTTGGAGCCTCGGCGGCGCTATACCAGGAGCTCACCTTCGAGAAAGGACGCCTGCAACAAACCAACTTCCACACCTTTCCGGTGATGCGCATCAACGAATGTCCAGAGATCGATAGCTATATTGTGGAAAGCAAAGAAAAAGCCGGTGGCATCGGTGAACCCGGCGTGCCTTGTGCCGCGCCGGCGATCGCCAATGCGATATTCGCCGCAACCGGAAAGCGGATCCGGCGTTTGCCCATCCGCATGTCGGAGGCAGTATGAAGCAACGCTACACAATGCTTTGGATTATTCCGGCGATGTCGATGGCGTGTTTTCTGGTGTGGGATATTTTGCCGTTCCCCGTCGCCGCCGCGGAGCCCTCGATCGCCGCCAACAAAGACAACGATAACGGAGCGCTGTTTGCAGCTTTCGTTTCGGTCCTGCGTAACCCGCGCTGTATGAATTGCCATTCCACCGGAGACTTCCCGCGCCAGGGCGATGACGGCCATCGGCATACGATGAACGTCAGGCGTGGCCCCTCAGGTTTCGGAGTTACAGCGGAAAAATGCAATACCTGTCATCAGGATCACAATCTCGCCGGCCCACATCTGCCTCCGGGCGCGCCGGGCTGGCGATTGCCTCCGCCCAGCATGCCGATGATCTGGCAAGGACTGACTGACGCTCAGATCTGCGTATCGATCAAAGACCCGAAACAAAATCGCGGCCGCAATCTCGATCAGCTCGTCGAGCATCTTACCGAAGATAAGCTGCTACTGTGGGCATGGAATCCCGGCGAGGGCCGCACCCCAATTCCGATGCCGCACGATGAATTTTCGGCCAAGGTAAAGGCATGGCAAGCAGCCGGAGCGCCGTGCCCAGCAATGTGAAATCTTTCTTTTCCGCTTGCCGGAACGGAGGGCTGGCGGCGAAGAGCTTGTCTTACGTGTGGATCTCGAGCGAAACCGAGAATGGTATGGCTTCAAACAACAATCTGACTTCGAGCGCCGGCTTGTCGGCAATGGAGTAGGTGATGTAGTCGCTCCCAGTAATCACGGTGGGAGGCGAAAGCATGCAGCCATCGCCAAGGCCGGTGATCTTATTCTTGAAATTGCCGGCGACCATGTTGCAGATTTCACCGAGGGCATCACACATTTCGGCGCCGACTTTGTCAGGTTCCACACCGAGCATCTTTGAAGTCATCAGCGCGGCCGCCTTTTCATCGCAACGCACGCTGAGCACGCCGCAAAGCTGACCCGCCAGGCCGACCATCGAAGTGACTTCCTGATGCGGATTGGCCTCCGCGGGCGCCGCGGTGAGTTCCGTTCCCAGCATGAGCTGGAAGACCTCTCGCGTGGCGAGTTCCAGCAGCGATGCGCACTGCTCGCGGCTGGCAGGAGTGGCGAGCAATTCGTTTACCGGGCTCATGCTTTCCCTGCCAGCGCTGGAATCACCTGCGTTTTCACCTGCTCCGCGGTAAAAGGTTTACGGATGTAGCCTCGCGCGCCGCTGGATAAAGCTTGCACCACATGGGCTTCGCTGCCTTCCGTGGTTATCATGATCACCGGGACGCCTTTCGCGGTTTCCACTCCCTGAAGCTGCTTGATGAACTCCAGGCCATCCATCACCGGCATGTTGATGTCGCACAGAATGAGATCGACCTGACTGCCCTGCAACACAGCCAGGGCTTCTGCTCCATTACCCGCCTCCAGTACCTGATTCAACTCGATGCCGGCCTGGCGCAGCGAGCGCTCCACGATTTTCCGCATCACCGAGGAGTCGTCCACGATAAGAGCACGCAAGCTATTCATGAAGCCGTACTCATCTTTCGCGTTTTTATTGGATCTACAGGCAAAAGCGCTGCTTACGACCGGAAAGTCAAGCGCCGCCAGAGATCCTTTCGAGGTTCCTTCCTGAATATCGGCGGCTGGCGAAAGAACTTCAGGGGTCAATATATGCAGCGGTAACGAAGAGGGGTGGCGCTCGGCAGCATCCGGCAGCCACCAGGAAGGCGACATTCAATCTGCCGCAACCGGATGAAAGATTGTAATGTACCCATAGATGCTTCGGCCAGTTGCCAATTCGATTATCCAAAAGCTGCGCCGGCACGGTTTTCAGGCCTACCTGGCGGGAGGATGCGTGCGCGACCTGCTGCTCAAGAAAGAACCTGCGGATTATGACATCGCAACCAGCGCCACTCCGGCAGAGGTCATG
>JASHQM010000119.1 GCA_030039165.1 Candidatus Sulfotelmatobacter sp. | reverse complement strand
GGGAGGCCTCGCCAAACTCTTGGCAAGCTCAACGACGAATCGAATTGGCCATCACCGCGTCCAATCTGGTCAATTCCTTGCGCACCGCGTCGGCTAAAAGCCCTTTCGGCTGCTCCTGCAGGAAGGCTTGCAATTGAGCGACTGCTTCCGGTCCTCGATTCTCATGCTCAAACGCCCGTGCAGCAATGCAATAGGAGAGGGCATATTTCTCGTGGTTGGGCAGGGCGTGGACTTTGTCTTCGCTGGCGATGGCCTGATCAAAGTGCCCTGCCAGCAACTGGCTTTGCCCCAGCAGCATAAGAATCTGTGGGTTGCCGCCATCGGCTGCCGATGCCCGACTCAATAAGCCTTCCGCGTCGGTGTACTTCCTTTCCCCGATCGCCAGCCGGCCCAGGTTCAAGAGTGCGGGTGCAAACTTTTGGTCTAACTCAATGGCCTTCTGCCAGGCCTGCCGTGCCTGCAATACATCCCCGAGTCTCCGATAGGCCGCTCCCAAGTTGTTATAGGCGTCCACAAACTTGGGATAAACTGCAATCGCCTTCTTGAGATGGGCGGCGGCCCTCTTCCAGTCCTGATTCCCCATGTCCCTGGTGGCGTGGTCGAATTCCTTGCCCGCCGCCTTGGGCACGTTGAGGTCGCGCACGCTCACAATGCCGCCGCCATTCGATGCCTCCTCTGCTTGTACATCCGCCGTACGCTTGACCTGGATATACATGGCTTGGGTGGTCTTACGATTGTCAACTTCGAATGGGCCGCTGTCGGTTCGTTCGAGACCCTCCCCGGAAACTACGAGGTCGTAGGTTCCTACAGGCACTCCATTGAAATTGACAATCCCATCCTCGTCGCAATAGGCATCACCCGTGGTGCTCGCGCCCCCTGCCATCATGAGCTGTACATGGGCCCGCACGCCAATGGGACGATCATTCTCGTCCGTCACACGAACTTTCAGGCTGCCGACATCGATGCCGGAACCCGCGCCGCCCATCCTCAACTGCAAAGCGCGGGTGCAAGGTGGGGAAAACAGCAGGACGAGGGCGAAAACACAGAACAGCCGGCACAAACCGAGGCAGGAAGTCATACGGCGCCCCTCAGTCGGGCACGATATGGAAAGAGAGTCTACACCTCTCTGCTTCCGGACGCACTAGGAAAAATACCGGAAAATGGCAAGCGGGTACCGCAAAGGAAACTTTCGCAAAACAGGTACGTGTGGCTTTCCGTCCGCGCTAAATCTCAATTCAGCACCTGTGCCCGAAGCATAACTTGCGCCCCATTCGGCAACTTCACTTCTTTTGCACTCGAATGGATTACACCGTCACTCCCCAATTCCAGGTCCTTGACCCCAATCACTCCAACCGACTGCCCATTAAGGAGTGGCACCCCTACCGGTGACGACGCCGTCTGTGGGTGCTGGGTCATGCGATTCAAGCTGTTGCCGTAATCGACGCCTCCGCCAGATCCCGTGTCTCCGTTCACATTCGGGCCCACAGCCTGGATGACCCCGGCGATCTGCAAGGTTTTCTCGCCCCCCAGCCTTATCTGGTCGAAGACAATTTCGAGTGACGAATTAGCATCACCTTTAGATTGGGCCGTCGACTGCTTTATGTGTCCGACAACAGTCGCACCCTGAGGAATCGACGTCCCGTCGGGGAGATCCAAGGAAGCGGCGGTCCTGATATCCACTTCGTCCCCCGCCTTATGCTTCTTGGATTCGAGAGCCGATGCAAGGGTACAAGGCAGTTGCATCGTTATTTTGGGCTTGCTCGCCGCGCTCTGCTGGGCTGCGGCGTTTTTCGGTGCAGTGAGCGGGCCGATCAGAAACAGCAGAGCGGCAAATAGCACGGTACGGCACGCAATAGTTCTGGTTTCCATCTTAAACCTCCATGCGGTTGGCTCTCTCAGTAGGCATACAGTCTAACCCAAGTGAGTGTCGTTTGTTGCAGGTTCCTCCCAGGCTTTCTGCATAACTCGATTCCGGAACAAAAAAGCGGTCCCGGCGAGCCGGGACCGCGATGTGGAATTCCGCAGTTTAGAAATCCATCTTGAAGGTGAGCTGACCCTCACGTCCAGCAGGCAGGCCCTGGAAGAACGAGCCATACGCGCCGGTTGGAGGAGCGGCTACGCCTGAGATGAAGCCGCAGCTCGCCTGCGCTCCCTGGTAGCCAGTGGGAATATTCGAGCACGCCGAGCCGGTCCAACTGTGGTTGGGGTTCTCGAAGCTTGGATGATTGAACGCATTGTACAGGTTCAACCCAATCGCCATGTTTACTCGCTCTTTCACGCGGAACGTTTTGCCGACGGTGACGTCTGAGTCAAAGAACCCAGGGCCACGGTACTGGTTTCGCATCTCCGTTGGGAAGTACGTCGCCGGCCCACCCGCCGTAGGATTACCAAGGCTGTTTGCACTGAGGAAGTCAGCAGAGCTGAAGCAGGCGCTGAACCCGTTCACGCAACTTCCCTGGCCATTGCCAATGGGCTGCACAGGAGTAGCCGTGCTGCCGCTTGAAATAGCCGTCGTGCCGTCGGTCACGGTAAAGGGAACACCGCTTCGGACAATGAAGTTCTCAGATACCAGCCAGCCGCCGAGAATCGAATTCTCGAACTTGTTGTTCATATGGAACGGCTCTGTCCATACGTAGTTCGCATTGAAGGCATGGCGGATGTCGTAGTCGGCATTACCGTAGTTGTTGAGTCTCAGACCAGCAGGATTGATCTGGCCCTGAATAGCGGTGACGCCGTAGTTCAAAAGTCCACCGTTCGATATCTCATCGAGCGTGTGCGAGTACTGGTAGTTGACGTTAAACACCAGGCCGGCCGTTGCCCGCCTCGTGTAACCAGCCACCAATGCGTTGTGGTTGGAGATGGCCCCCGAAATCCAGTCAGTATACGAGCCGAAACGCTGGTCGGGCGACGCTGTCGGGTACCCAAAGATTGTCCCAGCCGTATCATATGCGTTGAGCGTGCTGTTCGGGTACGGCTCGAAAATACCGTGGTTCCCTACGTACGCCAGCGTCAACCGGCTCTTGCTATCCAGTTGCTGTTGGACCTGGAAGTTCCATTCCTGATACTGCGGGGTCCTCAGCTTTCCGGGAAAGCCGGTGATGTTTGGCACCGCGCCACCGGCCGCAACCAGCTCAGTGGCCGTGAGGCCGTTCGCCAGGGAGGGAATGCCCAATGAAGCGTTCCCATTGCGGATGGTGTTTGCCGTGGTCAAGACGGTTGCAGCGGCACCCTTAGGGTCTGCCCACTGAACAGGAGGCAGGCCGAAATCGGCCCCATACAGGCTGACCGGAACCAGGTAAGGAATATTCACGAACGAGTCGGTAATGAACGCCGGGAAGGCGTCATAGAACAAGCCGATGCCTCCACTAAGCACTGTCTTCTGGCTGGCTAATGGCGACCAGGTGAAGCCAATGCGCGGCGACCAATCGATAGTGTCGACGCTGTTGAAGGCCGACCCTCGACCAAACGTGATTGCCTGATTGTAGGGTGTGCCTACGCCCTGAGATGAAACCTGGGCGAACGAACCAACCGGCAGTGTGAAGCAATCGATGTCGCAAGTCGGATTGAAGTTGTGCTCCGCGCGCAGGGCGAAGGTCAATTTGAGATTCGATTTAATTGCCCATTCGTCTTGCGCATAGAGGCCGATACCGCCGGTATTCATCGGTGCCGAATCCTTCAGTGGGTTGTTCTGGAAGTACTCGGTCGAGCCCCCATTAAAGAAATCAGTCAGGCCGGCGACCACTTGCGGAGTCGTTTCGATCGAGGCGTCGTAGTTGGTTATGTCATACCGCCTGAAATTAGCCCCGGCCTTGAAATTATGCCGGCCGATAGTCTTGGCGAAATCGTCAATGAACTGATACTGCGTGACGTTTCTGCCCTGTGGAAACACGAAATTCTCGTAATTCAAGGGATAGATGCTGGTACCACCCGCCAGGAAAAGCGAATAGGGAAATGGAGATGTGGAACCGTTTGTAAGCTCGTCAAAGACCGCGCGGTAATAGCTGGCGGCCGCAACGAATTGGTTCGTCGTGGTGCCATTGAAAACATGGTTCCACACCAACTGGTTGTTATACTCCGGCTGATAGCTGGCCGCGGAGAAAGCGGAAGGATCAATCGGATCGGCATAAGTTGCCTGGGTCCCTATGTCGATGTCGAATCGGAAGTGCGCACGATCCTTTTGGGTAAAGTTGTAGTCCAAACGGCCAATCAGCAGCCACTCGGTGGCCGGCAAACCCGCGCTGGTGTTGTACACCTGCGTGCAGCCTACTGATGTGGTCGCACTATTTGGGTCGGGGACGGTGCCGGTAATGGGGTCGAGGCAACTGTTTGTGGAGGGCCCTTGGACGACCCCGCTTGTGTAATTGGGAGCTGACTCCCAGATTTTTGCCGCGGCCGTGTACGTAGCAATGGTCGCTGCGCTCGCGTTCGGATATGCGCCGCCTGAAGTGCTAGCCGCGACGGGAAGGTTATTGAGCACGTCCGTCAGGAACGCGGGAGTAGGCGCAATTACTGACACCGTTGACGGCACGATGTAACGAATGCCCTCCGTGTCAAGGAAGAAGAAAGCCTTGTCCTTCTTAATTGGTCCGCCGATCGATGCGGCCCATTCGTTGTTGTTGGCAAAAGGAGTAGCCTGAGCCGGATTGCTGTAAAAACCATTGAACCAGTTGTTGGCGTCCAGGTAGGCGCCGGTCCACTCGTATTGCAGGTTGCCGTGATAGCTGTTTGTGCCGCCCTTACTGACGTAGTTGACCTGCGCGCCGGCTTGCTGGCCATACTGGCCGGAGTAAGCATTCGTTACTACGCTTGCCTCGTCGATGCTGTTCTTGCCCAGCATCAGGTTCGTCGGACCCGAGTTGTTAAGGTTCAGGAACGGGTCCATCTGGTTTTCGCCATCAACCGTGAACACATTCGAGGTGGCGGGAAGGCCATTGGCATTGAAGTTCCCGTAACCGCCAGCGTTATTCATGATGACGCCAGGGGCCGTATACGCAACCGCCGTCAAGTCGTTCCCGCCATTGGGCAGGTTCGCAACCAGATTCTGGTCAAACGCTGTCGACATATCAGCAGCTTCGGTTTCCAGCAGCGGAGCGGCGCCCGAGACTTCAACCGTCGTCCCAGCGGCTCCGACTTCCAGCTTGGCGTTTACGGTAGTCACTTGGCTGACAACAACGGTGATTCTCGCCGAATAAGTCTTGAACCCGGAGGCCGTCACCTCGACCAGGTAGTTCCCCGGATCGGCTTCGTTAAACTGAAATCCGCCAGCAGCGCCGCTCGTCAATTCGTGCGCGTACCCTTTATCCAGGTTCTTTATTTTCACCATGGCATTGGGAAGCACGGCGCCGGAGGCGTCGGTTACCGTCCCGCTGATCGCTCCTTGGGTGAAGTTTTGCGCCCATACCGCGCCGGTCAGCGCAAGTGCGAGCACCATCAGCAGCATGAACAACTTGCTCGTTATCGTAAATCGCATGGGATTTTCTCCGCGTCTTTGAAATTCTGCTTCGTGGAACTTTTGCTAAGAATCTGGGACTGAACGTGCGACTGCCGCCTGTAGACACAACAGCAGAACAACATCATTATGCACAGTGAATGCCAACACTCATCACTTTATAACATATTGTTTTTCAATAACTTGTAAGTCCAGCCACGACCATAAGCTCTCTGAATTGGAAGATTTAGGAGCAAGATTATATGAATTTACATAGAATGAGCTCGAGGCGGAAAGATTCTGTTACGAATGGACGTCCCCTGGTGTCGAGCTGCCTGAACGAAACATTCGCCCCCACAGAGCACCCCTGGCCGCGCGAATCGCTCCTGCTACAATCGCTTTTCGAATGGAACGAGCAGCGTGAACCCAACAGCCAAAATCGCATCTCCACCTGCCCGGCCAAGGAACTCGCCCACGGCGCCGGCTGAATCAATCGATCCCGTCCCTTTGCTCGACCTGCACCGCCAGTATGAGCAAATCGGTGCCGAAGTCGTGGCGGCCATCCAGCGCGTTTGCGCTTCCCAACAATACATTCTCGGCCCTGAAGTCGAAGCGTTCGAGCGCGAGCTGGCAGCGTTCTGCGGCGCGGAACATAGCGCTGGTTGTGCCTCCGGCACCGACGCTCTCTGGCTGGCTCTGGCTGCCGCCGGCGTGCAGCCTGGAGATCAGGTTCTCACCACGCCATTCAGCTTTTTTGCCTCGGCCAGCGCAATTGTACGGGCTGGCGCGCGTCCGGTTTTTGCCGATATCGACCCGCAGACTTTCAATCTCGATCCCGCACAAGCCGAATCTTTTCTTCGCGAGCGCCCATGCGAGAATCTCAGCGCGCTGCTTCCGGTTCATCTTTATGGGCGATGCGCCGACATGGATGCGTTTCAGAAGTTGGCCAACGAATTCCACCTCGTGGTCATCGAAGACGCGGCCCAGGCGATCGGTGCACAATGGGCTGGCCGGCGCGCCGGGTCCATGGGCATTGCCGCAGCATTCAGCTTCTATCCCACCAAGAATCTCAGTGCGTACGGCGATGCCGGCGCGGTCACGACGAATGATGCAGAATTAGCCGCGCATCTTCGCCGTCTGCGCAATCACGGCAGCCCGCGGCGCTATGTTCACCAAGAGTTCGGATGGAACAGTCGTCTGGATGCGATCCAGGCCGCCGTTTTACGAGTCAAGCTGAAATATGTAGAAAATTGGAACGTAACTCGCCGCGAGCACGCGGCGCGCTATGACCAGCTATTCGCCGCAGCCGGACTGATTTCGAGTGGCAATGAGCCGACTAATTCCGCCCCAATTCAATTGCCGTTTAGCCAGCCGCAGGCTCACCACGTCTTTCATCAGTACGTG
>JASHQM010000118.1 GCA_030039165.1 Candidatus Sulfotelmatobacter sp. | reverse complement strand
TGAGTTGGTCGACCATCGTGTTGATGGTGTTCTTCAGTTCGAGAATTTCCCCCTTCACGTCGACCGTGATCTTGCGCGACAAGTCGCCGCGCGCCACGGCCGTTGTGACTTCGGCGATATTTCGTACCTGGCCAGTGAGGTTTCCGGCCATCGAGTTAACCGAGTCGGTGAGATCTTTCCAGGTGCCTGCGACACCCGGCACATTGGCCTGACCGCCAAGCCGGCCTTCCGTTCCGACTTCGCGAGCTACACGGGTTACTTCGCCGGCGAACGCGTTGAGTTGATCCACCATCGTGTTGATGGTTTCCTTCAGCAGCAGAATTTCGCCGCTTACGTTGACCGTAATTTTCTTGGAGAGGTCGCCGTTGGCGATCGCGGTCGAAACTTCGGCGATGTTTCGCACCTGGTTTGTGAGATTCGAAGCCATCGAGTTCACCGAGTCGGTAAGGTCCTTCCACGTACCGCCGACGCCGGGAACCACAGCCTGGCCGCCAAGCTTTCCGTCCGTTCCCACTTCGCGGGCCACGCGCGTCACTTCGGAAGCGAACGAGCGGAGCTGATCCACCATGGTGTTCAGCGTGTCTTTGAGTTCGAGAATTTCACCGCGCACGTCGACCGTGATTTTCCGCGACAAGTCGCCGCGAGCAACGGCGGTTGCGACTTCAGCGATGTTACGCACCTGGCCCGTAAGGTTCGAGGCCATGAAGTTCACATTGTCGGTAAGATCCTTCCAGGTTCCGGCAACGCCTGGTACCTGCGCCTGTCCGCCGAGTTTTCCTTCCGTACCTACTTCGCGGGCCACGCGGGTGACTTCGCCCGCGAACGCGTTGAGCTGGTCGACCATGGTGTTGATCGTGTTCTTCAGTTCGAGAATTTCGCCTTTGACGTCGACCGTGATCTTGCGCGACAAGTCGCCGCGGGCCACTGCCGTCGTGACTTCTGCGATGTTTCGCACCTGGCCTGTGAGGTTTCCGGCCATGGAATTAACCGAGTCGGTGAGATCTTTCCAGGTGCCGGCGACCCCCGGCACGTTGGCTTGACCTCCAAGCCTCCCTTCGGTCCCCACTTCGCGGGCCACACGCGTCACTTCGCCAGCGAACCGGTTGAGCTGGTCGACCATTGTGTTCAGCGTTTCTTTCAGCTGCAAAATCTCGCCGCGCACATCGACCGTGATTTTCCGCGACAAGTCGCCATTCGCGATGGCAGTTGCCACTTCCGCGATGTTGCGCACCTGGCCGGTCAGGTTCGAGGCCATGAAGTTCACGTTATCGGTGAGATCTTTCCAGGTTCCACCGACTCCCGGCACTTGCGCCTGGCCTCCCAGTTTGCCTTCGGTTCCGACTTCGCGAGCCACACGGGTCACCTCTCCGGCGAACGCGTTGAGCTGGTCCACCATGGTGTTGATGGTGTCTTTGAGTTCGAGGATTTCTCCCTTCACGTCAACGGTGATCTTGCGCGACAGGTCGCCGCGCGCTACGGCCGTAGTTACTTCGGCGATGTTTCGCACCTGCGCTGTCAAATTGCCGGCCATGGCGTTGACTGAGTCGGTAAGATCTTTCCACGTTCCAGCCACGCCTACAACCACAGCCTGCCCACCCAGTTTGCCGTCAGTTCCCACTTCGCGGGCCACGCGCGTCACTTCCGAAGCGAACGAGCGCAGCTGATCCACCATCGTGTTAATAGCTTCTTTCAACTGTAAGATCTCGCCCCGTACATCCACCGTAATCTTTCGAGATAGGTCGCCGCTGGCCACCGCAGTCGCGACTTCCGCGATATTTCGCACCTGGCCAGTAAGGTTCGAGGCCATTGAGTTCACTGAGTCCGTCAGGTCTTTCCATGTTCCGGCGACGCCCGGCACCAGCGCTTGGCCGCCGAGCTTGCCGTCTGTACCCACTTCACGGGCCACGCGCGTTACTTCAGCGGTAAAAACGCTTAGCTGCTGAATCATCGTGTTGACGATGTTGGCCGAACGGAGGAATTCGCCTTCCAAGGGCCGGCCATCGACATCCAGGCGCACGGTCTGCGTCAGGTTGCCTTGGGCTACGGCGGCAATGGCGCGCGTAACGCCTTCCGTCGGCCGGAGCAAATCCTCCACCAGCGTGTTAATCGAAACTTCCATCTCGCCCCAGGCTCCGCGCGACTCATGAAAACGCGTGCGCTCGCGGGTTCTGCCTTCTTTTCCAACCACCTGCCCTACACGCTTCAGTTCCTGAGCCATCTGCTGGTTGGCGGCCACGATAGCATTGAAAGTGTCAGCGATCTTTCCAGCCAGCCCCGTCCACGATCCCGGCAGGCGCACGGAAAAGTCGCCGTTACGCATGGTTTGCAGGCTGGCTAAAATCACACCCAGATCAGCCACTGGCGTATCCGCGATCAGAACCGGACTTCCGTTGCCGTTGCCTTTGTGATTTTCTTCTGTTGCGGCGTTGACCACCGCTGTGGCCGAGCTTTGGCTGCTCTTCTTCATGACCTTTGTTCTCCGGGACAAAAGGAGTTGCCGCAATATTGAAGTTTTCTGAATGACTTTGTGCTACAGCCCGCAGGTGAGAAGCGCGCAGTACGACCGACGAAGGCCGTTCTATTCGTCATACCACCGAGGGCGCACGCTGCCGCTCGCCTTCGACATGCTTGGGACAGGGACTGCGGGAGCCGCACAAACCATATCATTCCTACCACGGAACGCCTCACGTCACCCTAGGGTATTTACTGTATCTTCCCGTTTTGAAAGGGGTTGGCGTCAGCCGTCCCGCCGGGGAGCTTGCTAATTCCCTGCCTGCGACCCGGTCCCTCAAACCTCCCTTTTACTTGTTTCAGTCTACTTTCGCGGGGAAGGGATCTCGCGTGTCGGGCGGAAGGTTCCACTCGGAAGTTGTACGGTGATTCCCGTATGTCCGTGCGGTCGCCCCATCGCTAATCTTGAAACAGGTTTGCCAGATAAAAACACCTCTCCATGCGCTTACTAAGCGTCCGGCTAATCGTTTCTTTAATCGTTGGTATCACGATCGTTTCGCTTGGTTTCTCCTATAACCAGGTCGTGGCCGAAAAGCGGGTCCTGCGCAGCGATTTGGAGCGCCGCGCCGAGGTTCTCGGTGAAAGCGTCGCCGGTAATGTGGAAAAATCCCTGGAAAACGGCTCGCAACGCGGAGAACGCGCCCTTCAGCGTCTGGTGCAGCGTTTTGGCAGCCGTGAACACATGCTGGGCATCGCCGTTTACGATCGCGAAGGCAAGACTCTCGCGATTACTCCGGAGTTGGCTCCCCTTCTATCGAATCCTCCATTGTCCGTGACACAAGCCATTGCCGACGGGCACGGCGAAGAGACCTACCTGCGTCTGGCGACTCATCATGCACATATCTTTGCCCTACCCCTGCACCGTCAAGACGATGTCATCGGCGGACTCGCCATCGTGCACGACGTGGATTACATAAGGGCGCAAAATCTTCGCACCTGGCGGCAGGCGTTTCTGGGCGTGCTGGCGGAAGTTCTGCTGATCGTCCTGATCACTTTGCTGATCGTGCGTTGGAGCATTGCCGGCCCAATCGCGCAGGCCGCACAGTGGATGCGCGCTTTGCGCATGGGCAGAATTTCGTCACGGCAACAAATGCCTGACCTCGATCTGTTTCGTCCTATCGCCTGGGAGGTGGTTACGCTGGCCGAGAGCCTGAGTCAGGCACGTACGGCTGCTGAGAATGAGGCCCGGCTACGCGAAGCTTCGCAATCGCAGTGGACGGCGGATAGGCTCGCGGTGCACGTTCAGACGCGGCTGGATGGCGGGCGACTTTTTGTAGTTTCCAACCGAGAGCCTTATATGCACCATCGCAACGGCAAGTCGTTGGAAGTAGTTGTGCCGCCGAGCGGTTTGGTGACCGCCTTGGAGCCCGTGCTTGACGCCTGCGACGGTACCTGGGTCGCTCACGGTAGCGGCGATGCCGATAACGAAGTCGTCGACGACCACGACCGGCTGCGCGTTCCTCCCAACGATCCCAGCTACACCCTGCGCCGCGTTTGGCTGAGCAAAGAAGAGGAAGAGGGATACTATTACGGTTTCGCCAATGAAGGGTTGTGGCCGCTCTGCCACATTGCACATACCCGCCCAATTTTCCGCGCGCAGGATTGGCAACATTACCAGGATGTGAACCGCAAATTCACCGCCGCACTACTGGATGAGATTGCAGATACTCGCAAGCCCGTCGTGCTGGTTCAGGATTATCACTTCGCTCTCCTGCCACGCATGATCAAGCAGAAACGGCCGGATGCGCGGGTTGCCATTTTCTGGCATATACCCTGGCCGAATCCCGAAACCTTCGGTATTTGCCCCTGGGGGCGCCAGTTAGTCGAAGGCCTGTTGGGCGCCGATCTGGTCGGTTTCCATATTCAATCGCACTGCAACAACTTCTTGCAGACGGTCGACCGGGTGGTCGAATCGCGAGTCGATTGGGAACACTTTTCGGTCCTTCGCCAGAGTCATCGCACCATCGTGCGTCCGTTCCCCATCAGCGTCAATCTTCCTGAGACGGAAGCGCAGGGGGTCGATAACCCGGTCACCGGAGCAGACCGTTCGGCATTGTTGCACAATCTCGGCGTCGAAGCGGCTTTCGTCGGGGTCGGCGTGGATCGTGTGGATTACACCAAGGGAATTCTCGAGCGCTTTCGCGCCATCGAGCGCTTTCTCGAGAAATACCCGAAATATCAGAACAATTTTTCCTTCATCCAGATCGGCGCGCCCAGCCGCACCCATATCAAGCGTTACCACGACCTGCAGGCCGAGCTGGAGGCCGAAGTGGAACGCATCAACTGGCGCTTCCAGTCGGGCAACTGGCGGCCCATCGTCTTTCTGAAGCAGCAGCACAATCATCGGCAGATCGAACGCTACTATCTCTCTGCCGACCTCTGCTTGGTCACCTCCTTGCACGATGGCATGAATCTGGTGGCAAAGGAATTTCTTGCTGCAAGGACCGATGAGCGCGGCGTTCTGGTCTTAAGTCAGTTCACCGGCGCGGCGCGTGAACTCCGCGATTCTCTGCTGGTAAATCCTTACGACATTGATCAAACCGCCGAGGCCATTCGCGCCGCGCTGGAAATGCCGCCGGAGGAGCAGCAGAGCCGTATGCAACGTATGCGTCGCATCTTGCGCGAACAGAACGTTTACTCCTGGGCAGGCAGCCTGATCACGGAACTCTGCGAGCTCAGGCTTGATGGCGACCGCAGCTTCGAGAAGTTTCGGGGTGTCACCGCGGCGTAATCTGACGGTAAATGCAATTTCCCCGGGAGGGAGGGTTGAATTCACAAGCCAAGTCTCAGGTCGACGCGCTGTTGAGGGCAGTTGCCGGGACCAATGAATCGCTGCTCATGCTGGACTATGACGGCACGCTCGCGCCCTTTTGCAGCGACCCTGACGAAGCTTTGCCGTATCCTGGCCTTTTGCCCGTGATCCAGGCGATTGCCAATAGTGGCCGCTCGCGCGTTGTGATCATCTCCGGGAGAAATGCGCATGATATAGCGCCCTTACTCGATCTTGTCCCTCGCCCCGAGATTTGGGGTTTGCATGGATTGCAGCGTCTTTTTCCCAATGGAAACTGCGAACTGTTGCCCCTGCAAAAGCAGACCGTCGCCGCTCTCGCCGAGGCGGAGTGCAAAGTACGGGCGGAAAAGCTGGATCCCGCCGCCGAATTCAAAGCGGGCAGCATTGCCGTACACTGGCGTGGGCTGCCACAAAGCCAGGCGCGTTCCATACGAAGCAGAATTTTATCCCGATGGGAGCCGCTGGCGAATTCCAGTGGCCTCCATCTGCTCGAATTCGACGGCGGCCTGGAAATCTGCGCCCCGGAAGCGGACAAGGGGGATGCTGTTCTCACTATCTTCAGTGAGATGTATCCGCACACGCCGGCTGCATATCTGGGCGATGACACTACCGACGAGCGGGCGTTTGAGGCAATCAACCGTCGTGGTTTGAGCATCCTGGTGCGGCCAGAGTGGCGGCCAACCTCAGCCCGGGTATGGCTCAAGCCTCCTGGCGATCTGCTCGAGTTTTTATCCGGCTGGATGGAGGCATCCCAGGACCGCATGACCAAAAACGAATACAAGCTGGTGGTGAAGAAATGACGGCAGCAATGGCGCCCACCTTGACTCGCACAGCAGTGAAGCCGTTTTACTTCAACACCTCGGCGCACCTTTTGCGCATTACCCGGCAAAAGGCGACCAACTTAGCCGAGTTGTTGCAGGCGCTGCGCGAGTGCCCGGAGAACTCCATCTTTCAGCATACCTTTCGCACTCTCCAGGAGCATCACTTCATTCGCGAAGGTTTTTCCAATGACTTCGCGCATTGGGCCCTTTCCTCTTGTAACGAGCCCAGTCTGGCTGAAAACCTGGCCAGCGTGGACGTGCGCGAGTTTACCTCCGTCGCACAACTGCGGGAATGCTTCGTGCAGATCGTGGAGAAGTTTCTCCAGCGCTCTCCGGTCTCGGCCACGCGCGGTGCGCGCGAAACCTTCTACTTTTGTGCTGCCGATACCATAGTGATTCCCACCAGCTTTGTGGCCCACAGCTTGCCCGAGTTCGCAGAAGGCCTGCGTCACGTCAGCGTGCATTCTCTGCATCATCACTTTATCGAAGCCCGGCTTCGGCTCAGGCTCATGTCCAATGATTTTTCTCAATGGCTGCTCGAAGATCTCGGTCTGCCCGATGCGGCCCGCCAACTGAACCGAATCGACATTTATACCGCCACGATGGAAAATGTTCGCCAGCAGATTCTTCGCATCGTGGAACGGGCGCTGCTATAAGGCACACACATGATGGAACCAACGCAATCTCAACTTGCCGGCGAAGTCACTTCCCAGGCAATCACTTCTCCGGAAGTGCAGCACCCGTCGGCCATTCCAGCCCCCGCTCCTGCGGCGCGTCCCGAGCGGCGCAAGAAACCGCGCATCCGGCAGACTCCCCCCGAACCAGTGCCGCCGCCGCACCTCGACGATTACAAAGGCATCGTGGGCGAAGCCTCTATCGACGAACTGCGCTTTCTAGCCAACGGCCTCAAAGGCAAAACTGTAAAAATGGTGAACTCGACCGCAGTGGGCGGCGGAGTTGCCGAAATGCTTAATCAGATGGTTCCTCTGCTCAACGAGGTGGAGGTAAAAACCCATTGGGAAGTTATCACCGGCGGAAACGACTTTTTCGAGGTGACCAAGGCTTTTCACAATGCGCTACAGGGCAGCGACTATCAGCTGACCCAGCAGGCCCGCGATATCTTCCTGATGCACAATCAAATCAACAGCCAGCGCATCCAGTTCAACGAAGATTTTGTCGTGATCCATGATCCACAGCCCGCTGCTTTGATTCACTCTCGGGACGACTCCCGGCGCTGGGTCTGGCGCTGCCACATCGATTTGTCCAATCCCAGTCGCGAAGTCTGGGAATTTCTCGCGCCTTTCATCGAGCGTTACGATGCCGCAATCTTTTCCTCTCAATCCTTTACGCGCCAGCTGGCGATACCGCAGTATTTGTTTTATCCCTGCATCGACCCCCTGTCGGAAAAAAACAAGGAGCTTGAGGACAGTTTCATTCAAAAGGTCTGCGATGAATTCGGTATCGACCGCTCTCGTCCGATTGTCACCCAGGTTTCGCGCTTCGATCGCGCCAAGGATCCCGTGGGAGTCATTGAAGCGTTCAAGCAGGCGCGTAAGTATGTGGATTGCCAGTTAGTCCTCGCCGGTGGTGGCGCTACTGATGACCCTGAGGGCGCGGCAGTTCTCAAAGAAGTCCTGGAAGCCGCAGGCGACGATCCCGATATCATCATTCTTGATCTGCCTCCCTGGTGCGCGCTCGAAATCAACGCTCTTCAGCGCGCCTCTACCCTCATTGTGCAAAAATCGATTCGCGAAGGCTTCGGTCTCACTGTCACCGAGGCACTATGGAAAGGCAAACCTACCATCGCCGGAGCCGTTGGCGGCATTCCTAACCAGATTATCCATAAGCTCACCGGCGCGCTGGTGCATTCCGTCGATGGCTGCGCCTACCAGATTCGCTACCTGCTGACCCATCCCGATTTCGCCCGGCAACTCGGCCATAACGGGCGCGAACACGTGAAGGAAAATTTCCTGATGACCACCAACGTTCGCCGTTGGCTCCTGTTGCTCAGGATTCTGGCAGGTCAATCTAAATAAAGGTCCAGGTCGTGAGGCTTGTTCTTGGGCAGCCGCCCCCGGCTGTCCAGCGCAGGAAGCTTCATGGTACCACCCGTATTCGAAGGCAAGCACCACACACGACCGAGCGTTCAACAACCTCTTCCCCCTTGCATTTCGCTCATCGAAAGTTCTACAACCCCGACCCTAGGTGATTTCATGTACAAGATTATTTCGGCAGACGTACTATAATTTTGGCTGCTCGCTTTTGCGGGTTCTGTGGTCGCGTAGTTTTCAACAAGCTCGTTTCACTCAAAAACAGTCGAATGACCGGCGAACGATTCATTTTATGCAGCAGTCCAGCTGTAATTGGAGTGCGCTGTCCTGTGCCGCCGGAGGTATTTGGCCGGTTTCTTAAGCCGCGGCCCCGGGCTTCCCGAAACTCTGCTTGTTGAACCGTGTTGCTTTCCTCAGCGAACGGTATGGAGCAAAGTATCTTCGCTCGTCATGGGGTAGGTGTATGTTTGGCAGTTTGCAGCAACGTCTACTTTTGATTCTGACCGCCGGATTGGTCCTTACCCTGGGTGTTGTCGCTTATACCTGCCGTGCCGCCCTTGGTTATGATCGCCTGAACGCCCAGATTCAGCAAACCCACCAGGTGAAAGAAGAATTGAGCTCCGTCCTCGGCCTGGTCGTCGATGCGGAAACCGGGCAGCGGGGTTATTTGATCACCGACGATTCGACCTACCTTACGCCGTATCAACAAGCCAGCTCCCAGATCGAGGGGCGACTCGCTCATTTGCAAGAACTCATAAAAGACAATCGCGGCCAGCAAGAACGCATGAAAGAGTTGCGGCGGCTGGAGCAGGAAGAGATGGCGGTACTGGATGAGACCGTTCAATTTGACAAGCAGGGGAGGGACATGGACGCCGGCCAGCTCGTGCTTTCCGGGGTCGGGCAGCGCCGCATGGAACAACTCCGCCAAGTAGTCGCCGATATGGAAAAGGAGGAAGACCGCCGGCTCAATAAAATCGCCAGCCTCGCCAATCGCGGGCAATGGATCGTCATGCTGGCTTCGCTGGCCATCGCCCTGCTTTCCATCGCCGTTTACGTACTGGTTTTGCGTGTTATGAGAACTGCGACCAGGAGCCAAGAGCAGGCACGCATCGAAGCAGAAAAGCGCCTGGTCGCAGAGGAGCAGATGCGCGCCGAGAAAAAAGCCGCGCGCGAGCGAGAGAAGGCCGAGGCCAAGTTCCGCGGGCTGCTTGAGGCCGCTCCTGACGCCATGGTCGTAGTAAATCCCGAAGGCGAGATCGTTCTCACCAATGCCCAGGTCGAAAGGTTGTTTGGCTATCGTCAGGAAGAACTCCTGGGACGAGCTGCCGACGCGCTGGTTCCGGAGCGCTTTCGCTACCCCGAAGACGAGCACAAAACAGCTTTTTTCGCGCATACCAGGGGTACGGCCTTCGAACTGTGGGGCCGGCACAAAGATGGTCACGAATTTCCTGTAGAAATCAGCCTCAGCCCCCTGCAAACCGAAGAGGGCATGCTGGTCACCAGCGCCATCCGAGACATTACGGAGCGTAAGCGGGCGGAGGAGAGTCTGCGCGTCCTATCCGGCCAGCTCATGCACCTGCAGGATCAGGAACGGCGCCGCATCGCCCGCGAACTTCACGACAGCGCCGGCCAGATTCTCGCGGCTCTGAGCATGAACCTCGACCTGTTGGAAGCAGGAGATCAGGCGCTCCCACCTGAGACGCTGAGAATTGTGGATGAAAGCTTGCGCTTGGTGCAGGAACTTTCGGCCGAGCTGCGCACCATCTCACATTTGCTGCACCCGCCGCTCCTCGACGAAGTCGGTCTGGCTTCCGGTCTGCGGTCCTATCTTGAAGGGTTCACCCAGCGCAGCAAGATCCGCGTGGAGCTGGACTTGCCCGAAGATCTCGGGCGCCTCCCCCAGGATATGGAAATTGCGATTTTCCGCGTCGTGCAGGAGTGTCTCACCAACATTCACCGCCATTCGCAAAGCCTAAGCGCGTGGGTCCGCATTACTCGTTCCGATAGCCAGATGAGTGTAGAGGTGCAAGACCAGGGAAAGGGGATCCCTCCTGATCGGTGCCACGAGATGGAAACTGGGGGAACACCCGGAGTCGGTATCCGGGGGATGCGCGAGCGACTCCGCCAATTGGGGGGCAGCTTGCAGATAGAATCGAGCGGCGAGGGCACGACTGTAATTGCGCGGTTACCGGTGGCAAACGCTTTTCTGATCGCAGCCTGAAAACTCTTACCCAGCACTCCCGCAGTTACGCTTACTTGCTTATGATCGCGGCATACGTCAACCCGACAGTCGCGACGGCAATGAACACGTAAGGCCACAGTTCGCCGATCCAACGCAGCATCCCGACTGTCGAATTGATTCGAGTCGATTCTTGCATCGACAAAAAAGGCGGCTGCGAAGTCAAGTACTGAGCGTTCTTGCTGCCTGAACTCCGCAACCGCCCGGAGACATCTCAGCAGACAATCTGAGTCACATACCGTCAACTATTTACAGGCGGGCATCTCGCACAGCGCGATACAGCGGTTCCCGTAAATCAAATTTACAAAAACTGCACCCACGAGCTTCGGAGAAGCACTCCACGCTCGATTTTCCGAAAACGCAAATTAAAGCTCAAACCCTACAGTATTCACCCGAGTTTCATGACGTCGCCTTGGGCGTTACAGTCGCTCTACCGACTGTCCTGAAACCGCACGGCCTTTTCGTAGGCAAGCGCATCCGTGCAGATCGTGGCTTAAATTCAACGAGCTGTTGCGTCGTCTCGTCTCCCGAATTTGTGCGATTCAAGCGGAGCGGCGTTTTCGCCGCCTGGAGGTGGTCATGGCAACGAATGCAACTGCGGCCTATGGGATCTATTCCGACGCCGTCGCTTTGACGGAGATAATCCACAACCTGAATCAAGCCGGCTTTGACAATGAGGATAT
This sequence comes from Candidatus Sulfotelmatobacter sp., assembly GCA_030039165.1. Lineage (GTDB taxonomy): Bacteria > Acidobacteriota > Terriglobia > Terriglobales > Acidobacteriaceae > Sulfotelmatobacter. Next base: position 10,554 of record JASHQM010000118.1, on the reverse strand, counting down.
CTGCATGATGCTTTCGCCTGCGCACCCGGTTGCGCGAGCGGTTCGCGATGCAAACCTGTTTAACAACGAGGGAGAATCGGATTCCGCGACCACATCCCTCATTGGCTGGCTCTCAAAGATTGGTGCAGTTCTTATTCCGAAGGTCGGTTTCTTTATCCGTTCTCAGGCGTTCTTTCACGCTCTCATGGCATCGCGAGGAGCGCCCGCGCTCTGCGGCAATTCCAGAACTCTGGTGGGACTGGGGTTTTCCCCGGAGGACGCGGAAAGGTTTGAAGACCAGCTTGGCGACTTGGGCGTGCTGATCTATGTTTCCTGCAGCGAGAGCGCGAAAACGATCTGGGCCCGCGAAGTGTTGCGGCACACCGGCGCTCGCGAGGCTTCTACCCTGAAGGAATCCATAGCTGTTGTGGCGGCGACCGCCTGATCTTGTCCTCCTGAGCAAGCCTCTTTTGCGCACCGAAGAACCTACCCAGAGCCAAACGGCGAAGTCAAGCCGCGACACAATGGTTGGCGGCTGTGTCTCGTCTCGCAAAAATTCCCAACCGCTTCCGCGTTCTGCCCGTCCTTCGGATCGCGGCGAGAAATCACCGCCATCATGTAAGATCGAAATGCATGGGCGCATTCATTGAAGCCATTGATTTGCGCAAGACCTATCACGTGGGCAAGATCGAGGTGCCGGCGCTGCGCGGGATTTCTCTTTCTGTGCAGAAGGGCGAATTTGTCACTGTGGTGGGTCCCTCCGGTAGTGGCAAGTCGAGCTTGTTTTATCTGCTGGGCGGATTAACCCGCGCCGATTCGGGAAAGGTCATTCTCGATGGAGAAGATATTGCTGCGCTTCCCGACTCCGAGCGTACACGCTTGCGCAAGCGCAAAATCGGTTTCGTCTTTCAAAAATTCAATTTGCTGCCGACTTTGGATGCCCGCTCCAACATAGCCATCGCGCGGGAAATTTCCCGCAATGGCAATAACGATCCCGCATTCTTCTCGCGAATTACCGAACTTCTGGGACTGGCAAAGCGCCTGAATCATCGCCCATCGGAGCTTTCCGGAGGCGAGCAACAGCGCGTAGCCTTGGCCCGGGCACTGATCAATAAGCCGGCGGTGGTTTTAGCCGATGAACCGACGGGGAATCTCGACACCGAGAACTCAACCATCGTCCTGCAGATGTTGCGGCAGTCAAATCAGGAGTTGGGTCAAACCGTGCTGATGATCACTCACAATCCTGAAGCGGCAAAGTACGGTGACCGCATCATCCACATGCGCGACGGGCACATCGTGAAACCGGAAGAAGATCCACAATGGGCGGCGCGCGATTAGAGGCTGGTCGGTTGAGCAACCGCGTCCGGGCGGTCGAGCAGAAACGCCGTGACTTGCTCGTAATCCCTGTTACCAATATTCACAGCACGATGAATGCGCTCGCTGGGATCCTCCCAGTCGACTTGCCCGGCGGTTACGTTGACGAGTTGACGCTCGCCTCCGTCGCGGAATTCAATAGCGAGCAGATCGCCGCTCAATACTACGGCCACACGGTAGAAGGGGTCCCAATGCCAGGGCAAGGCTTCGCCCGGAGCCAGACGCACCCGCCGCACCATCGTGTTCTCGTGCTGGAATATGATCTCGTCAGTCATTGGCGGACGCTTGCCTGCCAGAGCTAATTGGCGAGCACCAGCAACGTTATGCATGTCTACGTGACTTCTCTGTGAATTCGATTATGCAGTATGCTCAAAGCGAATTGGCACGGGGTATGTCACTGCTGTAAAATGGCACCACCGAGCGGGAGTAACTCAGTGGTAGAGTGCGACCTTGCCAAGGTCGAAGTCGCGGGTTCAAATCCCGTCTCCCGCTCCAATGTATTTCCGGGCGCCCCGCCCACATTCTGCTGCACCTGCTATCTCTTCATTGTTACGTCCGAGTCTTGTTTGGGGTGGGAGGACAAGAACTGCCAGCGTGCGTCGTTATTTCCGGATTCCCAGTCGTGCCCTATACCTTGCTCCCAGATGAATTGCACTTCCACATTGCTGTTTACGCAGGCGGTGGCAACGTTACCGGATAGGCCTGGAGTCGCCTGGCCATCGGTACACAGCGTCTGCGTGGTTTGAAGGGAAGAGCATTGGTTCTGTTGCACCCAATAATCAAATGTGTCGTCGACGGTATCCAGATAGTAAGTCACTCGAGAATAAAGTGTCGTTCCGTAATTGCACGGAGGAAGTTCAGTATCCTCCGTACCGTGCCATTCCTGAACCGAGATTGGCGCCAAGGCATTGCCAGGAACCTGCACCGGCGGCGGGGCAGACTGCTGCCCTTCCATTTGTCCTGAAGTGGGAGCGATCGCCGCCACTAAATCAGAAATCTCCACCCCAACACGCTCCGCCATTTGCCCGCCTGAGGACATGCCGGTAACGAACACCATGTCGGGATTCACGTTGTACTGGGCCGTGAGATTAACAATGAGCTGCCGCAGAAAACCGGCGTCGTCCGGGCAAGAGGTTGCGGGAGGTGAAGTACAGGTACCGACTTCGGCCGAGGTGAAAGCTGCGTCCATGAAATAGGAATTCCAGTTCCATTGACCGGAGTCGGCGTTATAGGTTGAGGCCGGCTGCACCTCAATAAATTCGTATTGGTCGGCGAGACTTTGCCAGCTCCAGTTCAACGTGCTGGGATTGGCCGGCGGAACATCATAATGCGTGCCGTGGAGCATCAACAGGAGCGGCGGATTTGGCGGCAGAACGGCAGGCAGATAGACCTGATAATAACGGGTAAGACCATCCCACGTCATCGTCTCGGCAAGGGTCGTTCCAGCGTCGACGACTTCGCTCAGCACGCTCGACGAGCTGCCCGCAAAGTCAGTGGTCCCCGTATACCTTGCTGTGATCGAGTCCGTGCCGCCGCTCAAGGTACTGGTCGTAAGGCTGGCCACGCCCCCTGATAGGGGTACATCGCCCAAGTTTGTACTCCCACTGTAAAACACCACATTGCCCGTGACCGTACCACTGGACTGCGGCGTCACGGTTGCCGTAAAGGTGACTGCTTGCCCGACATCCACGGGGTTTTGTGAAGAAACCAGATTCGTAGTCGTGGCCTCCAAAGTTACGGCCGCGCTCGTGGTCACGGATGCGACGGAGCTTTGAGCCCCAAGGCCAGCCGCGTCGCTGGCTGCCACGGTGAAGCTATACTTGGTCGAGGAAGACAGGCCGGTCACATCGAAGCTGGCGCCGCTCGAGGTGCCGATTGAGGTCCCGTTTTCGTAGACGGTGTAGCGGGTCACGTTGCAATTGGCCGCAAGGCCAGTGGGCGCCGTCCAGTCCAAGGTTGTTCCGGAACTGGTAGTGTTAGAGGCTGCCAGACCCGCAGGAGCGCCGGGAACAGTGGCACAGGTTATGCTTCCGCCGCTGCTGCTTTGGTTGCTGCTGCCGCAGCCTGTCATCAGAACGAGACAAGCCAGAAGGACAACCCCTAACCAGTCCAACTCGATGTGCCCTTCGCGGGCGTCGCGGGGTAGCAAAACCCAGGACACGGCTGCAACCTCTCATACTGGCCAATTTCAACCTTGGCGAAGTGTACCAAAGCACCCTGAATCTCCGGCTCGACGCCAAGAAAATTAACCTTGGGTTAACTTTGGCCTTCTGATGCGGGAAACCCATCAGTCGTTATCGGGAGGTATGATGGGTCGATTGGGATCGAGAAACACTTCCGGTTTCACCGGCGCATTGATGCTTTGGAACGCGCGTGGGGGCGCGCTGAAGTTGAAAAACTCACTCAGGTCGTCGATGGCGTATGAATCCGCACCCGATCCCGGCGGAATCCGGCCGAGATTGAAAACATCCTCAATACATCTGAGCATCGCCCCGAAGTCCAGGCCCATCACGTTGCTGACTGTGCCGGCGGGTGTATAGGCGGAAACCACCATCAGCGGCACGCGAAACCCATACACATAAGAAGATGTTCCCGCTGGCGCCGTAACCGGAACCGGCGGCGGCACGACGTGATCGTACCAGCCCCCCCAATCGTCCCACGTGATCAGGATGACCGTGTCATTCCAGTAGACTTCGCCATTGGCGCACTTAGGCTGCGTACCGATGGCGTTGATGATAGAAGCGACCCATGAAGGTCCCGACCCGTCGGTCAAGCCCGCGTGATCGGACTCAAGACCCGTAGGAACCACCCAGTTGACCTGGCTCAGTTGGCATTTGCTGATGTCGGTGAGAACATTCGACGGCGTGAGATTGACATACCCGTTGGATTTGCCTTTCGTCCAATAAGGTCCGGTGCACGCGCTGCCGACCACCGTGCACGAGTCCTCGTAGGAATTGGGCGATGCTTGAAGCGAACGGGCGCCCGGCGCAAAGTAAGTCCAGGTGATTTGCGGTTTGGCAGCAGCAAAAACATCGGCAAGCGTGGATTGATTGAAGCAGGGAAATATCTTCGTGTCTTCGTCTTGTGTGGAGGGATTCACTAAGTCCACAGTAGTACCCGCCGGGGCCGCACACCCGTAGTAACTGTTTACGGTGTTCGCATTCTCCGCCACGAACCAGTCAGGCTCGGGGCCAACCCCCGGCTGCGATGTGCCGGCGAACGTGAACAGATGGGATGGGTAGCTGGGTCCTTGATTCGTCTGGAACATGTAGTTGGCGTAGCCGTATTGCGAAGCAATCTGGAAGTAGGGCGCGACATCGGGATACTGCACGTAAGCGTAGGTCGGATACTTGGGGCCTGGGCACCCGCTCACGCCCGGATCGCAGGTGACATTCACGTGATTGAAGCCGTCCATGGCACACATGGTGCTGGGATCGGTTTTTACTGGAGCGTCACAGGCTGAAACCCACTGCATATGCCCATGCACCGGGTCGTAGTCGTCGGCCGCAATACTGCCTGTACTCCCAACTGTCGACGGCAACGGCACTGATACGGACTGCACCGTAACCACGGTCTTCTTTCCACTGCTTATCGTGTACGCCTGGCCCGACGTGGCTACTATCAGCCCCGGCAGATAATACTGATTGCTCGGCGAATTACTGCCAAACAGGTTATCAAGGGTGCGGTTTTCCTGATCGACGATGATGACATGCTGGATGGGATTCGGATAAGGAATCTGGGCAAATGCGCTCACTGCAAATCCGGCCACGGCCGCTGGCGCCAGTCGCAAGGCCCATCTCTTCAGAACGCTCGAGCCTCTCATAGGTTCCACCTCCTGTGTGGAGAACCTGCTTACCAAGCCTGCCGCCGCCGTTTAGTCGAGATCGTCATTATCCGGCGGTGTCATTGGCCGATTGGGATCAAGGAAAACTTCCGGCTCCAGCGGCGCATTGATCGGCGCAAAGCTGCGCGGCGGCGTATCAAACTGAAAAAACTCGCCGAGATCGTCATAGGCGAACGAATCCACGTAGTTCCCGGGCGGAATATTCCCCAAATCGAAAATTTCTTCCGTGAACTTGAGAATGGCTCCGAAATCGAGGCCCATCAAATTGCTCACCGTCCCCTGCGGAGTGTAAGCGGAAACCACAAGCAGCGGCACGCGAAAACCGTAGATGTAAGAGGATGCCTCGCTGGGCGCGGAGGAAGGAACCGCTGGCGGCACGACGTGATCGTACCATCCACCCCAGTCGTCCCAGATAATCAGGATGACAGTATTGTTCCAGTAAAATTCGCCATCGCCGCATTTTGGCTGCTCGCCGATCGCATTGACGATCGATGCCACCCATGAAGGCCCGGAACCATCCGTTTCTCCCGCGTGATCGGATTGCAGCCCCTCAGGAATTACCCAGCTCACTTGGCTGAGGTTGCACCTGCTGATGTCGGTGAGAATATCCGCTGGGTTGATGGCGTCGACGTATCCATTCGCCTTGCCCTTCGTCCAATAAGTTCCCGTGCAGACGCCCTTGCCAACCGTGCAAAGCTCCTCCAGGGCATTCGGTGCGGTCACCAGGGACTTCGGGCCCGGAGTGTAGTAGGTCCAAGTGACTTGCGGCTCCGCCGAAGCGAAAACGTCAGCCATAGTCGAGTGGTTAAAGCAGGGGAATATTTTTGTATTTTCATCCTGCGTGGCAGGATTGACGAGCTGCACGGTCGTGTCGGCGGCGGCCGAGCAACCGTAGCCGTTGCTGGTGTCGACTCCGTTTTCCGCTACATACCACGTGGGCTCAACTCCGGTTCCCGGTTGAGAGGTTCCTCCAAAAATAAACTGATGCGAGGGGAACGTCGGTCCCTGATTCGTCTGGAACATGTAATTCGCGTAACCGTATTCGGAAGCGATCTGGAAATACGGCTCGACGTCGGAGTATTGAACGTATGTGTACGAGGGGTACTCAATACCCGGGCAGCCGGTAACGCCTTTATCGCAAGTGATGGTCACGTGGTTGAAACCATCCATCGCGCATTGGTTGCTGGGGTCGGTTTCGACGGGCGCATCGCAAGCGTCTATCCACAGCGTGTGCGAGTGGCCCGGATCGTAGTCAAATCCCGGTTCACTATCGCCAACACCAACCAGAGAAGATAGAGGTTCAGGCACCAACGGCACGCTGAATACCGTCTTCTTGCCTTTTACGACAGTGTAAGCCGCACCGCTGGTCGAGACATCCAGTCCCGGCAGATAGTACTGGTTGCTGGGCGAATTGCTCCCGAACAGATTATCGGTCGTACGATTTTCCTGATCGATGATGATGACGTGGTTGATCGGGTTGGGATAGGTGATTTGGGCGGAGGCGACCAAACTCCCTGTCAGAACCAAAAGCAGTGACGTAAGAAACTGCTTCTGGTTTGTACTCGCCAGACGCTGCATGCTTTCTGCCTCCCCGCAGAAAACCTTGCCAAACTGCAACTACGGTAGTTTCTGTTTCCTTGTATCAATCTCTTCTGCCTCGTTAGTCATTGTCGGGCGGGCCGTGCCACCGGGCAGGATCGAGAAAAACTTCTTTCCCCACCGGCGCTTGAATGCTCTGGAACGCTCGCGGTGGTTTGTTGAACTGGAAGAACTCTCCCAGATCGTCATTCGCGTAATAGTCGGCGTAGTCGCCGGGGGGAATTGTACCCAGGCTAAAAATCTCTTCGACGAACTTCAGGATGGCTCCGAAATCCAGGCCCATTACATTGCTGACCGTTCCCGACGGGGTGTAGGCGGATACTACCATCAGAGGCACACGGAATCCGTAGACGTAGGAAGACACATTAAGTGGCGCTTTGGACGAAACCGGCGGCGGTACGACGTGCTCATACCATCCTCCCCAGTCGTCCCACGTGATCAGAATGACCGTGTTATTCCAATACACTTCGCCATCCGGGCACTTAGCCTGCGTGCCAATCGCATTCACGATTGACGCCACCCAGGAGGGCCCGGAACCGTCAGTCGATCCCGCATGGTCGGACTCGAGCGCGGTGGGAATGACCCAGCTCATTTCCTTAAGCGAGCAATTCGCAATGTCGCTCAGAATGTCAGCGGGGTTTGTGTCGACAAATCCATTCGACTTGCCCTTAGTCCAGTACTTGCCGGTGCATTTATTTCCTTGCGCTGTGCAGATGGCTTCGAGCGAATTGGGCGCGGTCCACAACGAACCATCGGCGATCGTTTGAGTGGGCGTCTTGTAGTCGGCTGTTGTGTAATACGTCCATGTGATCATCGGAGTGGCCGCGGCGAACACGTCCGCCATGGTCTCGTGATTGAAGCAGGGATACATATTGGTTTTCTCGTCCTGGGTGGACGGATTGACCAGCGATACTGTCGCACCTGCGGGCGCTATGCACCCATTGATAGTGTTCGTGTTGGCGGCGTTTTCGGCGACGAACCAATCCGGTTCCGGGCCATCTCCTGGCTGCGAGGTCCCCCCGAAAATAAACTGATGCGCAGGGAAGCTCGGCCCCTGGTTGGTCTGGAACATATAGTTGGCATACCCGTATTGCGCTGCAATTTGGAAATACGGCGCAACGTCTGCGTACTGCACATAGCCATACTGCGGATAGGCTGGCCCAGGGCAGCCCTTGGCTCCGGCATCACAGGTCACCGGGACCCTGTTAAATCCGTCCATCGCGCAGTCAGTGCTGGGATCTGTGCTGAGCGGGGCATCACAATCCGTGACCCAGTTCTTGTGTGAATGTCCGAGATCGTAGTCGTCGGCTAGTACGCTGCCCGTGCTGCCAACCGTCGACGCCAGCGGCATCGGGCCAGCCTGGACCGTAAAGACGGTCTTTTTCCCATTCGTGATCGTGTATGCCTGACCGCTGGTGGAGAAGACCAGACCCGGCAGGTAATACTGGTTCGCCGGCGAATTGCTGCCGAAGAGATTGTCGACACTGCGGTTTTCCTGGTAAATCAACACCACGTGCTTGATTGGGTTGGGGTAACCGATCTGGGCCCACCCAGCGCTCGCAATTAGCCCGACGAGAAGCGTTCCGTAATAGCGCAAAGCAAGTTGCATCTGGTCCCCCGACCACTGCCTTGGCCCCACATGTTGAAATTGCCCATGCCAGCCTCTATTTTTCGACCGTGAAAACTTTCCTGCTCTTTATCGCGCCGGAAGGGGTGGTTACCTTGATCCAGCCGGAGGTCGCACCGGAAGGAACGGTAGCCGTCATGTGGGTGTCATTGTGCACGACGTATTTTGCGGACATGCCATTGAAGGTCACGCTGCTCGTTCCGGTGAGGTGATCGCCGAGAAGCAGTACGCTACTGCCTTCTTTACCGCTGAACAAGGGCGAGTTCACAAAGGAGGAGAGCCCCATGTTCAGGCTGTAAACCGTGCCTTCATCCTTTGTTCCCCCGAACTCGGTCACCCCGTAGAGCGTGCCGTTGGTGTCTTGAATGGGCGGAGAGAGCGGCGACTCTTCCATTAGGTTCGCGCTGTTGTTGAAGCTGTAAAGCTGGTTGTAGCTCCCGCCAGTCGTCGCATTGAAAAGCGTGCCATCATCGTAAGTGCCGCCTTCGGCAGCCGAACCGTAATAGTTGCCATCCGTAGCCAGCAACATTCCCGCGCTGGGATACTCTCCATCCCCAAACGTCGCACCGAAGCTGTGCAGCACAGTCTCGACCATGCCAGTAGTGATCTGGTAGACCGTGCCCTCGCCGTTCGTGCCGCCATCCTGGGTCGTGCTGTAGAAACTGCCGTTGGAGGCCTGCACGAGCGGGCCAACCGGATAATTGCCATCGGGTTCGCAGTTGAAGCTGTAGTAATTATTCAGAACGCCAGCTGTGCTCAGCTGGACGACTGTGCCGCAGAAGTCGGCTCCGCCCTCGGCTACGGGAATGTATAGGTAACCGTCCACTCCCTGCACTGGCGCCGCGACAGGGTGATAACCGTGCGTGACATCGAAGCTGTAGATCGTCGTAAACGTACCCGAACTCGTGATCTTGTAGACGAGTCCGTTATTCCCTTTGCCGTCGGCGGTGGTGCCATAGAAGTTTCCGTCGGAGGCTTCAATCGGGGCGGTCCATGGAAATGCACCATCAGTTCCCGCATTAAATGTATGTAGAATCGTGATCGTCCCGCTGGTGGTCATCTTGAAGATGACGCCCTGACTGCTGCTACCACCCTGCTGCGTCGTGCCGTAAAAGTTGCCGTCGGTGCCAAGGGTAAGTCCGCCAGTCGGATTTGCTCCGTCACTTGCGCCACCCACGAAGCTGTGCAGCAGAACAAACGATCCGCTAGTGCTCACCTTGAACGCCGTTCCCATGCCCTTGCTGCCGCCGTTATAAGTTGTGCCGTAAAGATAACCGTCGGTGCCCTGAACCAGCGTCACGTACCAGGGATTCGCGCCGCTGGTCGTACCTCCCGCAAAGTTGTAAATCGTGGAGACTGTTTGTGCACCAGCCAGCAATGCTGCGCAGAGCATACACAGGGCGCAAAGAACGACCCTGTTTGCTCGAGATTTCAGAAGGCTTTCAAATGCATTGCGGAGTACCTGCACGGCCGGCAGAGAATTGCTTTGCTTCATGACAATCCACCTGGGATTCGGAATTGGACTATTCCTCGTGAGGGGGTAGCCTGAGGAAACGGCTTGGACGGTCAGCTTAACCCAGCTTTTCTGGGCCGCGCAAGATGAAGGAATTTGCACACCGCCCACCGGGTTCGAGTGCCTAGAAATTGTAGTTGCTTGTATTTAGGTGCTGATTGCCTCTATTCCTGTCGATGGCCGCACACTGGTAGGCAACGTTGCCGACCTCCGGTTGCTTTCATTCCGAGCGAGCATTTCCGGCGCTGCCGGCGCAGAAAGCAGGGTCGAGGAGCCTGCGTTTCGCCCTCGGGCGCCGCAGAATTCAAAGTAGCCGACTACCGCGCTGTGCAATGGACTTTTCCGCGACGAACGGCTAAGTTAATGCTGAGGGCGCGGTACCCAAGTGGTAAGGGAGAGGTCTGCAAAACCTTTATGCGTCGGTTCGATTCCGACCCGCGCCTCCAAAGTTTAACCTTCCCTGGCAATCCTAGTCTGTAGCGCCGTGTTTCCGAAGCAATTCGGCGATCTCTGCAAATCTCAATTTATCCGCGTAGGCTAACGGCGTTAGACCTGCAGTATCCTTTGCATTCACGTCTGCGCCCTGGGTTAAAAGAAATTCCACGATGTCTTTGTGAC
>JASHQM010000117.1 GCA_030039165.1 Candidatus Sulfotelmatobacter sp. | reverse complement strand
CGCTTTGATGGCGCATGGGCTCGTAGAGGCCACGGGACGCTCTCATTTCCGTTACAACCCCGAAGTTTCCGACGAGGCCTTATACGAGCAGGGCTATAACCGGGTTTACGATACGCTGGAACCGGAGCAGAACCTGGACGATGTGGAAGAGGTGATGTCGGTGATCCTGGAAGGCTGGGACCACAACGAAGTGATGTCTTCGTACAAGCTCAACCATGCGATCGGGGCCTATCTGGCAAAGAACGCGCGTGATCAGCGGGGGATTTTGAAGTCGGCGTTCGAACGGGGGGTTCCAGTATTCGTACCAGCCTTCACCGACTCAGAGCTGGGCCTGGATACGGCGCTTAGTAATCGCCTGCGCGAATCGACGGGCCGGCACAAGATTCGCTTCGATCCATTTCTTGATCTCGAGCATTTTGCCGCGACTCTTTTGCGGCAGAAGAAGCTGGGCATTATTACGATCGGCGGCGGCGTGCCGCGTAACTGGTCGCAGCAGTTTGGGCCGTTCATCGAACTCCGTCACCGGCGACTGGGTGAAAATGTTCCTCTGAAGCGATATCACTATGGCCTGCGGATTTGTCCCGAGCCGGTGTATTGGGGAGGGTTATCAGGAAGTCCATATAGCGAGGCGGTATCGTGGGGCAAATTTGTGCCACCGGCAGAAGGCGGCAGATTCGGCGAGGTATTTGTGGATGCGACCGTGGGCTTGCCTTTGATCGCCGCAGCGGTGTTTGAAAGGCTCGACAAGAAGGGAAGCAAGGCTGGAAGAGGGAAGTTGGCAGCGTCCAGAAAATAGAGTTTCGACATTTATTTTGTTACAGCCTCGACCCGTGGCGCGTACTGGCGTTTGCCGCGAGTTTCCGATATCCCACATAAAAAACGAGTGTCGGCTGCCAGGTCGAATCGGCGAGTGATTTCATTCAGCGAGAAAAACAATCTGCGCTGCATTCAGTCAAAGATTAGCACCGCTGAGGCAATCACGGTCGTCCATAGCCCCCGCTTATCTCCTACCGCCGACTGCGTTACATTCGCGGTGCGCACGATTTTGTTCGACAGGCGATAAATCTGCTTCTTCTCGTCCCAGGAGCGATCCGGGTCGAATTCCACGTTTAGCGTTGTGGCAAGCATCTCGGCGGCCAGTTCTTCCGCGTATTCTCCGGCCGCGTCTTCGGTTTCGCCGAAAGAATGATGTTCGCTGAGGTAGCCGTACGTATTCTTGTCGGCCGGAATCGCGACGCCAATCGACGCGGCCAGCAGGCGATGGGGTTCGTGCGTCGAGTTCTCAGCCACCACGGCAAAAACCACCTCGCCCGGGCTCAGGTAAGTTACGCCGTCTTTGCGCGGCAGCATTTTGCAATTTGGCGGAAAGATGGAAGAAACCCGCACCAGATTCTGTGCTGCGATGCCGGCGTCACGCAACGCCAGTTCGAAAGAGGTTAAACGCTCGCGGTGTTTGCCGACTCCCTTGGTGAAAAACATCTTCTTGGGAACCATGTCTTTGCCCAACGCTCTAGCCTCCGGCGAAAAAGTTGAGTTGAAAATTGCACATTAACACATTGCTCTGTAAAGGAAAGATGAATTTCACGTGGGGAAAGACAAAATGGCGGGCAACCGCGGGCGCGGTTCCCGCCACGATGCCCGGATTCTTCGGGGGAGGGCTCCGGGCAGAACGGGACTTACTGTACCACAATGTTGGCCGCAGTCAAGAAAGAACAGTCGCCTCTCCGGATTTCCGAACCGGGAGGGGCCGGTGCAGGTGTATCAAAATGGGAATCGGAAGTAAACATTGAAAGTACTGCGGCCGGGAACTGACCAGTTTTATCTGCCGCCGAGCTCCCGAGCATACGCGCGGATGCTCAGCGCGGGGCCTTCGCTGTGTATTGAAGGTCCACATCGACGGTTTTATCGGAGGTCATTGCGGTCACGTGGCTGGTCACCTCCCAATCGAGGGTAGCGGGCAGAAGCTTTCTAGCGAGCGGCAAATATTGGGTCAGGTAAGAGGCGTCATAGACATCGCCGGGGCGAAGCTTCCAGGCGGCTCGAAGTCGGGCTTCCAGACTATTGTCGAGGCCGCGGAACTCGAGTTCTCCCATGTGGTAGAGAGGGCCTTCGCTGACCCGAAGGATGTAGGCGACGGTTCCGGCAGCGTCGTCGAAGTTGGCGTCGACTTTGATGTTTGCGGTGACGTATCCGCGCGCCCCGTAAAGATCCTGGACGGCCCGCAGGTCGTCGGTGAGTGCGATAGTATTCGCAGTTTCTCCCACCTTGGCGTGAATGAGCGGTTGTAGAGCAGCGGTGGCAATCTTGTCGTTCCCCGACCACTCCCAGCCAGTGAGTTTGTACTGGGTGCCGGGCGTGACGGGGAAGGTGACGTCCACGTAAGTGCGAGGACGCTGGTTCAGATCAGGTGCCGGATTCGCCGGCGTAACCACCTTTGGTTGAGGGACTCCGCAGGCAGCTTTGAGGAAACCACGCTCACGGAAAATAGGCAGCATCGAATGCTCGACAAAATTGTCCATGTAATCGTGCGAATATTCGCGGTCAGTCAGCCTTTCGGCTGCGGCTTCGAGCAGAGGCAACTCGCTGGCTCCGGCCCCCGGAAATTCGGTGTGATGAATGCGAATACTGACGCCGGTGACTGTATAGTCGAATGATAAGGGCTGTCCGTTTTTGTCTGCAGAGCGCTGAAGTTGAACATCGCCAGGTATCCCCTTTTCGACCAACATGGCCTGGAGAACGTCGGAGACTTCGCCGGTTAAGCGGCCATTGACGGGCAGATCTCCATCGAAGAGGGGTACGCGCTCGTGAATTTCCAGGCGCAGCTGGTCTTCGGTGAACCAGACGAAGTCAATAAAGTGGGCGGGCACGAATTTGTCGGCGTCCGTGACGTGGAACTCCAGCTTCGTGCCGGCAGCCGAATAGGTGTATGTGAAATTGATGTCGCTAAAAGCCCCGCTCTCGCCCAGTTGACGTGCAGCTTTCTTGAAGTCTTCCTCATGCGCGATGGTGCCCACGGGCAGGCCGCTGGCCAGGGCAACCTCATCGGAAGTGAAGCGTTTGCTGCCGGTCACTGCCACCGAGATGAGCTTATATGCGGTCGGAGGCAGCGGTTGAGAGGCCGGAGATTGCGTTTGGGCAGCAGAATTCCCCAGTAAAACGGCAAGAAACGAACCGAGCAGAAAGTTCGCCCAAAAACGTGAGGAAGAACCGTTCATCTACTTGGACCTGGACGCGCTCATGGGGCCCGCTTTGTGCTTTCTTGCGATTTCGATGAGCGCGAGTGCCGCGCGGCTGAGGGCCTTGTCCTTGCGAAATACAAGAGCCAGGTCGCGACGAACCTGGGCATCAGCCAGGGGAATTGCGGCCAACGCGCCTGCCCGCACATCTTCCTGCACATTCGAGCGGGCAATGAATCCCACGCCCACACCGGCGGCCACAAAGCGTTTCAGCAGCTCGCTGGAATCTAATTCCATACTATAGTGCGGTTTGAGATGGCGTTCACGAAACAGCTCATCGAGCGCGTCGCGGGTGTGGCCGGTCTTGGGAAGAACGAGGGGAAATTTTGCCACATCGGCTAGGTTTGCAGACTTCATCTTTCCTAGCGGATGCTGGGGCGGAGCAATGATGATCAGCTCATCCTGATGAACGAGGACGACAGTAAGACGGCTATCTTTGACGGGCAGGGAAACGACGCCGAAGTCGACGGAATTATCGATTACCGATTCAAGAATGCGCGCGTAGTCAGCGCGTTTGATGCCAACCGAAACGCCTGGGTACTGCTTCTTGAAATCGGCAAAAACCTCGGGGAGGATGTGCAGGCAGGTACCTTCATTGGCGCCTACCACGATAGCCCCGCGCGGCACATGCTCCATTTCAGCCAAAGATGTGAGCATGGCTTTGCGGGCGTCGACCGCGTCCTGAGCATACTTCTGAAAAGCTTTGCCGGCGGCGGTGAGAGAAACTTTTCCTCCCGAACGGTCGAACAACTTGGCGCTGACTTCGTCTTCGAGGGCGCGGATTTGCGAAGAGATGGCCGGCTGGGTGCGGAAACGCTTCTCCGCCGCGCGCGAGAATGAGGCGTGGCGCGCCACTTCAATAAACGTTTGTAGTTGGTCGAAATCCATCTGGAGTTGCCCATTGCGAATTTCTATAGCGGCACCAGTGCATAGAGCAAGGGCAAGTATACGGCTACCCGTGGGCATGAACAAAGAACGGCCGTTCTCGTGGCCATAGCAGATCGAGGAGCATTGATCCGCGGCTTCGGAAAGGAGTAGGTGCAATTATCGCTTTAACTGTTTCGTGATCGCAGTAATGACTTGTTTCGAATCCGGGGTCACCGCGGGCTCAAAGCGCTCGACGACGTTTCCAGTGCGATCCACCAGAAATTTAGTGAAGTTCCATTTGATCTCGCCGCGAATGTTCTTGGCGGTTTCTTGGGTGAGGTAAGCGTACAGCGGATCCTGATCGTCTCCCCGGACCGAGATCTTCGCGTACATGGGGAACGTGACGCTGTACTTACGGGCGCAGAAGGCCTTAATTTCCTGGTTGGTTCCAGGCTCCTGTTCACCGAAGTTGTTGGCTGGAAATCCGAGGACGACAAAGCCTTGATCTTTGTACTTTTCGTAGATGGACTCGAGAGCGCTGTATTGCGGCGTATAACCGCACTGGCTGGCTACATTCACCAGGAGAATCACCTTACCCTTGTATTCGGCGAGGGGAGCGGGCTTTCCCTCAATGGAATCCGGAGTGAATGCATAGATGCCCGAAGCAGCCAGTAAAGACACGGTCATAATCAACAGTACTCCCGACACAAGATAAGCCCGGATTGCAGCAGGTAAAGTACGGCGTGACATCAGAGTTCTCGTTTGAGAATAGCGATTGCAACCCGGCATGCGCAAGCCTGGGATAGCCGCTCAAGACCGAAACATCCGCGTTGAAAAGCTAGACTGGCCTCTGCGCAGGAAGATATAAGCTCAGGCGCTGGTACTGAGGGAGGCCGATTTAGTTGTGTGTTTCACCATGCGCTCGACCAGCTTAAGCTCCTTCGCCGAGTCGGAAGGACGATGCTCTTCACAGTGGTTCGCTTCCACCTGGCCTTCCACAACCGCATCGAGGGCCTGACGTGAACGCTCTAAAACGGTCAGGAGGTATTTTTGGGCGATGGGCCGATCCGCAGGATGAATCAGTTCCCACCAGCGGCGAACCGATTCTTGAACTTCCACTTCGGTTTTTTCACCTACCACCAGAGCATCAATCAGACGGTACACTTTGCTCTTGATAGCCTGATAAGAGACGGAAACTTCCTGGGGCATGGAGTTTTCCTGATTCTAGTTTGCATAAACCTGCAATCCGCCAGCCAAACTCTAGATGCTTGCAGTGTAAGTCCTTGCGTGTGTTAGGAGTGTGGGCGAATTCTATGAATGGAAGAAATTGAAATATTGGATATGAATTCTGGAAGCGAGAAAAAACTTTTACATTCCATAGACAAGGTCAAGATGTCTGTCCAGGCGCGAAGTAAGAGTGAGGCGCCCCCCCCGACGCGCCGCGAATTCTTGGCTCGACCCCAGCCCACCTGCTATCTTGCAATGCCAGCCCAAAAAGCGGCGAGCCGTATGACAGGTGGTCGTAAGAATTATCGTCGTAAGAACACCTTCTACTATCTTCGGAGGCAGGATGAAAGCTTTTGCGTGTGGTTTTGCGTTTCTGATATTCCTTTCTATTTTAAGCGGCGGAGCTCAAGACGCCGCACCCACAACGCCGCAGGATGAAAACCAACCGAGGATGTTTCTTCCCAAAGACACATTCTGGGGCTGGGCTCAGTTTGATCTCGCGCCCCCGCACAAC
Organism: Candidatus Sulfotelmatobacter sp.; assembly: GCA_030039165.1. Taxonomy (GTDB): domain Bacteria; phylum Acidobacteriota; class Terriglobia; order Terriglobales; family Acidobacteriaceae; genus Sulfotelmatobacter. The sequence goes on along the minus strand of JASHQM010000117.1, from coordinate 11,723 downwards.
GAAGTAGATCCCAATCTGTGTGCGGCGGATGCGGGGCAGTATGGCGGTGTTAATGCTCCTTGCAGCGAATTTGCGCGTTATATGTTGTCGGGAATACTCGAGGCGCGTCCGTTTGGCCGCGGGCCGCTGCGGCGATTCATGGTGTATGGAGCCCCCACCTTCCTGTTCGGCAAGACGATTCCTAAGACTCTTTATACGTGGTCTTTCGACGCGATTGGAATCGAGCACTCCTGGGGCGGGGCAATCTATATGAATAAGGGTTTTGAGTTTCGCGTGACCCAGCATTTTCTATTCGACCGGCTGGGGGCTCGTAATACGTATCTTGGACCGGCCGATCTTGGCAGCAACGGACCTTGGGGGCGGTACATGACCGTGGGCGTGCGCAAAACCTTTGGCACGCGTCGCTGGTGAGTGCTATGTGCCTAGGTCGCTCGCCGCCGGTACCGAGGGTTGGCGTGAGCGTTGCACCAGCCACACGATCAGCCATACCAAAAGGCCGAGAACTACAAAAGGGAAGAGAAGAATCAGAGGAACCCAGAGCACTCCGCCGATAGCGGTTACGTCTCCACTTATCTGTGCTCCAGGTGCGCGGCGAATCTCACCGCCGACGGTGGTTGTGTCCCCTGCAACTTTTACGCCGCTAGCGAGGCGGATATTACCGGCCACGGTGGTAACGTCTCCCGCAACCTGGCCTTGATCTTCGAGGAAAATGCTTCCGCCAACCGTGGTGGCGTCTCCCGCTACCTGCCCGCGAATGTAAATGCTACACCCAATGCAGGTGACGTCACCCATTTGCTCGTTGGCGTCCACGTGAATCGTATGGCCGAATTGCGTGCGCTCAGGATTGTTCGCGGCGAACGCCGAACTGGTAAACAACCCGCAGAGTACAGCAAATACAAGTACAAAGAGGAAACCTGGGAGACGAGTAATACGCATGACGAAAAGTCCTCAAATAGAGTCTAGCTCGAAACGAGGAGCAGAATGCAAATTTTGCAAAGGCGTGATCCGTTTAACGCGAATCCTTTGGAGCGGCAGGATTGCAGTCCACTTCCATTTGAGGAAATTTATGGCTGTGAGCTGCGTCACATCTCTATAATGAAGGGTTTTTCTATACTGGTTTACGTTTTCCGCGCGTCATGGGGAGGATTGGAATGACAGGCTCTTATAACGGCGTGGCTGTACCCTCGAATGGCAAAAAAATCGGTTATGTGAACGGAAAGTACGATATCCCGGATAATCCGGTCATCCCGTTTATCGAGGGAGATGGCACCGGGCGCGACATCTGGAAGGCTTCAAGGCGCGTATTCGACGCGGCTGTCGAAAAGGCGTACAAGGGCAAACGCCGAGTGGCCTGGTACGAGGTCTTCGCTGGGGAGAAGGCGAAGTCGATGTTCGACAACTGGTTACCCGGCGACACGGTTGAGGCCATTCGCGAATTTCGGGTCGCCATCAAAGGCCCACTGACCACGCCCGTGGGCGGCGGTTTTCGATCTCTCAACGTGGCGCTGCGGCAGATTCTCGATCTCTATGGCTGTGTCCGTCCGGTGAAGTACTACAAGGGTGTGCCTTCACCCGTAAAGCATCCCGAGCGCATGGACATCGTGATCTTCCGTGAAAACACCGAAGACGTTTACATTGGCATCGAGTGGGAGGAGGGAACCGCGGAGTGCGCGCGCCTTATCGACTTTCTGAACAAAGAGATGCTGAAGGGCGGCAAGAAACAAATTCGACTGGATTCGGGCGTGGGCATCAAGCCGATTTCTATTAGCGGCACCAAGCGGCTGGTTCGCATGGCGATCCAATATGCGCTTGAGACTGACCGCAAGACGGTAACCCTGGTCCACAAAGGCAATATCCAAAAATTTACCGAAGGCGCATTTCGCAAGTGGGGATACGAGCTGGCCACCGAGGAATTTCGCCATCAGGTTGTTACCGAGCGTGAGAGCTGGATTCTCGACAACAAAGATAAGAATCCGAATATCACCGTGGCGCAAAACGCCGAGCTGGTCGAACCCGGCCTCGAGTTCGCTCCGCCTGCGTTTCGCCAGGCTGTCGAGCAGGAAGTGGAGGACGCGCTCGAAAACATTTATTCGAGCCACGGCAAGGGCCAGTGGAAAAAGAAGATCATGGTCAACGACCGCATCGCCGATTCGATCTTTCAGCAAGTCGTGACGCGGGCCGACGAGTATTCTGTGCTCGCCACGCCAAATCTGAACGGCGACTATATTTCTGACGCCTGTGCGGCGCAAGTCGGCGGGCTGGGAATTGCCCCGGGCGCGAACATCGGCGATGGCTATGCCATCTTCGAAGCCACGCACGGCACAGCGCCGAAGTACGCCGACAAAGATGTAATCAATCCAGGCTCGGTGATTTTGTCCGGCGTGATGATGTTTCGCTTTTTAGGTTGGAACGAAGCCGCCGAGTTGCTCGAAAGCGGCATGGAAAAAACGATTCTCCAGAAGAAAGTCACTTATGATTTCGAGCGACTGATGGAAGGCGCGACCAAGGTAAAAACCAGCGAGTTTGCGGGGCATATGATCGAGAACATGGGGGTAGCGGTTTTAGTTTAGACCTTAATTTATTCGCTGCGGATTTTCGCGGATTCCCGCGGACCGAAATTCTGAATGTTATATCCGTGTGACTCCGCGAAAATCTGTGGCCGAGGAACTCATATGCGCAAGAAAGTAACAATCGTAGGCTCAGGCAACGTGGGTGCGACGGCCGCCCACTGGATTGCCTCTAAAGAACTTGCCGATGTTGTTCTGATCGACATCATCGACGGCGTGCCGCAGGGCAAAGGACTCGACCTGCTTGAAGCCATGCCAATAGCCAAGTGCGACTCGCACACCTTGGGCACTAACGACTATAAAGACACTGCGAACTCCGACATTGTGGTGATCACCGCCGGCATCCCGCGGAAACCCGGCATGAGCCGCGACGACCTGCTGAACACGAATTACAAGATTATGAGTTCGGTCGTAGGCGAGGTAGTGAGATATTCCCCGAATTGCATTCTGATTATCGTTTCAAACCCACTCGATGCTATGGCGCAAGCCGCATTTAAGCTCAGCAAATTTCCGCGCGAGCGGGTCATCGGAATGGCTGGGGTGCTGGATTCCGCCCGCTTTCGCGCCTTCATCGCCGACGAGTTAAAAGTCAGCGTGGAAAACGTTACGGCGTTCGTACTCGGCGGTCACGGCGACACGATGGTGCCGCTGCCGCGCTATTCGACCGTTGCCGGAATTCCGATCACCGAATTAATCGAGAAATCGAAACTCGATGCCCTGGTGCAGCGCACGCGCGACGGCGGTGCCGAAATTGTGAAATATCTCAAGACCGGTTCTGCCTACTATGCTCCATCGGCCGCGGCGACGGAGATGGTTGAGGCCATCCTGAAAGACAAGAAAAAGATCCTGCCCTGCGCCGCCTACCTGCAAGGCGAATACGGTGTTAACGGCCTGTTTGTTGGCGTGCCGTGCAAGCTGGGGGCAAAGGGCCTTGAACAGATCATCGAAATCAAACTGACTCCGGAGGAAAAAGCCGGGCTGGATAAGAGTGCGGCGGCGGTGAAGGAGCTATGCGGGGTGATCGGGGTATGATGGTCAGCCGTAACATATGTTTCCACGACGGCAAGATATGGAGCTCCTTCTTCTTCGGGCCTGCGCATCGCTCGGCGGTCGTGCCCGTCCCCAAGAGGTATATCCCGCAATAACTAAGGCTTTTTCCAAAGCTGAAAGAGGCCGATCTGACGCAGCCGCTCTCCAGCGGCGGGAACAAGTGGACAAACCGGATTCAGTGGCCGTATTCGTCTGTCTCGCGCATGCGCTCCTTGAGAATAGAGGCAAGCAGTTGGGAAACAGTCGTGCCCTGAGGTGCCGCTTCGATGCGCGCCCAGCGCGCGACAGGCTCTTCGAGTGTCACAGCGACAGTCGCGCAGAAAGCATTCCTAACACATATTCAGTGTGACACGAACATCGTGTGGGGGCTGAGATTGGTTTCGTCCGTCTTGCCCCGATTGGTCTGCTAAGTTGCCCATGGTCATTGACCATGGTATACTTGTCTTTATGAAGGAAGTGGCGATCTCGGAATTCAAAGCCAAGTGCCTCGGCATGCTGGAAGAAGTCCGCAAGACGCGCAAACCCATTCGCGTGACTCGCTTCGGCAAGCCTGTCGCCGAAGTGATTCCACCGTCTCCGGCAAAGCCCACCGGCAGGGTTCTTGGCTCGATGACCGGGACGGCGGAAATTTTAGACGATATCGTCGGCCCGACGGGAAGCCTGGACGACTGGGATGCCTGGCGAGAATGAAATATCTCCTCGACACGCACATTTGGTTGTGGGCTTCAATGCAAGCTGACTGCCTTTCGCGCCGGATAGCGAAGGTCCTCGCGGATTCCGAAAACGAGTTGTGGCTGTCTCCTGTCAGTGTCTGGGAACTGACCATGCTATGCCGCAAAGGGCGCTTCAGAGTGCGTCCCGATATCGCCACTTGGGTTGCCCAGACACTCTTAGAACTGCGGCTCACAGAAGCGCCACTCACCGTCGAAGTGGCGCTTGCTATTTCATCAATCAACTTCTCCCACGGAGATCCAGCCGATCACTTCCTTGCAGCCACTGCGAAAGTTTTTGATTTAACTCTAATTACTGCTGACGATCACCTGTTGACGCTGCCCGGAATTCGGGTGCTGGCAAACCGCTAAGTCACGCTTTCTCCACTGTCACATTCTTCAGCACTACATCCTTGTTGGGTTTGTCATTCCGCCCGCGCGGGACGCGCGTGATCTTATCCACTACGTCCTGACCTTCCACGACTTCGCCGAAGATGGTGTGCTTGCCGGTAAGCCAGGCCGTCGGCACGACGGTGATAAAGAATTGCGATCCATTGGTGTTTGGGCCTGCATTGGCCATGGCCAGCTTGCCGGGTTTGTCGAACTTGTGTGGTGAGCCCCTGGTTTCGTCTTCGAACTGGTATCCCGGCCCGCCCGTGCCAGTGCCTTGCGGATCGCCGCCCTGAATCATGAAATCGGGGATCACGCGATGAAAAATGGTGCCGTCATATAACCGGCCATTCGATTTCTTCCGCGTCGTGGGATGCGTCCACTCACGATTGCCCTCGGCAAGGTCCACAAAATTGGCAACAGTTTTCGGTGCATCCTGTTCGAATAAGCGGCAGACGATGGTTCCTTCCGACGTATCGAAGATGGCGTATGTTCCCGCTGGACGAGACATGATGAGCTTTCTCCTCAAGTATGAAATACAAAATTTGATTCTAGCAGCCCTGAACTATCTGGCTGGCCGCAAATATTGGTCGAAGAACTCCTGGCTTTCGAGTGCCAGACGACGACGGGCTTCGGGCGAGGTGAAGGTATGCGCGTCATCGACAGTGACCAGCTTCACGGAAATTTTCGCTTGTTTCAGCTTCTCCGTCAGTTCCTGTGCCTGCGCCAGCGCCACATCTTCGTCGTGCGTGCCGTGGACGATGAGGAAGGGAGCATCGTTTTTGGCGACGTGGAAGACCGGCGAGGCGTCTTGCCAGACTTGTGCCCGCTGCGGGTAATCTCCGCCGAAGAAGGCGGAAAGAAAGGCGTCGCCATCGGGATCGTGATTGGCAGTGAAATCGGTGGGTCCACTGACGTCAACCACAGCTTCCACCCTGCTGGAGTATTTGGCAAGGGCGGGATCGGAATTGTCGCGCGTGTCTTCCATCCCGAGCAAAGCCGCCAACTGCGCGCCAGCGGAGTGGCCGAATGCGCCAATGCGGTCGGGATCAATGTTGTACTTGCCGGCATGGGCGCGAATCCAGCGCACGGCGCGTTGCACGTCGTCGAGTTGTGCCGGCCAAAGATTCTCTTTTCCGTTGAACAGCCGATAATCCACCGAGAAGCCCACGAAGCCGCAACGAGCCAGAAACATTCCCATGCCGTGCATGGTGGATTTGTCGTAGCTCGACCAGGCGCCGCCGTGAATCAGTACGACGGCAGGTCGGGGATCGGTGGAGGCGTCACCCGGATCGTAGATGTCGAGCAGCAAAGGCTTGCCGGCCACTGTGGCGTAGGGAATGTCCTTCGTTACTGAGGCGTCGAGACTGGGCGGCAGAGGAAGCCGCTGCGGGGATGTTGGAGGAGCCGCAGGGCGCGGCAACTGAGCCAGGACGGCTGGACCAGATGCAAGCAGAACGGCTAGGTAAAAGGCATACTTCTTCATGAACAATCTTTCACGTTTAGAATTCCTGGCTCTTAGCGGCACAACTCGCCGCAGGGAGATGAGTTAGTTCGCGCCGGCCGGAGTGCCTGCCGACCTCTTGGCTGGCGTGGCGGGCTTGGCCGCAGCGGTTTCATGAACAATGGATATGTGAATAATCTTCACTGGCCGAAATGGTCGGTTGTTACTGGGGTCGGTCGCCATGTGAGCGATCTGCTTGACTAGAGCGACAGCTGCGTCGTCACATTGCCCGAAGATGGTGTAATTCCCGTTAAGGTGTGGAGTCGCTACTTCGGTGATGAAGAATTGTGAGCCGTTGGTGTTGGGGCCGGCGTTGGCGTAGGCCAGACGTCCTGGCCGATCGAACAGGAGATCGTTAGATACCTCGTTTTTAAATTTGTATCCCGGGTCGCCAGTGCCATCGCCTTTCGGATCGCCGCCCTGAATCATGAATCCGGCGATCACACGGTGAAAGATTGTTCCATCGTAGAGAGGCACGCCGTGTTTTTTGGCTCCCGTGGGGCTGGTCCAGTCTTTGGTTCCCGTGGCGAGGCCGATGAAGTTCTCGACTCCGATCGGGGCTTTGTCGGGGAACAGCGTGCAGGTCATCTTTCCGGCTGTGGTTTCAATAATCGCTTTCGGCCGATCCGCAGCCTTCGCTGAGGCTTGTTGGGCCGCGGCCCAGGATGAGCCCGTGACGACAAAAGACAATGCTAGGAAAAGAAGTGGGTTACGCATAATTGCTCCTTGAGAGATATGTACGGTTAATAGAGTCTAAACGGATTGACCGGAAACGCCGACTCGGTTTTTGTGGACATGCGCAACAAGACATTTTATGTGATCACGACATGCTGCGGAAGCTTTTGTGAATTGAGAATGTAATAGGATACATCAAATGGCGGTTAGTTGACTGCTTTCGCAGCGCTGCCGGCGGAGAACTGTCCGTCCTCGCACGATCACACACTACATTGTCTCTCTGATCGTAGCTTAGGCAGAAAGTGCTGGGCACAACCCTGCACAAACTGGTCAATTTTGCCCCCCCGACGCTGCTGGAGGGCGTAACGCTGAAAGAGCCCTGCGCCAGAGATATGGCCAAAGGAGCTCAAGACACTACGTTGTGCCCGAATCAAGAGTGCACTCCCCGTGCCGCTCAAGCGCTCAGCGATACATTGCTCGAACTTTGCTCTGTCGCAGTCTGGGAGGAGGAGGATCCGCTAGCTTGACTGAATTGCTGGAAATCCTGCTGCAAAGTGCTGAAGGCTGACTGAGCCGCCGACAGGTTGCCAGATTGCAGCGCCTGCCCAAGCTGGCTGAATAATTGACTGATTTCACTTTCCTCGCTGTCGCTGCCGTGGTGATGGTGCCCATGCGTTGCCTGCGACTGAGACGACTGATTCGCTTGCGACGCCTGGTTCTGAAAGTCCTGCTGGATCGTCGTGTACTCCTGTTGCGCGCCAGAAAGATTTCCAGACTGGAGGTCTTGCGCCAGCTGCTGGAAGGCTTGTGCAATGGGACTGTCGCTTTGCGTGCTAGAGGTTGAATTGTTTTGTGGCACAAGCTGCTGCAGTGTGGCGAAGTCAGATTGCGCGGCCGACAGGTTCCCGGATTCCAGATCCTGACCCAGTTGCTGAAACTCCTGTTGAACCTGTTGGATGTTATTTTGGGTGTTCTGGACATCGTAACCAAAGAAGTTGCTGCTGGAAATTCCTGATACTGACATGCGATCTCCTTTCGAGTTTCGATTCGACTCATTTATCGGACGCGCGCGATAAGGCTTGAGCTACCGGAGATTACTCTGGTCCAGTCCCTGATGCGCGATTTAGCGAATGCAAGGCTCATGCCAAAAGCGCGCCTCGGAGCAGGTTGCTACCAAAGTGTGCAGCAGAGTTTAACGCGTTCACTCATCGGCCCCGATAACTCATAAGGCACGCTCCACTGTCTGGATCACCGATTGCCAATCTCCGGGGCGCGCTTGTCGGAAGAGGCGCAAGCTTGGATACCACGGACTATCCTGACGGTTGCGCAACCAACGCCAGTCAGAGGCATATGGCAGCAGAACCCAAGTTGGGATTCCGAGCGCGCCCGCCAGGTGCGCGGTGGAATTATCAATAGTAACGACCAAGTCCATCGCCGCAATTTGGGCGGCGAAGCGATCGATGTTGGAAAACTGGTTGACTCGACGATCGATGAATAGCGGTGCGCCGGCCGTCATTGCCTGCGCCTGTAACCAATCGTGATCGCCGTATTGCAAGCTGATCCATCGCACATCTGGCCGTGCAAACAATGGCGCGAACATCGCGAGGTCGATGGATCGAACTCGGCCTGTTTTCTTGTTATTCGTATACCAGGCGAGGCCTGCCAACCGCCGTCCATCGGAGTAGTGGGACCGAAACCGCTCCCGCTCGATCGAATCGGCTACGAGATAGGGCGACTCAATGGCGACGAAAGCTGCCAGATCAGGGCGGAAGAGCCCGGGCAGGCTTCCAAAGGGAATGTGGGCTGTGACATTGAGTTCGGAATTGTCACCTGGATCATCTCCGGAAGCACGGCTGGAAATAACTTCGATATCGGGAAATGATCTTTCAAAAAGCGGCTTGAGCCGTAAGTCGCAATCCAGGATGCAACGGTTTCCCGTACGCGTCGCTTCCGGGATGAGACCGGCGAACATGATCTCATCTCCGATCCCTTGTTCTCCCCAAATCAGCAGCCCCCCAGCCGACAGCTTTTCTCCTGTCCAGCGCGGTTGAGAGTAGGTACGCATGGGCGGAGTATGCGCTTTGGTCCCCCAGCGCCATTCATACTTCGGCCAACCCGTGGCGAAGTCGCCGTTTTGCAGGAGTGCGAGTGCTTCAGCGAAGGCGGCCTCGGCATAGTCGGGTTGCAGAGTCAAAACGGTGCGGTATCTCTTGAGCGCCTTATCCAATTCACCTTGCACATGGTCAAGAGACGCCAGACTGAGCTGCACTTTCGCATCGCGGGGTGCAATGGCCAATGCCTGTTCATAACAGCGGCGTGCATCCTCCAGTTTGCCTTCAGCCTCGAGTGCATTCCCGAGATTATGCAGCGCTTCGTATTTTCTAGGCTCGATCGCTAAGGCAAGTTCATAACATTCGACCGCTTCCCCCAGCTTCGCCTGCGCTTGCAGGACGTTTGCGAGATTGTAATGAGCTGCCGCGAGCTTCGGTTGCGAACGTAGCGCGCGCTCATAACACGCGGCGGCTTCATCGAGCTTTTCCTGGGTGTAGAAAACATTGCCCAGATTGTAGTGGGCCTGGGCCAGATCCGGACGGAGGACGACGGCTTGCTTATAACAGTCGGTTGCATCCTCCAGCCTGCCGAGCGCGTTGTAAATCGTGCCCAGATTGGAATGATAGGCAGCGTCTTCAGGGTTGAACTTGATCGCACGCCGGATCATGGCGATGGCAATTTCCGGGCGTTCCCGCTGGTATTCGATCATCCCGAGCAAATGAAGGCTGTCAGCATGGTGAGCATCGATTGCCAGAATCTGCCGATAGATTTGTTCGGCGTTGCTTAGCTCTCCCGCTTGGTGGAGCGAAAGAGCTATCCGTAACATGCCGGGAATAAGCGTGGATAACCTGGCCCTTTGCAGCGGCTGTTTCCGCGCGCCATGTTGCATGCGTTTCATGGAGGTGGCATTTCTAAGGCAGGGGTCTGGACGTGCAAGTTTCTTCTCAGCACGAGCTGATAGGGCCAGCGTGAGACACAACCTGCTGAATAATTTTGCAGCAATCAGTCATCCAGACGTTGCACTGTCTAACGAAACATTGCCCAAAAGACTTTCGCCCAAAGGTGCGCATGCGGGATCGACGGTTTCGTATCCCTGCCGCGTTGATTTGCGCGGAGGCGCGGACTGTCTTGCCAATCGGCTCAGAGGGGGAGTTTGTCCGCTCGATGCGTTAGAAGCGCCAAGCAAGCCGTCACAAAGTGAGGACGATGAGGGATCTTGACTAGTGGGATTCTGCCTGCATCTCGCGGCTCACGGCCTCCACCTGCCGGAAAACGCGAAGCACATTTCCGCCTAGAATTTTCTTGATATCGTCGGCGCTATAACCACGATCAAGCAACGCCTGCGTGATCTTCGGCAAATCTGCCGCCGAATCCATCCCCTGTGGCGTTTGCCCTGAGACGCCATCGAAGTCCGATCCCAATCCAATATGGTCCACGCCGGCAACCTTGGCGATGTGATCGAAATGATCGATCAGCGATTTGAACGGCGGCCGCGGAATCTTCTCTGCATACTCGTGTTCGATGCGGTCAATTTCGGTGTAGGGGACCGGCTTGCCTTCCGCTTTCATCTTGTCTTCGTAGGCCTTCACCGCTTCGGCGGCCTGTTTTCCAATCGGCTCGCTCGCCTTGCGGTAGTCCTCATCAACAAAGCCGGAGTAGAAATTTACGTCGACCACCCCGCCATTCTTGGCGACCGCGCGCAACATATCGTCGGTCATGTTGCGGGGAGCATTGGTCAGGGCGCGAGCGGAAGAATGGGAGGCAATTACTGGCGCCTTCGTGATCGCGATCGTATCCCAGAAGGTTTTGTCGGCCACGTGCGAAATGTCGACGATCATCCCGAGGCGGTTCATTTCCAGCACGACCTGCTTGCCGAAATCGGTGAGCCCGTTGTGATGTTGAACTTTAGGGTCGTCGATGTCGCCGGAGGAATCGGCCCATTCGTTGGTGTTCGACCAGGAAAGCGTCATGTAACGTACGCCGAGGCGATAGTAGTCGCGTAGCAGGTGGATATCGTTCTCAATCGAGTGTCCGCCCTCGATGCCCATCAGGGCGGCCAGCTTGTGCTCCTTATGGGCGCGTTCGATATCGGCCGGAGAAAAGGCCATCATCATGCGATCAGGATGATGCGCTGCCTGCTCATAGACCGAATCGATCAGATCGAGTGTGTGTTGCGCGTAATGGCCTTTATTGGTCTCGGGTTCCACCCAAATCGAGAAAAATTCGGCGCCAAGATTGCCGCGCCTCGCTTTGTCGAGGCTGATGTGGCCCTTATCGTTCGGGTCAGTCGAACCGATGTCGTAATTTTCATCCAGGAAGCGCTGCGGGGTATCGGCATGGGTGTCGATGACGATTGCAGAATCCTGAATGGCACGGGCGTTGGCGCTTATTTGCGGTTGCAGAGGTGATTGACCAGAAACTAAAGGGGAAGCGAGTAGTGCACAACAAAGACTGCAGGTTTTCAGTCTAATCATAGGATTGAGTTGATGGCCGGCGAATCAACGATTGTATAAGCCCGCGTGTGGAGAAGGGAAGTGTTGAGCACAATCTCAACTGCCGAACAATGGAGATTGAGCGGGACTGACGTGTCAGTCTTGTCAACCACTAAACTTTTGGCGGGAAACGCAAGCTGTATAAACAGATCGCCGAGATTCTGGCGAAGAATCCCGGCCTCGAACCTCGGAACCTGATGATTAACCTGGTGGAAGTTATATGGGTGAACTGGCTATTCGGCAACGGCGAGGCGCAGTGCGCGTTGTGACTATTGCCCGGCGG
>JASHQM010000116.1 GCA_030039165.1 Candidatus Sulfotelmatobacter sp. | reverse complement strand
CGTGTGCCCCTCAGCGACGCCGTCACTCGCCCAACCCTAAAACTCCTTCCTCGAGTCCATCAGAATCGTTACCGGGCCTTCGTTCACCAGTTCGACCTGCATCATTTCCTGGAAGCGGCCGGTTTCGCAGCGCAGGCCGGCGGAGCGAATGTGTTCCACGAAGAATTCGTACAAGCGCTTGGCCGCGTCGGGCGCGGCGGCAGCATCGAAAGAGGGCCGCTTGCCGCGGCGCACATCGCCATAAAGCGTGAACTGCGAAACCGCCAGCACGCTGCCGCCAACCTGCTGCACGCTGAGATTCATTTTCCCCTGCTCGTCTTCGAACACGCGCAGGCCAGCGATTTTTTCTGCCAGATAAATGGCGTCGCTTTCGTTGTCGTCTCGTCCCACGCCGAGCAGAACGAGCAACCCCAGGCCGATTTCGCCTGCGATCTCGCCGTTCACGCTGACTTTGGCGCGGCTTACGCGCTGCACTACGGCACGCATGTAATTTACTCAACTCCCTGGGGCCGCGTGCCGGGAGATCCTTCGCTCCGCCTGAGGAGCGGCTGCGCTCAGGATGACGCCCGCTCTGGTTTGACCGCCGCAAGCGGCCGCATTTAGGATGCTGAAGGTATACCACAGCGCCGTTCTTACAATCATCGGCGCATCTTTACAGGCGTTTAGCGGGACCATTACACTACACGTTCGCCTTTTTCCGCAGCGCAGCATCTGAAAAGCAGGTCACGCGCGGGTGCGCTCCCGGCGAATGAAGAAGGCGGCGGTTTCGAGACGTAAGACTTGCTCCCCGCGATCTTGCATCGCGGGCATCGAATTCAATCAAATTGACGTTAAGCGAGGAAAAATCATGGCAGCTGTTGACGAGAAGGTGAAGCAGATTATCGTTGAGCAGTTGGGCGTAGATGAAGGTGAAGTTACTCCCAGCGCTTCTTTCGTGGACGATCTGGGCGCCGATTCGCTGGATACGGTCGAATTGGTTATGGCCTTTGAAGAAGGCTTCGACATCGAGATTCCCGACGAGGACGCGGAAAAAATCCGCACCGTGCAGGATGCCATCGACTACATCGGCAAGCACGCCAAGGCGGGAAAATAATCCGATTATCGATTGGCTAATCGCGCAACTCGAAAGGCGGCGAGAGATTTGGGACGCAGGGTCGTAGTCACGGGCCTCGGCCTGATTTGTGGGGTGGGCAACAGCACCGAAGAAGTCTGGCAGGGCTTGCTCGCTGGCAAGAGCGGCGTCGCCCGCATTACCCAGTTCGACTCCAGCAACTTCGCCTGCCAGATCGCCGCCGAGGTGAAGAATTTCGACCCGCTGAACTACATCGAGAAAAAAGAAGTAAAGAAGATGGCCCGCTTCATTCACCTGGCCATCGCGGCTTCGGAAGAAGCGCTAAAAATGTCGGGCTTGCAAATTACGCCTGAGAACGCCGAGCGGGTGGGCGTGCATATCGGGTCGGGCATCGGCGGGTTCGACATTATCGAGCGCGAGCACAGCAATCTGGTGGAGGGCGGGCCGCGCAAAATTTCCCCTTTCTTTATTCCTTCGGCCATTATTAATCTTGCCGCCGGCCAGGTTTCCATGCGCTTTGGAGCGAAAGGCCCCAACGAAGCCACCGCCACGGCCTGCACCACCAGCGCGCACTCGATCGGAGATTCTTTCCGCATCATTCAGCACAACGACGCCGATGTGATGATCGCTGGCGGATCAGAAGCGGCAATCACGCCAATGGGCGTTGGCGGATTTGCCGCCATGCGCGCGCTTTCCACGCGCAATAACGAACCGGAAAAAGCCAGCCGCCCGTGGGATCGCGACCGTGACGGATTTGTGATGGGCGAGGGCGCCGGCATTCTGATTCTGGAAGAAATCGAGCACGCCAAGCAGCGCGGCGCGCCCATCATCGCCGAAGTGGCAGGCTATGGCATGTCAGGCGACGCTTACCACATAACTCAGCCTGCGCCTGAACATGAAGGCGGCTTTCGCGTGATGCGCAATGCTGTGCGCGATGCGGGAATTAACCCCGAAAAAGTCGGCTATGTGAACGCCCATGGCACTTCCACCCCGATCGGCGATACGCTCGAGGCGCACGCCATCCGCAATTATTTTGGGGAGCATCAGATCGCGGTGAGCTCCACGAAATCCATGACCGGGCATTTGCTGGGCGGCGCCGGCGGCCTCGAAGCCGGCATCACGGTGCTTGCCCTGCGTGATCACATTCTGCCGCCAACCATCAATCTTGAAAACCAGGATCCCGAAACCGCCGGAATGGATTTCGTTCCCAACCACGCCCGCAAAGCCAACGTCGAATATGCCATGTCGAATTCCTTCGGCTTCGGAGGAACCAACGGCGCCCTGCTGTTCAAGCGGTGGGAGTAGCGGCGGAGTTTCTTGCCTATTTTGGGTGGGGAATTATCGACAGGATAACGTACTCGTCGGCGCGGATTACGAAGTAGAATCGCCAACTGCGGTTCACGCGAGCCTGCCAGATGCTATTCGTCTCGTCATACTTCTTCGCGCGCCGGGAGTGAATACCGCTTGGGTACACGGCCATCCCCGCGGTGTCGGGTGGCCCGATTTTCTTGAACAACTCACGCCGGCCAGTAGCCAGGTCCACGCGCATCACATCCGCCGGATAGCTGCCGAGCACCCAACCAGAGCCGAGCGCCCGTCTGGCGACACAGAAAAGATTGTCTCGTCGGGATGAATGCCAGGAACCGGCCGGGGCGCTTCCTGAGCATCCACGGGATAACGCGACAGCATCCGAGAACCCGAATACGAACCTTCCGTCCGCGCAGGTACTATGCCTATTCCTTCGGCAACACGCTGACCCAACTGTATCTGGTGGAGGATTGCGCTAAGAAAAATCGGCAGGGTACATCCGCGCGCGGCTCAAACGCGCGCGACTGCGCCAAAGCGACAAGAGACGAAGCGGGCTGGAAGCTCTGCCTGCGAAACCCTTACTCTTTAGTGCTTGAAATACGTCCAAGCGGCAATCACCACCAGAATGATGGTGATGATCCACAAGGACGAATCACTCATATTGGTCTTCTTGGCCATTCGCGCAATATTAAGCCGAAACCTGCCTGTGAGCGCAAGAAAAAATCGCTGTCGCATGTCGTTCCGGGATGCGTAAGTTGCCGATGCTGAAATTTTCTGCAACTGTGCCAGGCTGCCGGGTGCTCCCGATTTTCATTCTTTATTGCTATTTGTTAGTATTGTTTTCGTTTCATTCCGATTTCCGGTTGCCGCTATCATGGATCCTCTCACCGCCTTGCTCGCACTAGCGGAAGAAGAAAAGCAGGCGCATGGTCTCGAGCACACGCCCGCAGAAGTCGCCCAGCAACCTCAAACCTGGCGCGCTACCTATGATCTCTTCCGCGAACGCCAGGCGGAACTTCTGCATTTCCTGAAGTCAGCAGGCGTCGGTTCAGATCCGGCACACCGCCCGGCGGTTTTGCTTGTCGGCGCGGGCACCTCCGATTACGTGGGGCGATCGTTGGCTTCGTTGTTGCGCCGTCGCTGGCAAAGCGAGGTGATGCCCGTACCCAGCACCGATCTTCTGACCAGCACCAACGACTGGCTGGTGCCGGGGCGTCCCTACCTTTGGATCTCGTTTTCCCGCTCGGGCGAAAGCCCAGAAGGCGTAGCCGTAATCGAACAGGCGCTGAGGAACCATCCCTGCATTTATCACCTGATTGTGAGCTGCAACCAGCGCTCGAAAATGCTCCACCTGACCGCCGGACGCAAGCAGGCGCTTGCCATCGCGCTGCCGGATGCGGTTCAAGACCGCGGCCTCGCCATGACCAGTTCGTTTTCCAACATGGTGGTGTTTGGGCACTGCCTGGCTCACATTGAAGCTTCTGATGGCTATCAGGAAACTCTTCGGCAGTTGGTGCAAGCCGGCGCGGATTTTCTGGCTCCGGCGGCAAGCTGCGCCGAAGAGTTAGCGCAAGAGGATTTTGCCAGCGTCTGCTTCGTCGGCTCAGGAGCTCTGCGGGCCGTCGCTACCGAGTCTGCGCTGAAGGTGCTCGAACTCACGGCCGGCCGGGTTCGCACCATGTCGGAGTCGTCTCTGGGCTTGCGTCACGGCCCAATGGCAGCTCTCGACCAGAAAACTCTGTTCGTTGCCTTTCTGTCGACCGACGAGAGGATCCTTCAATACGAGCTGGACTTGCTAGAAGAAATCGGACGGAAGCGGCTGGTCAAAGAGCGTGTAGTTGTAACTGCGGATGCGCACTCGCTTCCAATGGGCCATGCCGAACGGGTACTTCCGCATTCGTTTTCGATTCCAGACGATTACCGGCCGCCCGTTGATGTAATACTCGGGCAATTGCTCGGGCTATTTTTTTCGTTAAGCCGCGGCCTCAAGCCCGATTGCCCCAGTCCTAGCGGGGCCATCAGCCGTGTGGTGCAGAACGTGACCATTCATCTTTGACGCAGGAAGCTATCGTCGCAGGGGGACCTCCCAACCTCGCAAAAAGCGCGGGGCCTCAGAATGACGCCATGGGAATTACGGAAGTCTGCCCTCACTACTGCCGGAAATTGGAGGCCTCCCAAACTCCTGACGGCCTCAGTGATTGAATGAGAAGTTCAATCCCGTGGTTAAAATGACATCGTTTTTCTTTGTACCCGCCGGGGGGTTCGAGACATAAATATCGCTCAACTGATTCTGCCATCCCAGCCACTTGCCCAATTTCGTCACCGTTCCCGCCAGAAATGTCATCTGGTATTCGCCTGTGTCGGTCAAGTTGGGATAGAAATCGAGTTTCTGGGTGATGACCGTGCTCTTGCCGGCCTTGAGCATGAAATCGTCCTCGATGGTCAAAGCCATGAAGCGATTCGTGATGCCATAAGAAGTTAACGTGGGCGGCACTGTCGGAGGCGTCACTGGCGGTCCATCGGAATAGGTTTCGTGCGTATAGTTCAAGCCGCCGATAACGTCGAGCGTCGCATTGGCGGACTTGATCGCGTGCTCGCCGACGCCTCCGCCGTAAATCTGGCGCAAATCCAGGTCTTGCAGGGCATTGCTGATGAACTGCGCCTGCGCATTGAGAAACCAACGTGGATTCAGGTTGTAGTCGTACTCCGCGCCGGCCTGCACCAGATTTGCCACTACGCTGGGCGACACCAGCGCATTATTTGTGTAGACAGAACTCAGATAAATGCTGATTTTATCTTTTTCCGTCGGATGCGCCAAGTTGAACGCCAGCGCCAGGTTTTCAGTTTCACTGTTGCCCTGGGCTAGCGAGAAGCCCACGCTGCCTCCGCCGTTCCAGCCGTGCCACAGACCCGGATTCAGCGACTTTTCGTACGCCGTCTCCTCGGCATCGTTGCGGATCGTCGTGATGTTCGAGACCGCAACCGTCACCACGCCACTGGCGGTTGCCACCTCAAATGTCCCGTCCGTCGCCGTAACCCTGCCCGTGACCGTTTTCTTGTCCTTGGTAAAGAGGTGCAGCTGCTGATCGGTGGTGATGTGTGTGATCGCGCTTAAACCGATCATGACATCCCCGGCCGACTCCGTATGCAGCACGAGGGTTTTGCCGTCCGACTTTACGATCTTGCCGGTAAAGTGATCGCCATTTTTCAGAGTGATTTCATCGGCGCGCGCAAATACCGCAACTGCGAAAAACAAAATGAGGACACTCCACTCGACTTTACGCAACACAACCTACCTCCAGCTTCCAGAGAGATGTTTTCAGCTATATGGGGAACCTAGGATTGTATCCGAAGGGAAACGAATGTGGACAGGCCTGCAGCCGGATCGAAGGCGTTCGCCGGCAGCGCGGCAGCCGCGATCAGCTCTTCACGTCCTTCGACTCGGCAGTTTTGTTCTGATCACCCGGTGTCGGAGGGTTATCCTTCATCCCTTCTTTCAGTGCTCGAATCCCTTCCCCCAGCCCCTTGCCCAGTTCGGGCAGCTTCTTCGGGCCGAACACCAGCAAGGCAATCGCAAAAATGATGATCAGATGCGTTGGTTGAAACAAGCCGTCAAGCATTGCGGACCTCCATGCACACTACTACCTTTTAATACGCTACCCCGGCCGGTAGCGGAAGTCAAACAGGGGTAGTGGGCTAATTCAATACGGAATTGTTCACTACCACAGGACAGGCACTCTCCGGATGGCGTCATTCCGCAGCCCCGTGCTTTCACCATCGGGGCGAGGAATCTTGCGTGGGGCGCCAAATCCACACATCCGCCCGAGATTTTCGCTTCGCCAGAAAAACGGCTGCGCTCAGGATGACGCCGCGTGAACCACTACCAGGACTTCGCGTAGACTGAGTTTCTGCTTTGAAGACCATCGGCCACATCCTGGCGAGATACACCGCATGGGTCTGGGGGCTGTTGCAAGTCCTGGGAATCTGGGGGCCGTTCGCGATCGCCTTTGCGGATTCGGCGCTGCTGGGCATGCCGGTCGATGCCATCGTCGCGGCCTATGTTTACCAGGACCGCAGACGGATGCTTTTCTACGTGGTCATGGCGTCGCTGGGCTCGGTTTTGGGCAGCGTGCCGCTTTATCTGATCGGTTACGCCGGAGGCGAAGCCTTGCTGCGCAAGCGCATTCCGGAAGAGCGTTTTCTGCGCATTCATCGCTCATTTGAGCAGCACGAGTTCTGGGCGCTGATGTTTCCCGCCATGTTGCCACCGCCCACGCCCTTTAAAATCTTCGTGCTGGGCGCTGCTGTCTTCGAAATGCGCTTTCGCGATTTTGTGGCCGCCATCTTTGCCGGACGCTTCGTGCGCTTTTTAGTGCTTTCAGTTCTGGTCCTGTGGTTCGGCCCGCGCATCGTGGGACTACTGGGTGGGATACTCCGCCAGCATCTTTCCTGGATAATCGGAGCGGCTGCCGGCGGAATATTCGTTTGGCTGCTAATGCGCCGAAGCCGGAAGCATAAGGCTCGGACGCACGCGTAAGCTCAAGCGGCTGCGATATGGTCGCCGCTGGTTTTCTGCGCCCAGCGCGAGAGCGCCGCCAGGAATACCGGAGTTCCGAAGAAGGCGATCGAGAAGAACAAATCGCTTTCCACCGTGCCGCGGAAGAACGGCAGTCCAGCCCCATAGGACATCATTACTCCTTTGAAACTGCGCGGATACATGTCCGTGTACGCCGCCCACGCCGCGAAGTTGCTAATCAGGAAAAACGAAACCGAGCTGGCGAGCGCCGCGCCGATTACGCGCACCGGGCCGGATTTTTTCCGCAGGCCGGTTCCAAGCCATAGAATCGCCGCATACCAGGCCCAGGTGACGAGCTGGTCCCATGTAAAGGCATATGCGTAAATGAATTTGGTGAGAATGACGTCAGTCGCGGCCAGCAGAACGAGGGGAATCCACATCTGGCGCTTTGAGCCGCGCGCCCCGAAAAATAACAGCGAAGCCGCCAGCGGCGTGAAGTGCCATGCGTGGGGCAGAACGTTCAATAGCCGCACAAACGGCAGGAAGCGGACAGCGACGGCAAGCAGAACGAAAATATAAGGCAGCATGAGCACCTCGCCACTGAATCATCATTCTGGGCGCGGCAGGGCGAGTACGTCAAGAGTGGAAGCGGCGGGTGGGCTCAAACCGGTGGTCGACTAGGCGCTCGATCGGACTGCTGACCACTAATGCGGCTCCGGGTAGAAAATCTGGTGGCTTTCGGTGCCATAAACGTCTCCCACTACATGTAAATTCCCGTCAAGCTTTACCCCTGCGCTGAGTGGGCCGCGGCGGCTACGGCGGCCGAATAATCTGGGTAGGCCGGCAAACCGCAGGTCCTCAAAATAAACGATGTACCCGCCTTCCTGAAGCTCTTCGGTTTCGGTGATCGGATACTGCGCCCAATCGAGAAACACGGAGCCAAGATAAGATTTTTTCGCGGCGAGCGTGACTGGAGTTTCCTCCGGCTTGTATCGAATCTCGAGATTGTTCGCGGGATCGACCTCGGGTCCGGTTGAGTCGACCGGCGCTAGCGCAAAGAACGCCGGGGTTTCGACCACACCATACCATTCAAAGGGATTGATCATTGCTGGATAGGCAGAGGCGCGCAGCGGCTCAGCTCCACGATACGTGCGTGCACCGAGCGCGTTGACCGCACTCCGGTGTTCGTAGTCGCGAACTCCCCACAGGACAATCATTCCCAGCAGTGCGAGGGTCGCGCCAGCTCGCCCCCGTGGCTTGCGCGGCCGCGCGCCAATCTCGCGGTCAACTAGAGAAAACAGCGGCGGAACGATCAAGCCCAAAAGCAACATGGCGAACAGCACCGGCTCAAAAATAAAAACGATGTCCCACGAGTACCACTTTTCTGAAAACGGCCAGAACGGCCGCACGCCATAATTGTTGGTGAAATCGAGCAGGATATGACTCACGCCGGCGAGGCAGCCATAGATAAAAAGCATTCCCCAGCGCGGCGGCAGGTTGGGATCTTTCACTTTTCGACCGCGCAATCGCCAGATCAGATAAACGAATCCCAGCACGACGGCGGCGTCGATTGGAACTCCCAGAAACGAATGGGTGAAGCCGCGATGGTGCGCAAAGCCGAATGCCGGGCCTCCAAAGCGGCTGAGCACGTCGAGATCGGGGAACTCGGCAGCGAGGGTGAGCGTGGCCGTAGCCAGCGCCGTCTTGCGGTTTAACCCGGCGCGTCCCATGCACGCACCGGTCAAAAAGTGGGTGATTGGTTCCAAAGTCTATTCTCACACGACTGTCTCAGGCGATCACCGCCGCCCTGCGATCACCGTCAACGCGTCCGGCACAATGCTGATTTCTGCCGGCAAGCTGCCGAGCAACTCACCATCCGCTTCAAGGTAAACCTTGGGCGTCGGCGCGCTTGCCGTTCCAGAGGCTGAGCCCGGCGGATAGCTGCACGAAACTCTCTCGCTGTGCGCCAGATCGATCCCGGAAATTTTCCAGTTCGCCCCGAAGCATCCGCGCGCTACGTAAGCCAAATACGCCATGCGGCTCCCGGTCGCACAGCAAACCAGCCGCATATCGTTGCGCTCGAGCGAAGCTCCCGGAGCCAGCTCGCGTAGCACGCCGCCAAAGTTGCGAATGCGCACCGCCAACAGTTCGGTAACTTCCATCCGGCGCGCCTGCCCCGATCCGCTCTCGGCAAAATCAATCTGGAAGCGCGTCATGCGATGGCTGAACCACAGCTGCCACGCTTGCCGGTAATAAGCTGCCATTCCCAGGCGCTGTTTGTGCGCGGTGTAAAGCTTGTAGAAGAGATGCGCATCCACTCCCGCACCCGCAGCTACCACAAAAAATCGTTCGGCAGGCTTTCCCGCAAGATCGAGAAAGCGGATGCGCCCTGCCGCGAAGCGCCGCGGCGTGCCGCTAATAGCCGCTTTGGCAGCCGCAAGAACTTTTCTAGGAAGGCCAAGATCGTGAGCCAGCGCATTGGCCGTTCCCATGGGCAAAACCGCCAGAGCCACGTTAGTATTGGCCAGGACCTGCGCGATGTTGTGGATGGTGCCGTCTCCACCACAGGCAAAAATGGTATCGCAACCATCGCGAATGGCTTGCTGGGCTTCTTGGGCCCCATGAGAAGCCGACTCAGTAAGGAGGAGTTCAGCCTCGATATTCGCGGCGCGAAGCAAAGCCAGCACCGACTCGAGCTGCGCGCGTCGCCGGGCACGGCGCCCCCCGGAATCGGGATTGAAGAGCAAAGCTGCTTTGCGCATGGTTGGCCGAAGCTGGATTGTACCTGAGGAGAATGACGCCAGCTTTGTGGAACAAATTAAGATTGAGCCATGGCATTGCGTCCGCTTGTCGCAGTTTTTCTTCTCATTTGCTCAACCTTGATGGCTCAGAGCACTTTCTATCTTGGCTTCGACCGCAACGATTACCCGGGCGACGCCAATCTGAAAACGCTGCACCGCACTTTTTCTTACGCGGGCTACTGGCTCAACAATCCTCCCGGAGAAAAGAAGAACACCTGGAGTGGTCATCGCGCGGCGCTCGAATCCGCCGGATTCGGTTTTCTGGTGCTCTTCAATGGACGGCTTTACGCTGAACTGAAATCTACTGAGCATGCGGCTAGGCTTGGCAAAAGCGACGCCGAAGCCGCTACCGCTGCCGCGCGCCGCGAAGGCTTCCCTGCACGCACCATCATTTTCCTCGACCAGGAGCAGGGCGGCCGCATGTTGCCCGGGCAGAAGGCTTACATCTACGCCTGGGTGGATGGCGTCACAGCAGCGGGATTTCGGGCCGGCATTTATTGCTCCGCCATTCCCTCGGCGGAGGACGGCAATATCGTAACTGCGGAGGATATTCGGGCCCATGCCGGCTCTCGCCGGATCACGTACTGGGCGATCAACGACGCTTGTCCGCCCGCGCCCGGCTGCGTGTTTCCTGCGCATCCGCCGAGTCTCGCGCAGAGTGGCGTGAGTTTTGCCGAGGTCTGGCAGTTTGCCCAATCACCACGGCGCAAAGACGTCGCTGCGCAGTGCACGAATTACAGTCGCGATGGAAACTGCTATGCTCCTGGAACTGAAAAGCCGGAACAACTGTATATCGATGTGAATACGGCGACGTCCGCGGATCCCTCGCATGGGAGGTAGTGCCGTAGCGAACGGCGAAGACGGTGGGCTACCTTGAGAATCGGAAAAAAACCAGATAGATCAGCAGGAAAGCTAAACCGAATAACCCGTAGAGGCGTATGAAAATCGGATACCACGGCTTCATCGCCAACGCGGCTATCCATTTATGCCTCCGCCAGTACCAACCAGAAAAGTCTATTTGTAGCCATCGCTCCCTGGAATAGTTCGCCACGGCATCGGGCGCGATGAGGCTGAACGCACAGATAAGCAATCCAATCAGCGTGAGGACATCAGTACCCGATATCACTAAGGCTGCCCTTTCCGCTCTCGATGGTTCGTAGCCCGTTACCGATTGACGGAGTGCTGCGGGTTGACTACGTCTTTGCCTTCGCCTTCAACTTAACCTGCCCCTCCGCCACCTCTACGGAGAACTCGACGTCCTGGCAGGCATACTGTTTGCGAATCTGCTCGGTCTTCTTTTGGACAAAGCTTGAGAAAGATTCAAGGCTCCCAGAAACGTTCTCTCCTGCTTTCTTCTTGGCGGCGACCAGAGTGTTGTACAGGCGCTCCAGTTGTTCCCGGCCAGCCTCGTTCTCGTGCATGGTGAAAGGCTGAGAAGTCGCGGCAGATTCTGATGCTGCCGCAGCCGCAGCTTTGCTCACGCCATACACCGGGTGTGGTGTCTTGGGTTTCTCTTCCGAAGCGCGCACTCCCTGAATCGAGAGAATGGCATCCTGCGGACGCCTGTAGCCTTCCTCGCGAATGCGCGACTTCTTGCGCCACAGGTCGCTGTAGATGGCGTAGCGCTGCGCCATTTCGTTGTAGCGGAAGCGCTGGGAGAAGTTCATGCGCCCGCCGTCGGAAAACTTACGCAGCAGCGACAGCACCTTCCACTCAATGTCGGTGGGAGGCTTTTTGGTGGGATTGCTGAAATACACCTCGTACTCAATCTTCAGCCTGCGCAGCTGAGTTTCGAGTACAGTTAATTCTTCATCGGCGGTCACAGAGATCTCCAGTCAAGAGTGTAGCGACGGGCAAAGCTGCGGGCGAGGTACCCGGCGGTCACCGAAGGGGATAGTACGAAGGTAATTCAAGGACGAGTGGCAAGCAGTGAGCGATGGGCAATCTGGGGAGAACCGACAAGCTCAAAGCCGCTTGCCCTACCTCGAATTCGCCGCCATCTTTTTCACCATCGCCAGCACCAGCTTACGGTCGCTGTCGTTGAGATTGCTGGCGTAGCGGCGAATCTGGCTGAGGAAGCGCACTTCATCTTCCGAGAGTTGAGGCAAGCCCTTGGACCCGTTACCGGGCCCGGAGTCGGAAAAAAATTGCGAAAGCGCGATGTCCATCGCACCCGCAATTTTCGAGAGCGTGTCGAGCGAAGGGATGGTGTGCCCGTTTTCCACGCGCGACAGGTAGCAGCGCAGCAAGCCGGTGCGTTTTTCGATATCCCCCTGGGACATCCCTTTTTGCAGCCGATAGTTTCTGATGGTCTCGCCGATGTTGATTGTGGGGAGCATGGCAGGATGGGTCATAGTAACCAGATCGGTAATTTCTGGCAAGTGGAAATTGGTGCTATGACAAAACTGGTGCAATCCGGACGGAGGTGCAGAGCGCCGCTTTGAATACTTAGACGTTGTGAAATAAATCGCTGGGTCGCAAACGTTCGTTGAAACCGGCTGCTGGAACGAGGTTGCAGCGGTTCAAAGGTTTCGCCGTTTCCAATGATTCGCGAAACCTCCAAACCGCTCAGGCTCAAAACCTCGAAAATTTCATTTCTTCAAATTCGCAGCAAAGAAATCAACCGTGCGTTGCCAAGCGTCGGCCGCATCCGCAGAGCGATAACCGTTCTTGTTGTTCGGATTCTCAAAGGCATGGCCCGCATCGTCGTAAATCTTGATGTCAATCTTCTTTCCCACTTGCTTCATGCTAGCTTCGAACTTGTGCACGTCGTCTGGAGTGATGCCCTGATCCTGCGCGCCGAACAATCCGAGAATCGGAGCCTGAATTTTCTGTAACGCCTGCGTGTCGGTTGCAAGATGGCCGTAGTTGATTACGTCAGCGGCCAGCGTGGGCTCTTCCAGCGCCATGTCGAGCGAATAGCCTCCACCCATGCACCAACCGATAGCGCCGATGCGATCCTTTTTCACATTCGCTTGCGATCGCAGGAAGTCGAACGCCGCTCGCAAGTCTCGCTTGGCGCGGTCTTCCGGCACCCCGCGCATGATCTCATGGGCCTGCTCGGGAGTCGTCGCAACCCTGCCGCGATAGAGATCGATCGCGAGTGCGGCGTAACCCTGATCGGAAAGTTTCGATGCTTGTTCTTTCACCCAGTCGTTCAGCCCCCACCACTCGTGAATGACGATGATCGAAGGAAACGGGCCTTTGCCCGCGGGAACGTAAAGTACACCCTGGACCATCTCGTCGCCGCTGGGATACTCGACAGCGTTTTCGCCCACAGCGAATGTTTTGGACGGCTGTTGGGAGCCTGTGGCATTACCAGTGCCTTGAGGGTCAGTCCGGCCCGCAGCGGCTCTGGCATTCTCGGCAGCAAGGGCGATCGCAAAACAGCTTGTCAGCAGAAGAAATCCGAGTCGCTTCATAGGTTCCTCATGACCCGAGTTGGCTTCAGAGTCTTAACTCCATATATATCGCACCCGCCATCGGATTCTCGCAATAGGGTGCGATTTCTTTGAATCCCAGCTTGCGATACATGGCAAGCGCATCTTTCATCACCGGCGCGACCGTGTCAAGGCGCATGTGCTGGTAGCCGATCTGGCGTGCTTCGGAGATAATGCGCTCGGCAAGAATGCGTCCCAGGCCCTTGCCGCGAAACGCCGGGCGCAGGTACAACCGTTTCATTTCGCAGATGCCGGGCTCTCGCGGGCGAAGCGCCACACATCCAACAAGTGCGCCCTCACATTCGGCAATCAACAAGCGGCCTCGTGGAGGCGAGTAGTCACCCGGCAGCGTGGCCAACTCGTTGTCGAAGTTCTGAAAGCAGAGGTCGAAGCCCAGTGTCTTCGCGTATTCGAGAAACAGATCGCGAGCCCCGGCGATGTGAGCCAGAGTTTCGGCCTGAAAAATCTTGAATTCACGCATTGTGAGTTACCCGGAAAATTTGGCCCAGGCGCTGAAGCTGGCTTACCGATCATAGTAAAATGTTGCCAAGGTTTTCGCCTGCCATCGAGCAACCCAAGACGCAGCGTGGCGGCTTGCCCAATAATTTCTATGAAGAAGCTGATTTCCCTTTTCCTTGCCGCAACCTGCTTGCCAGCGTTGGCCGCCGGCCAGAGCGTGATCGAAGAAATTATCGCCCGCGTGAACAGTCAGATCATCACCCGCTCGGAATTCGAGCGCAGCAAAGACCAGCTGCGGGATGAGGTCAAGCAGCAGGACGCCGCCAACGCCGATAAGCTCTTCGCCGAGCGCGAAAAAGACGTGCTGCGCGACCTGATCGATCAGCAGCTTCTGCTCGAAAAGGGCAAAGATTTGGGCATCACCGGCGATACCGAATTGATCAAGCGCCTCGACCAGATGCGTAAAGACATGAAGCTCGACACCATGGAGGACCTGGAAAAGGCCGCTACCGCCCAGGGCATCTCCTACGAAGATTTCAAGCAAAACATGCGCAACCAGATCATTACTCAGAAGGTGATCGGCGAAGAAGTCGGCTCGCACCTCACCATGAGCAAAGAGGAAGAGCAGCAGTTCTACGATGAACACAAGAACGAGCTGGAACAGCCCGAATCGATCAAGCTGAGTGAAATTCTCATTGCCCCCCAGAAGCCAGCGGTTGCTGCATCCCCGAAAACAGAAGCGACGGGTACGGACGGCTCTTCCGACGCCAAAGGTCAAGACGCGAACAGCGAAGCTGCTAAGCAAGCCGCAGCCCTGGCGGCAGCCGAGGCCAAAGCTAACGATTTGCTCAAACAGATCCGCGCCGGCGCCAGCTTTGAGGACATTGCCAAGAAATATTCCGATGGACCCTCCGCCGCCCAGGGCGGCGATTTGGGCAACTTCAAGCGCGGGACGCTCGCCAAAGAACTCGAAGACCGCACCTTCGCCATGAAAGCCGGCGCGGTCACCGAAGTGATTCGCACCAAGCAGGGATTCGTTATCCTCAAGGTCACCAGCCATCAAGTGGCCGGCATTCCGCCGCTGAAAGACGTCGAAACCCGAGTGCAAGACGCGCTTTACTACCAGAAACTCCAGCCCGCGCTGCGTGCTTACCTCACCAAATTACGTGATGAAGCCTACATCAAACTCGCCGACGGCTACGTTGATACCGGCGAGAGCCCCGGTGAAACCCAGCCGATTGAGGTCTCGACTCCCAAACCCAGTGACAGCAAAAAACTGAAGAAGAAAAAGAAGAAACTCGGCATCGTGTAAAGGGTTCTGTCTGAGAAGCCTCTGCCTGCGCAGGCGCATTCTGATTTACACTGTTCCCCAGCATGAAAGAGTTCTACATCTGTGACTGTATCCGCCACGAGAACAAGGTCATCACGTCCACCTTTGTCGTGGTCAGTAAGCAAATAAAACCCAAAAAAACCGGAGAGCCCTATCTTGCGCTGATCCTCGGCGACCGCAGCGGGCAACTCGAAGCCAAGATGTGGGATAACGTCGATGACGTGCTTAACGCCTTCGACCAGGACGACTTCCTCAAGATCAAAGGCCTGCTCAACAGGTACAAGAACCGCTTCCAGATCACCATTCATAAGTTGCGCAAGCTGGGCGAGACGGAAATCGAATATTCCGACTATCTTCCTAAAACCACGAAAAACATAGACGAGCTCTGGCAAGCGCTGACAGATTTTGTTGCGTCCATCCAGAATCCGCACCTCCGTGCGCTGGTACAGGCGTTCATGTCCGATGCGCAGATTGCCGCCGCTTACCGCAACGCGCCCGCCGCCAAAAGCCTGCACCACGCCTACATCGGCGGCCTGCTTGATCATGTCGTTTCGCTTTTTCGATCCTGCGACCTCATGTGCCGGAATTACCCCCAGGTCAATCGCGACCTGCTGCTCACCGGCGTGTTCCTGCACGATATCGGCAAGATTCACGAGCTTACTTACAACCGATCGTTCTCCTATACCACGCGCGGCCAGCTGCTCGGCCACATGGTCATCGAGCTGGAAATGTTGCAGGAAAAAATTGCGCTCGTGCCCGGCTTTCCCGAGGAGCTCAAGACTCTGGTCGAGCATCTCATCATCAGCCACCATGGGGAATACGAATTCGGCTCTCCCAAACTGCCCATGTTCGCGGAAGCGCTCATGCTGCACTACCTTGACGATCTCGACTCGAAGATGGAGGCCATGCGCGCTCACTTCGAGCGCGAGGCCGATATGGAAAGCCCCTGGACCAGCTACAACGCTTCCCTCGGACGGCCTCTGCTGAACAGCGCCAAATTTCTTGCTCCGAAACCCGGCTCGCCGGGAAATCAGGCGACTGCGAATGAGCGGATTTCCGCGGATGAGGCTCCGGTCGAACCCGAGGCGGAGAGCGATCCGCAGGAAGAAGCGCCTCTGTTGCCGGGACTAAAGTCATAACGAGCTTCTACACTCGAATAACGGGCCCCATGCTTGACTTCACGCGCTTTGAAATCCTTACCTTCGACTGCTACGGAACGCTCATCAATTGGGAGGAGGGCATTCTTGGCA
>JASHQM010000012.1 GCA_030039165.1 Candidatus Sulfotelmatobacter sp. | reverse complement strand
GGCAGCTCTTACTTGACATTGAAGGTTACGGATACGGCCGGTCACGGCATAACCGCGTCGACGAGCCTTCAGGTGACGGCAAATTCCATGAATTACAGCGGCTATGATGGACCAGCCCAGTTGCCGCTGGTTTACTTGCAAACGAGCTTAGCGAATACACCGGCTCCCGGCGCAACCATTTCCGTGAACGCTGGCGGGAACCTGCAATCGGCACTGAACAATGCCAACTGTGGTGACACCATTCAATTGCAGGCTGGTGCTGTGTTTTCGGGACGATTCGACCTGCCCGCTAAATCCTGCGACGATCAGCATTGGATTATCGTTCGTACGAGTTCGCCTGACAGTGCTCTTCCCGCCGAAGGTACTCGCATCAATCCCTGTTATGCGGGTACGGCCTCACTGCCCGGACGGCCCGCGTTTACTTGCCCGGCGTTGAAAAATGTCCTGGCACAAATTCTTTACACAGAGCCCGGCATTCCTGGACCTTTCCTGCTGCTCCCGGGAGCAAATCACTATCGATTTATCGGGCTTGAAATCACTCGTGCATTACCCACGGTTCACATTTGGAACCTGGTGTCAGCGGAAGAAGCAGCAGACAAAATCATCTTCGACCGCGTTTGGATGCACGGCACAGCCACCGATGAGACCAAGGGTGGAGTTCATTTGAGCGGCATCACCAACGCGGCAATTATCGATTCCTATTTTTCAGATTTCCACTGCATCTCAATTCACGGAACTTGCGTTGATTCTCAGGCCATCAGTGGCGGGGACGGAACCTTACCTGGTGGGCCGTACAAGATAGATGACAACTTCCTCGAAGCGTCGGGCGAGTCGATCATGCTCGGGGGGGGGCCAGGCACCACAACCCCGGCCGACATTGAGATCCGCTACAACCATATGTTCAAACCCCTGCTCTGGCAACCGGGGGCGCCGGGTTTCGTGGGCGGATATACGGGAAATCCATTCATCGTAAAAAACAATTTCGAATTGAAAAACGGCCAGCGCATACTGCTTGAGGGCAACATCCTGGAAAATGTCTGGGGAGGTTTTACCCAGCACGGCTTCTCCGTAGTTCTCACCCCCGCAACCCAAAACGGCGGCTGCCTCCCTTGCAAAGTGACTGACGTCACCATTCGCTACAACATGATCAGTGATGTTGGCGGCGGATTCAATATTGGAAACGGCGAAGGCAAGACTGGGGGATATGCCTCCGGAGGTGAACGTTACAGCATTCATGACGACCTGCTCGAGAATGTTGACAAGGTCAAGTATGACGGTTATGGACTCTTTGTGCTGCTGAGCAGCAGGTCCACAACCGAAGTGCTGAACAATGTGTGGATCCAGCACAATACGGCGTTCCCCGATCCAGCCAGCCACATCCTTTCAATTCTGGATGCGGTGTCGCAGATGCCAGGATTTGTTTTCGCCAATAACCTGGTTACATCTCCGCTTTTCCCAGTCGTGTCGGCAGGTGGGGGCCCTACTAACTGCGCCGCCTCTGATAATCCACTTCTATCGATTCAAACCTGTTTCCAGGGATATGTCTTTACCGGAAACCTGTTCGTAGGAGGTCTTGCAAAATTTTCAGCCAACCAGTGGCCCTCCGGACAAATGTTCGTCAACTCAGTGGATGGCGTGGGTTTTGTTGACTACGGCGCGGGCAAGTTCGCATTGAGTCCCACCAGTCCGTATATAGGTCGTGGGACAGGCGGCTCCGACCCCGGGGCCGACATTGCGGGCCTCAACGCCATCATCGCGGATGTCGAGTAGTGAAGTGAATTAAATACTCATCGCCGGTCGCAAATGAGCAAGACGTGCAAAAACTGGCGTTCATCAAGTGTATTCAATCAGGAGTTGAATCAGTCCTCAATAGTGGACTAACCCTTCCAGGAGGCTCCACTTGCGAGATTGCGCCCGACGTTTTATCATCCCCAGACAGGGACAGCGGCTAGCTCGGTAGATTGCTGAGTGCCTCGGAAGCTGTGGTTTCTTTCATTTCGTCTCGTCTCCACTTGCCCGAACGCCGCCAGGCGTTCCGTTTCCGGGAAAGAGGAGAAGAAAGAAATTCCCGTTGCGTACCCTATGGCGTCGCATTGAGTCGATCGTGCTGGCCAGATTATGGATCAGATTACCCCTCCGCAAACCAGCTCTTCTGTGTCTCTCTCTCGATACGATCGTGTCTCCGCTT
Source organism: Candidatus Sulfotelmatobacter sp. (assembly GCA_030039165.1). Taxonomy (GTDB): domain Bacteria; phylum Acidobacteriota; class Terriglobia; order Terriglobales; family Acidobacteriaceae; genus Sulfotelmatobacter. The sequence continues at coordinate 32,217 of JASHQM010000012.1, read as the reverse complement.
CTGAGTGGCGCCTAGTGGTTGCGTGGCTCTGTGCCGGGGCCTTGCTTCGGGTCTTGTTCTTATGTTTATCCGACAATGCCGGTGGCGATGCCGGCGCTCATGTGAGCGCTGCGGCGGCATGGTTGTCTCACCCCAGCGCGAAGTTTGTCTTTGGCACCTATCCCCCAGGCCACTTCTGGCTGATAGGGTTGGTTTCGCTTGTGGTTCACAATGTACTTTGGGCAGGTCGGCTGCTGAGCTTAGTTTGCGGAATCGCATCCCTATATGTCGTTTGGCGGATTGCCCGGCTTTGCTATGGGCCTTCTTGCGCACTGCTGTCACTAGCCATTTTCACGCTCTACAGTTTACACATTGGTTACAGTACAACTTCTTCAGCCGAGGTTCCGTATTTATTCTTCCTGCTGGCCGGAACCTACCTCTTCTTGTCGAGCCTCCAAGCTCGGAGCAACCAAATCCGGCGTCTATTCCTGTCAGGACTGCTGTTTTCTATTTCCGAATCGATCCGCTTTGAAGCGTGGGTATTCTGTGCCGCTATCGCGGTCACAGCGGGATTCGCATGGATGGTGAGTCTGCGCCGCCAAGGCGTGGAGGTTGTCCCGTTCGGCGGTTGGGTTCTTGCTGCCGGACTCTGGCCAGCCTTCATGATGGCATACTGCCGCCATTTCTTTGGTGATCCTATGTATCTAGTCCATCAGAATCGCTTGCGCGTTCTGGAGAGCCTGAAAACAGTTTCCGTTGCGCATCAGTTTGCCGTCATGCCGCTGGCGATTCTGGCAAGCGTCTCTGCGCCCGCTGTTCTTGCCGGGCTTGCCGGGGAATTTTCCTCGCTGTCACTTTTCTCGGCAGAGACTTTTGTACTGGCGGGAGCAACTCTGCTTTTTGCCGCAGTCGAGGGCTACGAAATCGCGACCGGCGGTTTGCTGGCCCTAGCTCGTTACACGATCACATTGGGCACGATGCTTTGCATCATGTCAGGAGCTGGACTCGAATGGGCTATAGAAAAGTGGATGGCTCAGCATGCCGCTCTTTTACGCCGGGGTTTCGTCGCCCTTGCCGGCCTAAACTGCCTGCTGCTGGCCTGCGCCAGCTTCTATTCAAATCCACTTGCCAATGAACTGGCCTCCGTTTCTCCGCGGCTGCGATATCCACGCCACATTGCAGAGGTGGCAACCTACCTGCGCAGGCACATGAAGCCTGAAGATAGAGTGGTATTTGACGATTACAAGGTTGAATCCAACATTGTGTCAGACGCCTCGGGGCTGCCCATTCTGCTCGGCGATCGGGCTTATCTGGCCAGCCGGAAGAACGAAATCTCCGTCGCGGAGTATATCGCCAAGGAGCACCCGCGTTTCCTGGTGTATTCTGACCAGGGGACGTTGCGTCAATCGCTTGATCTGGGCCATGGGTGCCTGGGCGCGCAAAGGATTGACGGTATTGTTTTTCGCTGTGCCTACAGCGGACAAGTTTATCGCGTTTACGAGTTAATCTTTCCTTGAAGCCGGCCGAAGCGGCCAAGCTGCGCAAGAATCGCGATCGTGATTCACTGAACTTTTCACGAGAAAGCACGGCATGGCTTCCCCTGGCCAGGCTTGGCTTTCAGATGTGCAAGTCTCCGGTTCCATCAAGCTTCTGCTAAAGTAAAACGGTTCGACTATGAAACTGTCGGTGGTCATGCCCATCTACAATGAGCGATCCACACTGCCAGAGGTGGTGAGGCGAGTTCTATCTGTGGAAATCGACATAGAATTGCTTTGTGTAGACGATGCGTCCAGTGATGGGTCTCGCGAGATTTTGCTCGATTTGCAGAAGCAGTGGCAGCAGATTCGGGTCTTCCTGCAGCCGCGCAATATGGGAAAAGGCGCGGCGCTGCGCCGCGGTATACAGGAGGCGACCGGCGATTACGTGGTTATTCAAGATGCGGACTTGGAATATGATCCTAGCGATTATCACAAACTGCTGGCGCCCCTGATTTCAGGGCAGGCTGATGTAGTTTACGGTTCCCGTTTCCTAGGCGGAGGACCTCACCGCGTACTCTATTTTTGGCACTCGGTTGGGAACTGGTTTCTGACCCTTCTCTCGAACATGTTCACCAACCTCAACATGTCAGATATGGAGACGTGTTACAAGGTTTTTCGCCGCGAAGTAATTCAGTCGATTCCCTTGGAAGAAAATCGCTTCGGTTTTGAGCCCGAGATCACGATGAAGATTGCGAAACGCAACTTGCGGGTCTATGAAGTTGGCATCGGTTACTGGGGACGTACTTACGAGGAGGGCAAGAAGATCGGCTGGAAGGATGGCGTCCGCGCATTATGGTGTTTGATCAAATACGCGTGGAGAGAACGCAAGGCCGCCGGGGGAGGAAGTCAAGGCTGAGTGGGGAGGAGGGGTTCGCAGTATCAAAGACAATCCCCCGCGGCAAGTCTGTAAATGAATTCCAAGCTGGCTTGAGATTTGGAAAGGGCTTTATTACGCTTATCATCTCTAGCTTCGACCAAAGTATCCAGGCGCCGGAAAGCACGCCGAGTTCGATGTGCTATCATCGGCTTTCATTCCCTGCGTGTGCATGCCTTTCATTCGGAGAAAGATTTGTCCTCCACTAGGGGTTGTCGGCTCGCTCGATCCGTTCTTCCGCCACTGGTAGTTCCTCGACGGACTTTTTTGTTCGGAGTCGTGGCCGTTCTTTTGCTAATTGTCAATTCGGCGCCTGCTGCATATGGAATCGCCGTTCAGCAATCCCCGGTTGGGGCATTCGATGGCCCAGCGGAGCTTCCACGCAGGTACGTGAAAACGTCTCTTGCGGACACGCCCGCACCGGGCAGCGTTAAGATCGTCAAGGAAAGCGAAGACCTTCAGCAGGCGATTAATGATGCCAAATGTGGCGACACTCTAGAACTGCAGGCAGGGGCAAGCTTTCGCGGCCTGTATCGTTTCCCCAAGAAGTCGTGCGACGATGCTCACTGGATCATCGTGCGGACCAGCGCGCCAGATAACGCTTTGCCCCCCGAGCATACGATCCTGACGCCTTGCTACGCCGGGGTTGCGTCCCTTCCGGGGCGGCCGGATTTTCATTGTTCGTACGTCCGTAATGTGATGGCCAAGCTAGAGCTGGAGGGGAAAGCGGATACGGGTCCGATTCTCTTCGAGGCAGGGGCCAACCATTATCGGTTCATTGGGCTAGAAATCACTCGCGCACCTGGACCGCATCTTCGCAATTTGATGGAAGCGGAAGAAAATGCGGACCAGTTAGTTTTTGATCGTCTCTGGCTTCATGGCACCGCGCAAGATGAAACCAAGGGTGGAATTCATTTGAGTGGAACCACCAACGTGGGTATCGTCGACTCCTTCTTCACTGATTTCCACTGCATCGCAAAGAGTGGGTCATGCATTGATTCGCAGGCGATAAATGGGGGCACCGGCGATCTTCCCGGAGGACCTTACAAAATCGTGAACAATTTCCTCGAGGCGGCAGGAGAATCGATTATGTTCGGTGGCGCCCGCGGGTCAACAACGCCATCCGACATCGAGATCCGGCATAATCACTTCTTCAAGCCTTTGCTTTGGAACCCGGACCATTCTGGCTTCGTAGGAGCCGCCGATGGCAATCCCTTCATCGTGAAGAATTGCATTGAATTGAAGAACGCTGAGCGGTTGCTATTGGAAGGGAATATCCTGGAAAACGACTGGGGCGGATTTACTCAGGCGGGATTCGCAATCGTCCTCATGCCGGCCAATCAGGGAGGACACTGCCCTGAATGCCGTCTCACGGATGTTACCCTGCGCTACAACAAAATCAGCCACGTGGGTGGTGGAGTGGGGATTGGCAACACTATGGGCAAGGCTAAAGCGCCAGCTTCTGCCGGCGAACGCTATAGTCTGCATGATTTGGTCTTTGATGATATCGAAAGAGAGCCATACAAGGGATTTGGACTGCTGGCATTAGTTATCTCCACGGCTCCTCCCATAAGCAGTGTTCATTTCGACCACATTACCGCCTTCCCTCCCCATGGACTGTTTGCGGTTAAGAATACTGCCGAAAAACTCAAGGATTTTTCCTTCACCAACAGTATTTTCACAGCCGGCGATGATAGAGGAGTTTGGGGAGCAGGCGGCGGCCGCGAAAACTGCACGCGAGGATCTCTTACGCCTGATTCAGTTTTGGAAAACTGCTTTGCCAGCGTGGTTTTTAGGGACAATCTGATTATTGGCGACGCGGGAGGTTGGCCAAAAGGCAATATGAAAGTGAAGAGCGGAAATGATGCCGGGTTCCGAGACTTCCACCAAGGCAACGGCGGAGACTACCGGCTCTGCAAGAAAAAAGATGACGGGCCAGGATGCAAAGCGGCCTCTGTGGCGTTGGGCAAAGCCAGCGATGGGAAAGATGCCGGTGCTGACATGCTTGCGGTTGAGCAACAAACGGCTGGAGTAATCTGAGCTTCCTACGAAGCAGATTATGGCTACCAACAAATACCCTGATAGGACTTTGCAGACTGCGGGCGCGCCGCGGGATCCAGATTGACCAAATCAATCACGATTTGTTCCGCACTAATGCATTGTGACAACATTTGTTGATTTCGGAGTTTGGTGCCGATCACGACAACTTCCCCTGAGCACACCACGGCCTGAAAATCCGTGGAGAGTAGGGAGCCGATGTGCGGGATCACTTCTTCGATGTATTGCCGGTTTGAACCTGCCAGCCGCCCGAGAGACACGTCCTCATCCCAAATCCGAAGCTGGCAACCTTCTCCCAGAAGTCTCTTGATTAGCTGCACCTGAGGGCTCTCGCGCAGGTCGTCGGTCCCAGCTTTGAAGCTCAGCCCTAGTACGGCAATTTTCTTTTTTCCGGTGTGCAGCACCTTGTCTACTGCACGAGTAATGTGCTCGGCGTTGCTCGGCATAATCGATTCCAGTAGAGGCAGCGAGAGATCGAGTTCTTTAGCGCGATGGGCCATGGCGCGCAAATCTTTGGGCAAGCACGAACCGCCAAATGCGAAGCCGGGTCGCAGGTATGCGGTCGAGATGTTTAGTTTCTTGTCAGAGGTAAAAATCTTGGTGACGGCCTGGGTATCCAAGCCGAAGTGCCGACATAGAGTGCCGATCTCATTGGCAAACCCAACTTTCAAGGCGTGAAAAAGGTTGCTTACATACTTCACCATTTCTGCGACCGCGATTTGCACCTCGAAAACGTCGCCGGGAATATTCCCATAGAGTTCTCGCAAAGTAGCCAGGTGGCCGGGCTCACGCGCTCCCAGTACTGTGCAGGGCGGATCGAAAAAATCAGCAACCGCACTGCCTTCGCGCATAAACTCCGGGTTGTAGCATACGCTGAAATCGGCGCAGGCTAATTTTCCGCTGGCGGTCTCCAAAATTGGAATCACTACCGAATCGGTAGTGCCAGGCAGTACCGTGCTGCGCAGAACAACCGTGTGATGAGTTTTCTTCTCGCGCAGAGCTCGTCCGATCTCTTCCATGACGTGCTCGACATGAGTGAGGTCGAGCTTTCCACTGCGCAAGCTGGGGGTGCCCACGCAAACAAAAGAAAGATCCGACTCCCGCACAGCCTCCATTGCGTTGCTGGTGGCTCGTAACCGGCCGGCCTTGCACTGCTCCGCAACCATCTCGCCCATGCGGGCTTCCACGATGGGGCTGCGGCCTGAATTCAACATTTCCACCTTCGCTCGGCTGACATCGACTCCAATTACGTTGTAACCCCTGGAGGAAAAGCACGCGGCGGAAACGGACCCAACGTAGCCCAAACCAAAAATGCTGATACACGAGTTCACGAGTTAATCCCCTGCGGATAAGAGCTCAGTTCGTATTGTCCGAAGATAAGGCCCGTGATGCAGATTGCCGCTGAGCATCACCCCGAGGGCCGTTTTGATCTCCAGATCTTGTCTTCCAGCAATCTGAGATATAACGCTGAGTACTGACGGCCCATCTTTTCCAGTGTGAAATTGTCTTGCGCAAAACAGCGGCAATTGTGGCCCATCTGGAGCCTGAGCGCGTCCTGTTGTAGCAGCCTCGCTATAGCACGGGCCAGGTAACTTTCGTTGCCCAGTGGAACAAGAATGCCGCGGTCTTCGGCTAGCAAGTCAGAGTTACCGCCGACATCGGTGGCAATAACTGGCACCCCAGCCGCCATGGACTCGATAATGGCATTGGAGAGGCTTTCCGATGCCGAAGGCAGCACTGTCAAATCCAGCGAAGCCAGCACCGATGGGACGTCGCGACAATCGCCCAGAAAGTTTACACGGTCTCCCAAACCGAGTTCAGTCGCTTCCTGCTCCAGTTGTGGACGCAAAGGACCGTCTCCGGCCAGAATGAACTCGACTTGCGCGCCGATGTTCTTCAGCTGCGCTGCTGCTCTCAGAAACAGCAAGTGATTCTTGGCCACGCTGTTCATGCGCGCGATCATACCCACCCGCAGCCATCCCGAACGCTGCGGCAACATAGGAACGGCCGCCGCAAAAGCTTCGGGCCCGAGTCCGTTCCAAATTACGGTGATCTTTTTCTTGTCCAGCCCACTATCGACCAGTCGTTGTGCCGCAGCGCTGGAATTGCACACCACCGAATCACACCAGCGAAAAATCGCCGTTTGCGCCCGGGACTGCAGAGGAGTGAGAAGGTCCCCTAGCTGGCGCTGGCTGCCAATCACGACTGGCACGCGGGCAAGCCTGGCCGAAGGTATGAGCGTCAGGTTGGAGTAGTAATCGAATGCATGCGCGACTGCGATACCCTGCCCACGCAGATGCCGGCTCAGCCCAAGCCGCGTCTTCCACGACTGCAAACCGTACAAACTGCCTCCGAGCGGGAACGTGACTGGGCTCAGTCCCTCGAGAAAAGCCCCTCTCGCTCGAATGCAGCCCAGATTGACCTGAAATCGGTTGTCATCGAGCGAGCGACTGAGGGCCACAAACTGGCGCTCACTGCCGCCAGTCTGCAGGCTCTCAATCATCAGAAACAGACTCGCATTTTGCGATTTTGCGGAAGGTGATTGCCATTCCCGGTCACCCTTGGTCGAACGCTCTTTGGTAGCCAGGTCCAAATCGCTGGTAGATGGCCGAATCAGAGGATTTCTCCTACGGCTGAAGTTTCACGGTGAATCTGCCGAAGCGTCAAAGGATCGAGAAAATTGCGATGCCACAACTCCAGCATTAACAACCGCCAGATGCGAGCAGAGTGGTCCCGGCGTCCGTGAAAATGCTCATCCAGCAGACTCCGAACACCCTTTGGGTTGAAATAGCCGCGCTGCATGGTTCGCGGTTCGGTTAGGGCGGTGACAACCAAATCTTTCAATTCGTGGCGCATCCAATGCACAAGCGGCAAGGCAAAACCCTGTTTAGGCCGATGGAGAACCTCCTTTGGAACCCCAACCCGTTCGGCTAGTTTGCGCAGAATGTATTTCTGAGTTCGATTGCGCAGCTTCCATTCCGACGTCAATCCTGTCACCCATTCCAGAAACACATGATCGAGGAGGGGAACGCGCCCTTCAAGCGAGTTCGCCATGCTCATGCGATCGACCTTGGTGAGAATATCGCCAGCAAGATATGTCTTACTGTCGAGGTAAAGGACTCGGTCCAAATGCTCTTCCGCGGGCGCCGATTCCAAGTAATCCCGCATGATCTGCATGGGGTCGTCCGCTTGACCCAGCGCGGCAAAGTCCGGCGAGAGCAGCTTCATCTCGCGCTGAAATGGCTTCAACGAAACCCCCTCGATATAGCGTTCGGACCAAGGTAGGGAGACACTGTACGCATAGTTCCGCCTGGGCATCCAGTACGGCGTGAGTTTATGGAGGTAATCACGATACAAATTCCGGCACGACTGAGGGATCCAAGAGAAAGAGCGGTCACGCAAATGCATGCGATAACGGTCGTACCCGGCAAAACTTTCGTCTCCTCCATCGCCCGAGAGCGCGACGGTCACATATTGCCGCGCCAGTCGACATACATAATACGTGGGGAGCATGGAAGAATCCCCGAAAGGTTCTTCCAGCGAACTTGTCAGCGTCCCAACGGTTTGCACAACATCGGGCTCGAGCATTAGTTCGTGATGCTCCGTGCCAAAATGCTCTGCCACCTTACGCGCATAGCGAGTCTCGTCAAAATCGGATTGCCGGAAGCCAATTGAAAAAGTTTTCACTGGAGCGGAAGCCGCTCTCGCCATCATCGCCACCACCAGCGAAGAATCCGCTCCGCCGCTGAGCAGTGCGCCCAAGGGCACATCGGAAATCAACCGGATTCTCACCGCTTCCGCGAGCAAATGCTCCAATTGCTCCAGGCACTCATTCTCACTGCGGGGAGAGCGAGTTCCATACTTCGGAAAATCCCAGTATGGCCGAACCATTATCTTGCCCTGCTCGTATTCCAAAATGTGACCAGGAGGCAACTTCTTGATGGAGGAAAATGCCGTCAGCGGATCGGGTACATATCCAAAGTAGAAATATTGAAGCAGGCCTTGAGGATCAACCTCCGCCAAAACAGGAGCCACGGCGAGAATCGCTTTGATTTCCGAAGCAAACAAGAGCCTGCTTTTCACCAGCGAATAGTGCAGAGGCTTTATCCCTAATCGATCGCGGGCCAGAAGCAGTTTACGATTGCGTTCGTCATAGAGCGCAAAAGCGAACATCCCACGCAGCTTCTTAACGCAATCAGAGCCGTATTCTTCGTAAAGATGAACGATGACCTCGGTGTCGGTGTGGGTACGGAAAGAATGGCCGCGCTCTATGAGTTCGCGCCGAAGATCGGGAAAGTTGTATATCTCGCCGTTGAAAACAATCCAAATGGTGCGGTCTTCATTAAAAACCGGCTGGTGCCCACCCGAAAGGTCAATGATACTCAGACGGCGCATTCCCAGTCCGACGCCATCTTTGACGAAGATTCCTTCGTCGTCGGGGCCGCGATGCACGATCGCCTGACACATGTGGTGGACCGTGTGCTGGTCCACTGCACCCGGAAGCACATCTGCGATCCCTGCGATTCCGCACATGCTCTATCCGTCCGTTGCCGAGGAAGTATCGCCCACAGCCACGCACGTGGTAGACCGCTTCCAAGGCTTGAAGAAATAATCTCGATAATCGCCCGGATTGCCCTCCTTACCATCGCAAGCGGCCAAAATCACATTGACCATTTCCCGGGCGGAGACGAAGTGGAGAATTTCGCCGCGTCCTTCCGCGCCTTCCACTAGCGAACGCAAAAAACGTTGGAATGAAGCCCCCATCACACAGTCTTCTTGGTTGGGGTCCATACCGTGGCAATGCAACTTGATAAATAACCAGTCTGTTCGATCCTGGACTGAGATCATGGCCTGTTTCCAGAGTTGTAATCGCAAAACGCTGGGAGGATTGTTCGGAGTGAAGGAACCATTCTCGATCCAGGCGGGATGCGAAGGCCCGATATGGAAAGACATCATCAGCGGACCTTGGACCATCAATGGGAACTGCGGAGTTCGCCCACGCGCCAGGTCCGGGCCATAACGGTGAGCTGCCGGCTCACGGAGTGGCCGGCCACACTCGTAAAGAGAATTGATCTTTGCTGGCTGTGAGGGATGGAATGGGCTGGAGGGAAATGTCAAATCAGCAAAACAACCAGCTTCGGCGAGAATTTGCATTTCTTCATCCACTCCGCAGTCGAACCCGCCTGCTGAGTTGGCCAGCGCAAAATTTCCATGTACGAAAGCAAACCGTGGACGAGGATCGCTATCCGCGCAACCAAGAGCGCCATGTTCGAAAGCCAATGCATCCCGAAAACTGATCAGCGTTTGTAACGTATTCGCGGCTGTGTCGGGAAGCGGCGTACCGTGATGCAGGTGTATTTCGATCTCGCCCCAGCCCGCATGACAATGATTCGCAAGCCGGGCAATAATTCCATGATTGTATTGTTCTGCTGGATAAAAGTACGTGTGTATTAAAGGACGACCATCGTTGTCACGCCATCCCTCGATGACCTTGGGATACTCTCGGCACCAGCGCTCCAAGCGGCATTCCTGCACGGCGTAAGGCGCACGCGCGAAACCGTCGCCGGGTATGATTGCGGGCTCGAAATGATCGGCCACGGCGATAATGAGATGAATTTTCCCGGACGGGAGCCGGCGTATTAATCTCTGCCTAGCGTAAGCCGGGAGAAAGTGACGCGCGTAGGCGAGCTTTTGAGGAAGATTGCCTTTTACGGGTGTTGGCTTGGTCCCACCTGGCGAATTCACTTTTCCCCGATTCAGCGAGTTTCCTTTCCACCCTCACCATAATAAGTGCTTAGGTTTCCATCCGGGTGCGCGTTGGTCTCAGGCGACCGAGAACAATGCAAAATGCGTTCAAACTACGGCCTGCGAGTCCTGTGAAGAAAGCTGAGAGGAAGCCAGGTTTATCTCCCGACGATGTTCCGGCTTCCGGCCCCGGACGGCAATCGGCACCTCTACTACATGCAAGTCTTCCAACCCGCAACTCTCGAACCAACGAAAGACTTCCTCATAGGTGTGTTTCGACTGGTAGCGAGGTGAGTACCAATCAAACGTGTCGAGGACTCTGATCTCTCGCCGAGAGTTGCGGTTCACCGGAAAAACGTGGTGCACAGCGCCAGCCAGAGGCTTGCCCACGAATGGAATCCAGCGCAACCCCTTGTCCACTCCGTTGAGAACCGGCACAATTACGGTGAGCATCCCATGCAGCACACGAGGAGGCATCCGATGCGTGATCCGCCGATACAAATCGCTGAAGCGATACCACTTGTTATAGCGGCTGTAAAGCCAGACCGCCAGGCTACCCCCGGGTTTCAGGTATTGCGGAAGCGCCTTAACTGCATTTTCACAGTCGGGGGTGTGGTGCAGCACCCCGATGCTGTAGATTACGTCAAAGGTCTCCGGAGCAAATGGCAGGGCGAAAACATCTGCCTGCAGGGCGATAAAGTCGCGATCGGCTAGGTTCCGCGCAGCCACTTGCGCTGCGGCACTCAAATCGATACCTACGACCCACGCACCCCATCGGGTTGCCACTTCGGCGAAGCGTCCCATGCCGCAGCCGACATCCAGCACGAGCTTGCCGTTCAAATCCTCCGGTTTATACCCTGTCCGCTTTCGGAAATCGGATTCGGACTCACGACACCGGTCATTGTCGAGCTGGGTCTGGCTGTAACGATGCCATTGAAAACCGAAGCTGTCTGCATAGGACCCGGAATCTACAAAGCGGACAACGCCCTCTCTGTTGGGATAGCTTCTTTGACAGTGTGGGCACAGGTATCCTCCCGCGCCATCGTACTTCAGCGCGTGCCCACAGGCCAGACACCGCAGCAACGGAGCGAGTTCAGCTCGAAACTGCCAGCCAGTGCCGTTTTTTGTCTTTTCCATAGATCAGGCTTGTCGGGAAGGAGCGCCTCTACGCTCGATCCGCGAGATTGAGCTCTAGACCGCCCCCGCTGGTTATGCTAGCTTCATACCCCAAGCAGCGTTTCTCATCATCGACTTCCCCTCATCTGGAGTTTCCACCGGCATAGCCAAACCTGCTAAAGGCGGCGCTTTTCCGCTTTTCACTCTTGGCCGCAAGGGGCAGGCTGGCGATTCTCACCATTGCGCAAGTATAGCCAATCACATAATACGGATACAGGTTGTACTCGGTTGACGCGAAGAACGAACCGGTAAGATATGCTGCCAATCCTGCCCACAAAGCTTGGGTGAAAAGCCTGAATTCCGGATCGTTCAAATAATGGGGTGATTTGCGAATCTGGACAATATTTTTGAATGCGGCCCCCAATGCCGCAAGAAACAGTATAAGAGCGGGTATGCCCGCCTCTGATGCCAGTTCTGTATATGCGTTATGCGCCACCTTCCAACCCGCGTCTGCCATGAGTTGGAAACAACCGGGACCTATACCAAGCAACGGATGCGTGAGCGCGGTCACAACACTTAACTTCAACAGCGCCTTACGCGCCTTTATCGACGCCGCTGCACTTTTTCCCTGACCTTCTACGTCTCCGTTGACAATACTCTCGACGCGCGCCCGATAACGCGCATTCGTGACCGCAGCGCTAAAACCCAGTATGAAAACCACAGCTGTGATCACAACCAAATGGCGGCGCTTCCCTCTGATACCGTACTCCCAAACACAAACGATAATACTGGTAATAAGGGCCAGTAGCCCGCTTCGCGAAGCGGTCAGTACAACGCCGAGGCAAAGGAACCCGAGTCCCAAGGCCCAAATCAGCTTTTTGACACCTCGCGCATACAGCATGAAAGCTAGAGCCAGGGGAAAGGTGATTGCGATATTAATAGCAAGATCATTGGGATTCGCCAGAATGCTATTCTGAATGCCTGCAAGGCGGCCTTCGTCCCCATAGTTGCGCATCGCAATCGACAAGACCGTCACCACGGTGACCGCGCTGGCTTGGATCCAAAGCAGCTTGCGCAACTCCCCGATTGTGACCACGACCATGCCGATAAGCATAGCCACCACTACACCTTTGCCGAACCGGCCAAAAACTGTAGCAAAAGCGCCGCCAGGCCACAGGGCGGTGGGGATGCAAAACGTTTCTTGCAGCAATAGCAGCCAGAGGATCTTTATCGCTCTGGGTACGGTGAGCTTTTCTGCACCCATCGTTCCGGCGAGCAAGGCCACAAATCCCAGGATACCGGCAACCTTCGCCATAGGGATGTAGCCTAGCGGTTGAATGAAATCTTCGGGCCGATAGTAGTAAAGCCCGAAAAACACCAGCAGGGCGGCAAACACGAATGGACGCCGCTTCAGGGAAACGACGGTTTCCACCAGCTTGTTCCACCTGGCAGAGCGTCTCTTCCCTCCTGCCCATCGATCTGGCGCCGCAACACCGGATCTTGAATTCAACGCGTCCACTGAGCTCGCCTCCCGGCAACAAAATTGACCAGAGCCATCATGGCCGCGCCATTCAGCAATACAAAAGTGGCGGACGCGTCGGCAATACGCGCCAGCACCCCGCGTTTCACCATGTGGTTCAAAGCCAGCGCGCTCAGCACATAAAACGATAGCTGCAAAACCAATACACTGCGGTAGAACAGGCCGTTCAGGGCAAATGAGGTGAGCAGCACGGCTGCCAAAGCAAACGGAATCGCCAAGCGAAGCAGCTTATGACTCACAAACTCAAAGCGCAGAGGGTTATGGTTGCTTAACAACCACGGAGCCAATTGCAGTAACTGGTAATTGCCATAGAGGGTGCGCACCTTCCGAGAGAATTCCCGTGGGCCGCCCAAATCGGGGGTGTCCCAGGCCCGCGCGCGCGGGTCAAAGATTACGCGTTTCCTCTGTCGCACTACCTGCATGGGGAGATAGACATCATCCAGGATCGTGCCTGGTGGCAGGTCGGTGAGCAAGTCGCGACGTACCGCATACAACGCCCCCGTCGCCCCCACCACCGATCCAGAGGCCGCTTCCAACTCGCGAACCTGTTTTTCGATCTGCCAGTACAAGCTGATCCCACGGTTGCTTTCCCCCACCGCTGCGTCCCCAAGCATTAATTCACCGCTGACACACCCCACCTCAGAATCGGCAAAATTCTCGGCCAAAAGACGTAGAGCACCAGGCTCGATTTTTTGCCGCGCATCAGTGAACACCACGATGTCACCACTAGCCACCTGCATGGCATCGTTGAGTCCCGAGGCTTTGCCCCTCGGCAACTGGTTGAGGATGACCTGCACACCCGAACGGGAAGCAAAATCACGCAGGATCCGTTCAGTCTGGTCAGTGGAACCATCGGAGACGACGATGATTTGGCATGCCGGATAATTCAGCGCCAACAGATTCAGGAGTTTCGCTTCGAGAACCGATTCTTCGTTGCGAACCACCATCACAATCGATACCGATGGCGTAATCATCCCGCGCATTACGGGACGGTAACGCCACAACAGGCGTAGCCGCAGCCAGCAGGCGTATCCCACGTAGGTGTAGCTAATGAGGCCGACGGCTATCCAGAAAACCCATTTCACACTTGTCTCTCCCGTCGCATGGCTCAATCGCTGCCCTCTCTTAGCGGAAAATCAAATACATGGTTGGGTTGCGGCCCATTCATTTGGCGCCATGCCCCAGCAGTACGATCTTGATGGTCTCGAAGATAATCAGAAGATCGAGGCCTAATGAAGCATTCTTGATATAGAACAGGTCGTATTGCAGCTTCTCGCGTGCATCTTCCAATGTGTTTCCGTATTTGTATTTCACCTGGGCCCAGCCCGTGATGCCGGGGCGCACCGAGTGGCGTACTCCGTAGTAGGGAATTGTCTTGCTCAGCCACTCCACGAACTCCGGCCGCTCCGGCCGCGGCCCGACAAAGTGCATATCGCCCTTCAGCACACACCACAATTGTGGAATCTCGTCGAGCCGGGAAATGCGGAGGAACTTGCCTACCCTGGTAATTCGTGGATCGTTATCGAGCGCCCAGGTTGCGCCGGTATCAGCTTCCGCGTCCTGGCGCATAGTACGGAACTTGTAACAATGAAAAATCTGCCCTCCCCGCCCTACGCGCTTTTGCCGGTAGAGCACGGGCCCGGGCGAATCCAGCCGGATGGCCAGGATGATGAAAGGCAACAGCGGCAGAGAAGCCAGAGAGCCGATCAGCGCCACTGAAAAATTGGCTGTCCGACGCATCATGCGGAAGAAACTGCTGAAGCGAAATCCCTCCGCAAAAATGAGCCAGCTCGGGTATAACTGTTCGACTTCGATCCGCCCCGAGATCTTCTCCAGCCACGAGGTCGCTTCTTCCACTCTCACACCGTGCAGGCGCAAATCGAGTAGTTCTTCCAGGGGCAAGGATTGTCGCCGGTCTTTCATGGCTACGATGACGCGATGCAACGCTCTCTGCCGGGCCAAAGACATCAGATGCGAGGCCAGCCGCTCGCGGGTTAATTCGCCGCCGATGTCGCCGGTCCAGCCCACAACTTCGACACCCAACTGCACGCGCTGGCGCAAGCCACGCACCAGCCGTTCCGCTCTCTCGCCGGCGCCCAGCACATAGACACGCTCGCGGAGGAACGGCTGTTTCACCATCCACGAGTACAGGGCGCGCCAGCCGAATAATGTGAAGGTGAGGATAACCACTCCCCAGAACGCCGAATCGTTGCCCGGCATGGCTTGTGGATAACTTTTGGCCAAGGCGGCGAGGGCAAGCGCGATCGATCCTACGACCAGCAGAAGCCGGAAAGCATGGTCGGACATCTGCGCCAGGGAGGCAGAATCATATAAATCGAAAAGATGAGAAAGCAACAGCACAGCTCCCGTGACCACTAGAATGCGCGGCCCCAAACGGGAAAGTACCTGAGCCAATCCACCGTCTACGTTGAGCAACAGCAAACTATCGGGGTTGCGCCACAGCGTGGCCAGCAGAAACGAACTCCAGACGATCAGAGCCTCCCCGACAAGTAAAACCAATACGCGCAACGGGTAATAGACTTTGAACAGCCGGATCACGTTTCCCTTCCCCTAGGACTCGGTCGTTTGCTGAGTGTACGCGTCGTAGTACTGCATATAGCCGTCGGATTGGCGGTCCATCCCATTGAGTACCACACCCACCAGCATTTGCTCAGCAAATTCGTCCCGCGCTCGCCGTGCAACCTCCAAGGGTGTAGCACTGGAACGCACTACGATGAGCACTCCCTCGCAGGCTTTGGCCAGAACGCTGGCGTCGGAAACCGGCACCGCGGGAGGTGAATCAACAATGATCCAGTCGAAAAAATTTTCTACTCGCTGCATGAATAACCTCAGGCGCTCACTGGCCACCAATTCTGCGGGATTTGAGATGTCTCCGCCCGCCGGAACGAAAAAGAGATTCTCCATCGGCCCCCGTTGCATGATCGAGAATTCGTCAATTCTGCCATTCAGAAACTCGGAAAGTCCCGGAGACGCGAGCGTTCCCAGCATGCTGTGCAAGCGCGGACTGCGAAGGTCGGCGTCGATCAGTAACACCCTCCGCCCGTGCTGCCGCGCCATCACCTGCGCGAGGTTGGCAGCGGTGAACGATTTGCCCTCCCTAGGAAGGGCGCTGGTAATCAGGACTTTTTTTAGCGCCATCTTTTCGCGGGCGTGATAAAGCCGAGAGCGCAGAGTGCGGAATTCTTCGGATCCACGCGCAGTATCGTTCCCATTGAAGAACAACATTGTTTTTTCTTCCGGCTTCCATTGCGTTTGCGCGCAGCGCGACAGTGGGGAATCCATGTCCATAGGACCGGCGAATCTCTGGGTATCAGAGGGCAAGGCTTCAGGATTGACAGACTCACACACGACCGATGCAGGCGAATCCTGCTTCTCCGCAATTGGGGGCGGGGTGGATGTCGGCAGGCTCGCCTGCGACGCCGCTCGCTCCTGTTCCGCTTTCTTCAGCGCTTCATGAATCCTGCTCATAATTTCCCTTTCTTGGGCGATTCCTATTCCTTCTGGCGGAGCCGGTCAGCAAAGCTCGCCAGCAGGCGCAAGGCTTCGCCAAGCTCGGGCTTCTCTGACGACGGTTGCAGACTAGCCATGTGGTCAAAATCCATGGTCAAATCTAGTTCTCCGGCAACGTTATCTACAACTGGAGTTGCAATCACCTTCTGCTGATCGACGAAAGCGCTCACCAGGCAGTGCTCGCAGAGCAAATTAATAATCCGCGGAATCCCGTTGGCATAGCGGTGAACGGCCTCGAGTGCCTCGGGATCGAAAATCTGCTGGCCATTGGCGCCGGCAATTCGCAATCGCTGCTGAATGTAGGCTTTGGTCTCTTCCAGCGTAAGCGCATGCGTCTTGGCCCGCAAAGCCAGCCTCTGCCGCAATTGCCGCATCTGCGTCCGCTTCAGTTTCTGATCCAGCTCAGGCTGTCCCACGAGCACAATTTGCAGCAGCTTTTCTGTGAAGGTTTCCAGATTGGTTAGCATCCTGATTTCTTCCAGCACTTCATCGCTGAGGTTCTGGGCCTCATCCACAATCAGGACTGCGGTTTCTCCGGCACGGTAACGATCCAGCAGCCAGTTGTACAAGCGCAAGAGGATTTGGCTCTTGGCCTCAGACTCGCAGACGATTCCGAAATCCGCCATCATGTAATCGAGAAACTGCGAAGTATTCAGACGAGAGTTAAAAACGAACGCAGTGGCGACCTGCTGCAGGCGCAACCATTCCAGGAGTTTATTGACCAGCGTGGTCTTTCCCGTTCCCACTTCCCCGGTCAACAGCACGAAACCTTTGCGGCTTTGAATCCCATACGTGAGACACGCCAGCGCCTCCTCCGTGTGCCGCGTGAGGAAGAGATAACGTGGGTCGGGATTCATGTTGAACGGATTGGCCCGGAGTCCGAAGAACTCTTTATACATAGTGCGCCGCTCTCCATTGCCAGCCCCACCGAAGTAAACCGGCGGACCGCAATCTCAAACCTTCATTGCCTCTTTCTCGCGATGCTTCTTCTTCCAAAGCGTCCTTTTGCCATTTCCGTTCTGCATTTCTGGATCCAGCACCCAGGGCACGGCCACCAGCATCGGCAACTCGAAGGCGGCCTCTGCATCGGCCTGAGTGCGAATCGATCGGTCACGCATCTCCAGCCATAGCGCCAAACCAACACCAAGCGCCAAGCCTGCTCCCAATCCTCCGGCGGCAAAAAACAGCGGGTTCGGAAAACTCGGAGAATCAGGCAGATCGGCTGGATTGAGCAATGCGAGTTGTTCTCCCTGTTGCGACAGCTCGGCTTGGGTAGCCATCTTTGACGCGCTCTGCTTGGCCAAGTCGTCCTGGTAGACCTTCTGCGCGTTGTCATAATCGCGGGCCAGTTCCTTGTACTCCTCTTCAATTTGCGGACTTGCCGCTACCCGCCCCTGGTAAACCGCTATTTCATCCTGCAGCTTCTTCTGATCTCGTGTGGCTTGAGCAATCAGGTCCCCATATTGGTGAATCTGCAAACGCAGTTGTCGAATCTCTGGCGGTTCGTTGCCAGATTCCTTCTGGCTGGTTGGGTCCGTGGCTTTTGCAGTGGCATCGTTGATCTCGGCCAGCTTCTTTTTCACCTCTTCGATGTCAGCTTTGGTTTTAATGACGTCAGGGTGATCGTCAGTATAGCGGGCTTGCAGATCGATCAACTGGGCCTGCAACGTCGCAAGCTGCTGTTGCAAGGTCTGGGGATTAGTCGCAGATTGGGAGGTTTTCCAAGCGGCGATCTGCTGGGCCAGCAATGACTCGGTATATGCTTTGTCCTGAGTGGCGCGGTTCAGGTTCTGGGTGTTGGCGTCAAGCTGTGTATTCAGTCCCATCAGTATCTTAATGTTGTTATCTTCATCTCCAGGAAGCTGTCCCATGTGCTGATCTTTAAAGGCGGCGAGCTTCTTGTCCAGATCGTCGAGATTTTGCTTGGCGTCCTCCACCTGGTTGGTGAGAAAAAGCGTCGTGCCCTGGGTTACGTCCTGTCGCGACTTGAGATCCTCTTCGAGCAACATGGAAGTCAGATCGGTACAAATCTGCTGCGCCTCCCGCGCACTGGAGGCCGTATAGTTTACTGTGAAGCCCGGCATCGGATTGGGTTGATTAGGTTTCTTCTTGCCGACCGTAGTCACGGAGGAAAGATCGGTCACCACCGGCTGAATAGTCATACTCTGGCGGATGCCATCCATCAGGTCGTCGACATTTCGTCCCGGCTTCGCCAAGCCCAGCCGTTCAATCATGGGTCGCAGCCGGGTCGCGCTTAACACACGCTGCTGAATAGTGGCAACGTGCTCCGTCAAATCCTCAGTGAAGACTGGTTGAACTACCACGTCGGGAATTTTTGGCGCTTCTATCAGCACCAGCGCGGTGGAAGTATATTTCGCAGAAAACAGATGCGACACCAGATAGCCGGAAAGCGGCGCCAATAACACGGGAATCAAAATCACCCGCAGCCGGCGACGCAACATGGCCAGGTAATCGTCCATATTCATTTCGCGTTGTATCATCACATCACCATTCCGCTGGCGGTTGTCGGCCAGCTTGAAATCAATCTAGGCGGATGGGGCGCAGGGTCCAGTCCACTCCCACGGTTCCAACTTGCCTTTGAGAAAGATGGCCGCACCCAGCGCCGCTGGTGCCCGGCACCGGGCACGATGTATCAAAACCGAGCTCATTGAACTGATAACTGGCAAACAGACGAAAGCTGCGGCCCACATTGCGATGTACGCCCACACCGGCGAAACCATAGCTGAAGCTCCTGGCGTTTACCGCCGAAGCGGCATATTCCAGGCGCGTATTCTTGGTGTACCCGATATCAGAAAATAAATCCCAAACACGGCCCATTGGCCTTGTGACCCCAACCCGCGCGATATTGCTCTCCGCTCCCGCGAAAAGCCCTGATCCAGCAGTTTCGAATCGCTGGAACGATGCGCTTAGGTTTGTCTTGGGGAAGCGATACCGGAGTATTGCCCGCCCCGCAACCCCGATATTGTTCGCCTCCACGGGCAGTTGAAGAAACCCGAACAAAGTCACGACTGAACTGATGTGCGTAAACTGGGGTCCGGCCGAAATCAGGAAGTCCATACGCCCGGAAATCCGATGGCCGTACATCGCCTGGATGATATTGGCGTGAAAAGCCGTGTCCACGTCGGTAAAGTCAAATGCCTGATAACCATAAAGGACCGCCACTTGGTTATTCGCATTCAGCACGCGGTCGTACGCCGCTTGTCCCGTGAAGTCACGGCTGCCTATGAAAGAAAGATTCTCACCTACTTCATCAAGAAGATTGCCGAAAAAATGCACCAGGCCGTAACCGGCCGCCATGGTAACAGCGGACTTCGGCGTCAAGGTTTCAACCACATCCGCCAGGCCCAGGTTTGTTAAGCGCGGGGTCACGCCTAGGGAAATTTCATTCCCTTGAAAAAAAGCGTTGGTCTGACCGCCGAAGGCGCCAGCGCCCAACAGTCCCGCGCCCAGGCCTCCGAGTCCCAATCCACCATAGCCACCCGCCCCGAAGCTTCCCTCGGGTAGATA
The DNA here is from genome assembly GCA_030039165.1 of Candidatus Sulfotelmatobacter sp. Taxonomy (GTDB): domain Bacteria; phylum Acidobacteriota; class Terriglobia; order Terriglobales; family Acidobacteriaceae; genus Sulfotelmatobacter. The sequence continues at coordinate 12,308 of JASHQM010000012.1, read as the reverse complement.
GCTGAACGAGTCCCGAAGCGCTAACTGGCCGCGTTTCCAGTTGATTCGATTGTCGACATCCAATTGCTCTAGTTGCTCCACACCGATGTCTGACCGGTTGTAGTCTGACACTCCTCCGACGTAATCGGCGGCTACATCGTACCGTTTCCAAAGCCGTTGCAGCGTGGCGCTGCCCACACCGCTTGTGATCAGGCCGACTGAAGACCCGTTCACCTGGTTACCTATGTTGGAATCCACTGACTCAATGAAATGCGCGCCCACCAACAGAAAACTCTCTGGAGCAGCGTGGGGCTCCAGGCCCGGCTGATCGATAGCCGAAATCGGCGGGTTCTCACTTACAGGGGGAGCAGGATTGTTTTGCCCATAGGCGGGCACCGGAGTCGGGGCGGACATCTGGCCACTATCGGTTTGCGCCAGGGCACTTGTGGCCAGACCGAGAGCCAGAATCACGATGATCTGCGCCTTAATCATTCCTCCCCCGATATCGAATCTGAAACATTCTCCGTGCGAAAATGCGCGAACGCCGCCAGCCAACTACGGAACAACAATGGTGTCCCCCGGCTTGAGTGCGTAATTCTGCTGCGGGTCCCGGCCCTTCATAGCTTCTTTGTAGTTAAAGCGCGCCTTCACTTGCTGGCCATCCTGCATGCGAAGCAAATAAATGCCCTTGATCTTGGAAAACTGCGTAAAACCTGCGCTTGAAAGAGCCTGTAGCATGGTCATGTTCGGTAATAGAGCCATTGGGCCACTGTGCTGCACCTCCCCCAACACATAGATTCGCTGGCTGTTCATGCCGATAACGACGACCGTAACTCGCGGGTCGGCAATGTATTTTTTCAATTTGTCGTGGATAGAGTTTCCCAACTGTATGGGAGTCAACCCCGCAGCCTGCACATCCTCGAGCAACGGCATGGAAATCTTGCCGTCGGGCCGAACCGGCAACGTGACGTTCATGTCAGGCTCTTTCCACACCGAGATGCGCAGGGTATCATCGGCGCCAATAACGTAGTCGGAAGGTACAGATGGCTTTAGAGCCACTTCTGGGGGCTTTTCCTGCTTGGTCGCATTCTCGTCGTCGTTGCTATTGCTGTTATTCTCGTCCTGTGCCCACGCACCGGTTGCCAACGCCACGAGCAGCAGTAAGCACCCAAGTTTAAATACCTTCTTCATATCTCTCCTAAAGCTTAGGTCGTCTCGTACTGCGAGCATCCCATCTGCTTAAGCTTGTAGAGCAAAGCCTTATAGCTGATTTGCAAATCTTCCGCGGCGCGGCGACGGTTCCAACGAGTGCGGGTGAGCGCGCGCAAAATGATCTCCCTTTCCGCCTCGCGGGACGCCGCACGGGCGGCTTGTTTCAACGAAACGCGGGTTCCGTTTCCATCCTGGTCGGAACGTACCAGCATTGCCCGCAAGCCGTTCATGGCAACGCGTTCGTCGCCCAGCGCTACAATTGCTCGCACCGCATTCTCCAGCTCCGCCACGTTGCCGGGCCAGCCATATTCTTGGAACAACTGCTGCGTTTCCGCACTTAGACCGGACACTGTTTTCTGAAAATCGCGCTCGTACTTGCGCAGGAAATGCTCAGTCAATAGCGAAATATCCTCTTTCCGATGGCGCAAGGGCGGCAACCGCAAGCACAATCCACTGACCCGGTAATAAAAATCTTCACGGAGCCTGCCCGATTTTGTTTCCAGCTCAAGATCGCGGGCGCTTCCACAGATGAGCCGGACTTCATTTTCCGATTGCGATCCTCCGACTGTGGTCAACGCCTGAAGTAACCAGCCCTGAGCCTCCCCGGCTAGGTCCCCGATTTCCTCCAGAAAAACCGTTCCCGCCGCGCCTTTCGACGAAAGTATGGCTAGAAACTGTCTGGGCTCTACACCCGCGCAGCGAACAACCAAAAAGGTCTTGCCCCTTCTTGCCGAAAGTTCATGAATCCGCCTTGCCGCCGCTTTTTTCCCTGCGCCCTGCTCGGCCAGCAGAAGCACAGGTATCTCGCTGTGTGCTACCTCCCTCAGTACGGTGTCGACACCCCGCATACTTGGACTGACGGGCTCTACAAATTCGGCTAGGGGTCGGCTATGAAATTCGGGGTTGTGCGCGCTTTCGATGCCGTCACAGCCTTGTAGTTCCACGGGTCGCCTTTCTAAGCGGTTCTTGTCCAACGCTGTTCAGTCTTCCAGCGACCATCTGTCAGACAGAACCGAAAGACCCAGTACCGGGTCACGAAACAAAGCACGCACTACCGAAATAGAGTGCTCGCCTTTTGTTTCAGAACGAGCACAGAACGCTCCATCGAAACTCGAAACCAAGAACGGCAAATGAGAGCTTACCGTTCTATTTTCAAAAGCATATGGGTAAGAAAGAACTGCTCAGAAGGGGGAAACTGCTTCTTCAAAACTACACCTTTTCGGACAAAAGGGAAAGTGTTTACCCACTCTGAGGTAACAAATTTTTCCTGTTCCCTGCGCCTCCCGCGGGAGGCAATTCAAATAAACTCTTACCCAGCCAGCAGCATTTAGGGGTGTTGCAAACTCCCGCCCCGAGCGGTATGTAACGGGGGTTCGGGGAAGCAGAGTATTTTAGTGATTACTATAACACGCAATTAGAGCCGGGGTGTAAGAATCCGCGCCGCAATAAGTTCGTCACCCGCCCGTCGTCCTGCCTGGGTGGTACGGGCTTGTTCGCGGCTTACGCGTGACCACCTGGTCGATGGTCGGCAGCATGCGCAGGCGACCGTCGAACCTGACCAGTGCAACATAACTGCTTTTCAGGATAGCCGGTTTGCAAATGTTACAACACGCATAGCGGAGTCGCACTTTCTGGAAATGTAGCTTGACTTTCCCTTAAGCAGGAGTATCGTTATCCCGAATAGCGCGGTCCCATCTGTGCAACGCTGGTTGGGTGTTCAACAGTTCCATTCCCCCGGAACTGCCTAGGGTTAAATCTTAAAAGCGGTCCAGGTCCAAGGAGGTTCCCGCCATGTCCACCAACATGCGCCCCACTATACTTCTCACCATTGCCAGCAATCCTAGCGACGACATTGCCCGCGCATCCGTTTGCGAAGCCGGACCGCGTGATCGTTTTCTTTCTGCGACCTCGATTCCCGCGCTAGCCATATGGGTTGCGACTGTGGTCCTCCTGGCCTTCTTAAGTACGGCAGCTTGGGCCCAGGAATCGTGCCCGACCTCGCCCAACTACCCCTCGCCAGAGTCCGGCTCCCCAACCCCAGATTTCGACGCGAACGGAAGTTGTCTGGCCCCCAACGGCGACGCCAGTCTTGTGTTAAGTGGTGTCAACACAGTGCTTCAAATCACCACCAGCACCGGCAATCAGGTTGGCTCTGCCTGGTATCAGACTCCCCAAACGGTTACCAGTGGATTCACCACGACTTTTCAATTTCAGTTCACCAACCCATCGACTCCTCCGGCGGATGGCATTGCTTTTTTGATTCAGAACTCCAGCACCAGCGCCATCGGCTATACGGGCGGCAACGGAGGCGCGCTGGGATATGGCGACGCTGATTCAAACCGAAACCCCAGCCAGGGCCAGGGTATTCCTTCCAGCGTCGCGATCGAACTTGATACATACCAAAATCCATGGGACCCTCAGCCTGTCAGCGGGATCGATAGCCACGTAGCCATTCAAAGCTGCGGTACGGGGCCAAATACCTCACACCATAATTATCTCTGTAACGGCTTCAGCGGCCCGAACTCGACTCTCGGCCAGCCGGTCTCGACTGAAAACAGCGGCATCAATCTAGCCGATGGCAATGTCCATACTGTGACCATCATCTACACGCCTGCATGTTCCACGTGCAATCCGGCGACCGTCGCGAACATCCAGGTGTACGTGGACAGCGTAAACATCTTCCTGAGTACTTACCCGAACGGAGTTCCCATAGACTTGAGCACCATTGCGAGTGGGACGGGAACTGCCTATGTCGGCTTCACGGGCGCAACCGGCGGAGACTGGGAAACGCAGGATATTCTGAACTGGACATTCGCCCCCGTCGAAGGTGCGCCGATCAACCCAAGTAATCCGGCCAGTTTAAATCAGACGTTTGTGATCAGCGGGACTCCCGGACAGAATTGGTCGTTCAATTTTGATGACACGGTTTCGAGCCAGAACGGAACTATTACCATCCAGCCGGGCACAACGCCATTCATCAATAGCTCGGAAATAAGCGGAGCGGATTGGGCCTCCATTGTGAACGGAACGGCCATGGCCGATACTTCCTGCTTGCTGGCTTCGGCCACGAACACGTGCGCCGTCAACACCATGACGTGCACAAACAATAACAATAACCAGAATGTGGGCTGGAACTGCCCGCAATCGACGGTGAGAAATATCCTGTTCGATCAGCAAATCGATGTCGTGCAAACGCAGACCAATATTTTGAATGGAATTCTGACCATCCCCAACGGATACGCATTCGGGCTTGCAATACTACCCGATACCGTGGTGAGTGGAGGGCAGTGCAGCTACCCAGCAGCCAGCGGCGTGGCGAATGAACTCTGCCCTCAGAGCATTCTGACGCAACTCGAAGATAATGGCCCCCATGGGGGCGGCAGTGCGACTATCACGAACTCCAGTTATCTTATGTTCTGCTGCGAGCCGGAGTGGACGACAACTCCCACGATTCCTTTGTGGAACGACACTACTTCTGTGCCCGCCTCATTCAGCAGCGCGCCGCCTCCAACTCCGAGCCCGAACACCAATGATTTCCAGGCAGCACAGGGTGCCTTTGTGGTCGTCGGCGCCGAACCGCACGGCACCATGCTTGACACGACCTATCCATTGCCGGCTGAGGAGACCCTGACCACGCTCAATGGGACTCCCATCCCGCCATGTCCTGCGCTTGGTGCTTCTCCCGATTTCTGGTCGAACCAGAGCCCCCAGACTTTCAGCGTGAATGGCACGATCACCCAGTACGACAACAACGGAACGGCAAGCCCGTTGACCGAGGGCCCGTACGATGCCCATTATTTCTCGGTGGATTGCGATTCACTTGAGGAGCTCGTATTTCCACCCACCGTTAATGTCGCCCCGGGGGGTACAGCGAGTTCGAACTTGATCAGCTTTAAAACTGTGCAGTTCAACATCGACCTGACAGCACCCACGGTATCGTATACGTTAAACCCGGGATCGAGCGTCGGTTATGGTTCTCTGCTGACGGCTGCGATTACCTGCACCGACCCCATTTCAAATGGCGTCGCCTCGGGCATTTCGAGTTGTGCAGGCCAGCCAACGACCCCGCAAAGCTATCCGCCGCTCACGACTGCACCGACCGTAACCGTGAACGTCGCCTTGCCCACAAACGTGCTGGGATCACAATCTTATGCGGTGCCGGCGGCGATCGATCAGGCAGGCAATCAGGGTGGTGCCACCATTATTCCTTACACAGTGACAGCGGCGGCACAGACGATCACGTTCACGATTTCGGCCCCGCCGAACGCGGCCGATGGCACCAATTTCGTAGTAGCGGCATCGGCTAGCTCGGGATTGCCAGTTTCTTACAGCAGTAGTGGTTCTTGTACCAATGTAGGCACCACCTACGTTATGACGAACAGTACGGGAACGTGTTCGGTGATCGCCAACCAAGCAGGAAACACTGACTATGCACCGGCGCCGACTGTGATGGAGACGGTCATCGCGACCGCCTCATTGTCCGTGACGTTCACCCCAGGCGGCTGGGACCTGGGACTCGTGTACGCCGGAACGCAGCCTTCGCAGACCTTCACCATCAGCAACACAACGAGTTCATCGATCAGCATTACAAGCATCAAGATCCCTAATCATAACGAGAGCGGCGGAGATGCGAACGATTTCTCGATTACCGCTAACAATTGCGGGAAGACGCTGTCAGTTGATTCGAGTTGCAATGTGACCGTGACCTTCAGTGCCGCCGCAGGGGATGCCACAAACCCGAACGGCAACTACGGCTATGTGGCGGTCACCGACGGCGCCCCTGGGAGCCCGCAAAGTGTATACATGTACGCAACTGTGATCGATCCCAAGCTGAGCTTACCGCCAGTTCTAGGGTTCGGGAAACACAAAGCGGGGACGACAAGCAGTGCGAAGCGGGTCAAGGTGACCAACCCCGGGACTTCTCCGCTCAACGTGAGTGGTTTGACCATTAGTCCCAGCGAATACTTCCAATTCGCGGAGGGTACGACATGCACGGCAACGACAACGCTCGCACCAGGAGGGGATTGCTTCCTCTACATTACCTTTAGCCCATCGGTGGCAGGTCCTTACTCTGGGAGTGTAACCTTTACGGATAATGCGCAGAACAGTCCGCAAAGCCTCGCACTTTCGGGAACGGGAGACTGATCAGCGATGTAGGTTTGTGGCGTAGGGGCTAAATCTTATCGCGGCGTCGGGGTAGCTGTGGCGTCGCGATTCGGGCGGCCCTGCTAATTCGCGGGTGCGGAATACCGACGCCTCGGCGTAAACCGATTTGAGAATCGGAGCGCTGCAGATTCCTCGGGACCTTGGTCCTTCCCATGTCTTCCATCAAACTGACCGTGTGGCGATAATACTGAGAGGCTTCGCCCGCTTCTGCCGCTGAGGCATGCCTGCCCTTCCGGAACAGATACCGACTGCGGGCGCTCTGCTAACGTGTCTCGAGTCGTTCACTGTTTATCTCTCGCCGCCAGCACGACTTCCCCACTCGCTTTCCGTTCTTGCTTCGCATATGCTGGAGTCTCTGTGGGGGATGATTCTTGAATCCAGTCCTTCAATCCGAGGCCCAAACCGCGTCCCGGCATGAACGCCCTCGCACCCGGGTAGCCTGGTGGCAAGTCGCGGCTCTTTCAGCGCTATTACTGTGGCTTTACTCTGCCACGCTCGCGCGCCTGATCATGCAGTGGTGGAAGGACCCAAATTTTTCCCACGGTTTCTTTGTACCGCTGTTTTCGGCCTTCGTGATCTGGCAGGAGCGTTCACGCCTGACGGCGTTTTCGCCCCGTCCCTCATGGTGGGGCCTGCTCATCCTTGGTTTTGGACTGGGCGTACTGGTTGTCGGGCAGCTTGGCGCTGAGCTTTTTCTTTCGCGAAGCTCTTTATTAATCGTGCTGGGAGGCTTGGTCATTTTTTTCATGGGATGGAGGTTTTTTCGTGCACTCTTATTTCCCTGGCTGTTTTTGTTCCTGATGATTCCTATTCCCGCGATCGTCTTCAACCAGATCACTTTTCCGCTGCAAATCCTGGCGTCGAAGGTGGCGAGTACCGCGCTGCCATGGATGGGCGTTCCCGTGTTGCGCGAAGGCAATGTAATTGTTCTTCCTGCCATGGCGCTGGAGGTGGCGGAGGCTTGCAGCGGCATCCGGTCACTAATGTCGCTTGCGTCGCTGGCCATCATTTACGGTTACCTGATGGAACGCAACCTGAAAGTGCAAGTGGCCTTGGCCTTGGCCTCGATTCCTATTGCCGTTGCGGCAAACAGCCTGCGGATCATAGGTACCGGCTTGCTTGTGCAGTATTGGGATCCGCAAAAAGCGGAGGGCTTTTTTCACGAGTTCTCGGGATGGCTGATCTTCGTGGTTTCGCTCATCATGTTATATCTCTTGCACCGCATCATTCGAATTGCGCTTCACGAACCGCAGGACACTCGATGAGGCTCTTCACCACAATGCGATTTACTGCAGCCGCGCTCTTGATTGCTCTCACCGCTGTGCTGCTGCAGGCTCGCAACCGCATAGAAATCGTCCCTCCGCATTTACCGTTATCAGGCTTCCCTGCCGAGCTTGGGGGCTGGAACAGCACGGAAATTGTGCAGGACAAGGAAACCCTTGCCATCCTCGGACAAGGAGATTTCCTGGAGCGTGTTTATCAGGACCCCGGCGGGAAACTGCCTTCTGTGGACATCTTTCTTGCTTTCTTTCCCACCCAGCGAACCGGCGACACTGCCCACTCGCCGCAGCATTGCCTTCCCGGGGCAGGATGGAATCCTGTGCAGAATGTGCGCGTGAGACTCTCATTGCCAGGTCACGCACCATTTCCCGCTAATCGCTATGTGATTTCCAAGGCTGGGCAGCGGCGACTGGTACTTTATTGGTTCTGGGCGCACGACCGCGGTGTCGCCAGCGAATATTGGGCTAAGTATTATCTGGTCAGGGATGCTATCGCCATGAACCGCAGCGATGGTTCGCTGGTGCGCTTCTTGACACCCATGTTTCCGGGCGAAACTGCCGAGGCCGCACAACGGCGCCTCCTACCGTTTACATCGGCCGTGGTACCGATTCTCGACGACTACATTCCACGTTGACTTCACAAAACCCGGACAATCTCGAATCTAGGATGTTCTGTTCATTCCTCTGGGTTCCTCCATGCCCTCTGTGGTTGAATGCTTATTTCGGCGAAATCGCTCCCAAAACAAAGGCGAGATAATTGCCTGAGTCAAACAATCTGCGGCCTGGAACTACATTCATTTCCGGCGGAGTCTCGATCGCCGAGGCTGGAGACCCTAACCGTCCCAGGCGCGTTCTCGGCTTTCGCGACCTCTTTCTGTTCTATGTGGTGACCGGCATCAGCCTGCGCTGGATTGCCACAGCGGCTGCGGCTGGGCCCAGCTCGATCGTTATATGGATCGGCGCATGGTTATGCTTTTACACCCCGCTGGCCCTGTCGGTGATCGAGCTTTCGTCGCGCTACCCGGACGAAGGCGGGCTGTATGTCTGGAGCAAGCGTGCCTTCGGGGACTTTTCGGGATTTATGTCGGCGTGGACCTACTGGACCAGCAACCTTCCCTACTTCCCGGCCGTTCTCTACTTCGCCGCCAGCAACATTGTTTTTATCCGCGAGAGCGCATGGGTGCATCTCTCCAGCAACGCCACCTTCTATATCGTGTTTTCCCTGCTCACGCTGACCGCGGCCACGCTGATGAATATCGTCGGGCTCGATCTGGGCAAGTGGCTGAATAATATCGGCGCACTGGCGATGTGGATTCCGGTCGGCATCGTGATCGTGATGGGGCTGGTCGCATGGCATCGCTTCGGATCGGCCACTCTTTTTACCGTGCATTCCATGACGCCGAGCACGCACCTCAACGACATCATTTTCTGGTCGGTGCTGACCTTCGCCTTCGGCGGATGCGAAACCGCATCGTTCATGGGCGACGAAATTAAGAACCCGCGGCGTGCGATTCCGTTCGCATTGCTCTTCGCCGGAATTACCGTGACGCTGTGCTACGTGGCTGGAACGGCCTGTGTATTGCTGGCGCTGCCATCGAACCAGGTCAACAGCCTGCAAGGCCTGGTGCAGGCGATTTCAAGCACAGCACCTCGCGTCGGGTTTCCGGGTGTGCTTCCCCTCGCCGCTTTCCTGATCGCGCTCAGCAACATCGGAGCCTGCGGTGCGTACCTTGCAGCGGTTGCGCGCTTGCCTTTCGTCGCGGGTATCGACCGGTTTCTGCCGCCTGCATTCGGGCAACTTCATCCGCGCTGGAAGACGCCCTGGGTGGCCTTGCTCACCCAATTAGTTTTGGGCGTAGTCTTCATCTTTCTTGGCCAGGCGGGAACCAGCGTCAAAGGCGCATATGACGTCCTCGTTAGCATGGGAGTGATTTTTTATTTCATTCCGTACCTTTATTTGTTCGCCGCTATGATCCGATTGCAGCGCGAGCCATCAGGGCCAGACGTGATCCACGTGCCGGGAGGACGATTTGTGGCGATACTAGCGGCAGGGGTTGGATTTCTCACTACAAGTTTGACCATTCTGCTGTCACTGATTCCTCAGCCGGACGAGCCAAACAAGCCGCTTGCGGTTGTGAAAGTCGTAGGAAGCACGGTTGCGTTTCTGCTGCTGGGTATGTGGATTTATATGGCAGGAAAACGCGGGGCTCGGGGGGAAAACATGGCCCGATGAAACTCTTCAGCTCGCCTTTCTGACTTCCAAATCCTCATAGAGTTCCTTTTCCGCCACGACTGGTTCTCCGGCGGAATGCATCCCTGCGCGGGCGGCTGCGCCAAACATAGGACCGCGGGCAGGCATTACTGGCGCGAAGCCCATAAACCCAATTTTGGGCACAATGTCATCGTAGATGGCCTCCATACCACCGCGTAGCAGATAAGTTTCGTGCCAGAAGCCAGTTCCGCCCGAGTCCTTCAGAAACTTCTGCCACCAATCGCGGTGCGGATCCGAGCGCGTCCATCGCAGCAAAGACTCCTGATTGCGCCAGTACTGGCGTATGCCCAAATGCATCGGGAAAAACGAAAATAGAAAGACTTCATGGCGGAGGAGGCCATCGGGGTGCGCATCAATGGAAGAGGCAATCTTCGGACCGAAACCGAGAAGGGTCTTGATTCCCGTAATCCGATTCACGCGCATTCCGAGGTAGATGACGACGAGGTCTGGATAAGCAGAGAGATCAACGGTGCGTCGCGCAACTCGCGTCGTCATGTTTCACCTCGGAATTTAAGATGCGACGTCGCGGCTTTTTTTAAGCGTAGATGGAGTTCGGGCAATTGTCGAGGCCTAAAGTTTCTTGAGTTTTATCTTTGTGTGGTCCTGGAAAATACTCACACCGGGCTCGCCGTCTTCCTCGCCGGATTGAAAAACGGCATTGCCGTCACCTGCACATTCGTCTTCAGCCGTATCGCCTCGATCGTAATCTCCATCTGCAATTGAGTTCCGAGCTTCGAGTGCTCCCTTTCGATGCTGGCCAGCGCAATCATCTTCTTCAGAGTCGGCGACCAACTGGTCGTGGTAGCTTTGCCGACTTGCTTGTCACCGGAATAGACAGGAACAGAAACGCGCGAGGCTTGCGCCGGAGCCGCCGGAGTCAGGCCATACTTGTCGTAAAGCGCTTCCACGTCGGTCCAATCGACCTCGAGGCCGACAAACTGCCGCGCCACGCCATCCTTCGCATCGCGTTCCAATGCACGCTTGCCGATAAAGTTCTCCTTTTCGAGGTGCACCATCTTGGCGAATCCCAGCTCGTACGGAGAATACTTCTGCGCCGGAATGAGGGCTTTTTTCGAACTCGTGTAATCGACTTCGATCAAAAGTAGTCCCGCTTCCGTCCGCGCAACGTCGAGCGCGAGCATTCCTGCGGCATGAAGATCGAACTGTCGGCCTTTTTCCATTAACGCATCCCAGACTTTCACAGCCTCGTCCCATGGCGCCCAAATCTCATAACCAAGATCACCAGTGTATCCCGTGCGCGAAATGTCTACGGGCACGCCGGCAATCTTGCCATGCGTCACGCGGAAGTATTTCAGGTCGGCGATGTCCGCTTCGGCTGCGGCTTTCAGAAGCTTCGCCGAAGTCGGCCCCTGCAAGGCCAAAGCAGCAGTTTTCTCTGAAATATCCTCTACCTGAACATCCATGTTCAGGCCGTTCTGCCGGAACCATCGCAGGCTCGGATCTGCGGCCGTCCATCGATAGACATTTTCTTCCAGCCGCGAGACGGTGCCGTCGTCGATGACCTTGCCCTCTTCATCGCACCAGCAGCAATAAATCACCTGCCCAACTTTCACCTTATTGATGTCGCGCGTGATGACTCGGTTCACCAGCCGCGTCGCGTCTTTGCCGGTGATCAGATACTTGTACAGCGGCGAAATATCGATCAGCGCCGCCGCATTGCGGATGGCGTTGTACTCGTGCTCGTGATGCACCTCATACACGCTGACCGTGTAGTAACCCGACCACTCGCGGTAATTCAGACTGTGGCAAAGTGGAAATGTGCGCTCGTGAAATGCGGTTCCAATGGGCAAGGACGTGGCCTCGATTAGATTTTGTTCGCAGCGGGATTATATCAATCCATCGAATGCTCGAAAGGGCGTCATCCCAAAGGCCCGCGTTTTCACCAACTGCCGGCGTCATCCCGAGCGGAGCCGCTTTCTCCAGGCGGAGCGAGGGATCCCGTGTGCACCGCGTGCGCTGTATGGTCCGCGCCAGATCCCTCGGCCCGCTGGAAAACGCGGGCCTTCGGGATGACGCCAGTTGACACAAGGTTTACGCTAAACGGAGGGGAGGATTACTGAGCATGCTTGGCATCCTGTTCTCGCTGCTCGTGCTTATGGCCTTGGTAAGCATCTGCGGCGAGATCCTTATGAGGCTCCGTCTTTCGCAACGAGAAGCAACAGGGGAAAAGCTAACGTGGTGGAGACGTGGCGGCGACGCAGCATCCGCCGCCTATGAGGAGTTATTTCCTAATAGCCGGATTCCGCTCTTCAGGCGCTTAGTTTTTTGGTTGGTTGCCGCCTGCGCCGCCTCCATCCTGGCGGCTGTGTTGCTAAAATCACACTGAACGCTGGCCGAGACAATTCCGTCGGCTCTAAGCTACAATAAACCCCCAATGC
>JASHQM010000011.1 GCA_030039165.1 Candidatus Sulfotelmatobacter sp. | reverse complement strand
GGGCGTGCAGTCATTTCGCCGTGCCCTGCACCTTGGCGATGATTTCCTCCGCGACCGAGCGCGGAGCCTCCTCATAGCGCGCAAAATGCATTGAGTACTCGGCGCGGCCCTGCGTCGAGGAGCGCATGTGTGTTGCGTAGCCGAACATTTCGGCCAGCGGCACAATCGCCTTGATAACCTGCGAACCGGCACGGTGTTCCATCCCTTCGATGCGCCCACGGCGCGAACTCAAGTCGCCCATGATCACGCCCGCGAAATCTTCCGGCGTAACCACTTCCACCGACATCACCGGCTCCAGCAGCACTGGCGAAGCTCGGCGCGCCGCTTCTTTGAACGCCATCGAGCCGGCGATCTTGAACGCCATTTCGTTCGAGTCGACTTCGTGATAGCTGCCGTCGTAAAGCGTCGCCTTCACATCGACCATCGGGTAGCCGGCGAGAATGCCACCTTCGAGCGCTTCCTGAATGCCCTGATCGACCGGCTTGATATATTCCTTGGGCACCGAGCCGCCAACAATCTCGTTCACAAACTCATAGCCCGCACCCGGTGTCTGCGGATCAAGCTTGATCTTTGCGTGGCCATATTGGCCTCGGCCGCCGGTCTGGCGAATATATTTGCCTTCCGCCTCGGCATGCTTGCGAATGGTTTCGCGATACGCCACCTGCGGCTTGCCAACGTTGGCCTCGACTTTGTACTCGCGCATCATGCGGTCGACGATGATTTCCAGGTGCAACTCGCCCATGCCGCTGATGATGGTCTGTCCGCTGTCGGGATCGGTATGAACCTTGAACGTGGGATCTTCCTGCGCCAGCTTGCCAAGGGCCATACCCATTTTTTCCTGATCGGCCTTGGTCTTCGGCTCGACCGCGACTGAAATCACCGGTACCGCGAACTCAATCGACTCTAAAGCAATTGGATGCCGCTCATCGCAGATTGTGTCGCCGGTGCTGACGTTTTTCAAGCCGACAGCTGCACAGATGTCGCCGGCCAGAATTTCGCTGATCTCCTCACGTTTGTTGGCGTGCATTTTCAGCAATCGTCCGATACGCTCGGTTTTGCCCGTGCGAACGTTCAGCACGGTATCGCCGGTCTTGAGCTGGCCGGAGTAGACACGAATAAACGTCAACTGGCCAACAAACGGGTCGGCCATGATCTTAAACGCAAGCGCCGCAAACGGTTCTTTGTCGTCAGCCTTGCGCGTAATCGGCTGGCCATTATCGGGATTCTTGCCATGCGTTTCGGGAACGTCGAGAGGCGACGGCAAATAATCTACCACCGCATCCAGCAGAGGCTGCACACCCTTATTCTTGAAGGCGGTTCCAACTACAACCGGAAACACTTTCAGGCCGATGGTCGAGCGGCGCAGCGAAGCCCGCAGTTCGTCGGCGGTGATTTCTTCACCTTCCAGAAATTTGTGCAAGATCTCGTCGTCGTTTTCGGCCACCGTCTCGACGAGCTGCGCGTGGAACGCTTCCGCTTTCTTTTTCAGATTGGCGGGAATTTCTTCGATGTCATACTCGGAGCCCATCACGTCGTCTTTCCACGTGATGGCCCGCATGCCGATCAGGTCGATGACGCCGACAAACTTGTCTTCCTGTCCGATAGGAATCTGAATCGCGACGGGCTTGGCGCTGAGGCGCTTGCGAATGGTATCGATGGCGTGCTCGAAGTCAGCACCCATCTTGTCGATCTTGTTGATGAAGCAAATGCGCGGAACACCGTACTTGTCGGCCTGACGCCAAACTTTTTCCGACTGCGGCTGCACGCCGTGCACGGCATCGAACACCGCAACAGCGCCATCAAGCACTCGCAGCGATCGTTCAACTTCGGCCGTGAAATCGACGTGGCCGGGCGTATCAATAATGTTGATGCGAATGTCGCGCCAGGTGCAGGTTGTGGCAGCGGAAGTAATCGTGATGCCGCGCTCCTGCTCCTGCTCCATCCAGTCCATGGTCGCAGTGCCTTCGTGGACCTCTCCGAGCCGGTGCGTCCGTCCTGTATAAAACAGGATCCGCTCCGTCGTAGTGGTCTTGCCGGCATCGATGTGGGCCATGATGCCGATGTTCCTGCAACGCTCTAATGGGACTGTTCTGGGCACGACTCTTTTCTACTTTCTGGGCTCCAACTGATTTAGCGATTTGGCGATCGTGTGATTTTGGGATTGAAAATCCCGATGTCACTCAATTACCCGATCACTCAATTACTCAATTCCTTCACCACCGATAATGCGCGAACGCCTTATTGGCCTCTGCCATGCGGTGTACATCTTCTTTCTTCTTGATGGCCGCGCCTTTTCCGTTCGCAGCATCGAGCAACTCGTTGCTCAACTTGTCGACCATGCCCCGCTCGGCGCGCGTGCGGGAATAAGTCAAAATCCAGCGGATCGCAAGCGACGTGCGGCGGTCGGCATTCACTTCCACGGGAACCTGATAGTTCGCTCCGCCCACGCGCCGCGTCTTCACTTCGAGGAGGGGCTTGGTGTTCTCGACGGCTTTCTTGAACAGCGTCAGCGCGTCACCGCCGCCGCCCCTTTCCTGGACCTTGCCCAGCGCGTCATAAAAAATTCGCTCCGATGTGCTGCGCTTGCCTTGCCACATCATCGAGTTGATGAACTTCGTCACCAGGTCCGATCCGTACACGGCATCGGGTGGCACGGTCCGCTTGACGGTATGTCCTTTACGAGGCATTTGGTTTCTTCGCTCCCATCAAACTCTGTCATTCCGAACACGCGCGAAGCGCGGGTGAGGAACCTGCTTTTCGTTGGCTAACGACGCCTAAGCCTTCTTCGCTCTCTTCGCGCCGTACTTCGATCTCCCTTGCTGGCGGTTGGCCACGCCCACCGCATCCAGCGTTCCGCGAATTACGTGATAGCGCACGCCCGGCAGGTCTTTCACGCGGCCGCCGCGGATCAGCACAATCGAGTGCTCCTGCAAATTGTGGCCTACGCCGGGGATATAGGTGGTCACTTCAATTCCGTTCGTCAACCGCACGCGCGCTACTTTACGCAGTGCAGAGTTCGGCTTTTTCGGCGTCTGGGTATACACGCGGGTGCAAACTCCCCTTTTCTGCGGACACCCCTGCAGTGCCGGACTCGCCGTCTTATAGCGAGGACGCCTGCGTCCCTTCGCCACCAACTGATTAAATGTAGGCACTATGCGATGCTCCTCAGTTCAATGCATCCCAACTTGACCCGTCTAGAGTTCAGGGCGGGCTTACGCTGCCGCGCGCCGATCTCGAATCTCCCAGCCAGACAGCACGCACCCACGGCTGGCAGGCCAGCTTCGCCCGCCATACTTCTCCCCGCGCATTGCGGGAAGAGATTTTGGTCTAGGTTCTTTGCCGCCGACGGTGGCACCCGGCCACATTCCGGGGGTGCTCCGTATCGCCAGCTCTGCCCTGCATATCCTTTCGCAAACCGCCGACTAACAGCGGCCCTCATTGAAAGGGCGAAAGGCGGCGCAGGAGCGTTTCAGCGAGGAAAGTTCCCAGCCGTTACCGGCCGGAAAGGCATTTCTCAAACTCTGCCGTCGCAAACCGGCAACCCGAATCGCGCGGCACACAGCAAGCCTGGGTTAACTCGCGGAACCTTTCAAATATAGCAATGAAATCGAACGATCGTCAAATTCTTATTTCTCAATTAGGCCTTTAACCGACCCGCATCAATAAGTTTTAGTTCGAAACAGGCGCCAGAAAAATGCGACGACGCCAGACAACGCGACACACGGGAAGAGCCAGTCAAAGAAAGACAGCAATCCTCTGGCAAAAGCCCAATTGCCGTGTTGAATGTCGAATGCGAGTCGCAGTGCCGAGGCCACAGCAAGGAAAGGAAGAAATATCCTCGCGTCCGGGTTCAGCTTAAGCTTCATTCTTGTCAGCCTCGCTCTTAATCACAGCCCCGGGGTAACTATAGACCGCCGCTCCGCATCCCACCACCCAGACGCCTTCAGCTTGCTGAATCCGTCTCCATTCTCTACACTACAGCTTTTCCATTTCATTTAGCCGTTAGCCCGCCTTTAGGCGAGGCAACGAAGAAGGGTGTATGGTGAGGTCGGGTTTCGTTTCGTGGGCGAGCGTCGTTGCCGCAATTTCACTCTCCTTATTCTTCCCGGCTTGCGGTGGGAAAAAGTCCTCTGCCCCGGTCTCTGGCATTCCGACAATCATAACCCTCACCCCCAATCCCAGCTTCTCCATTCAGGCGGGAACCGCCATGCAGCTTGTCGCCAGTGCGGTTAATGACACCAACAAGACCGTTAATGTGGTGTTTACTTTCAACTCCAGCAATCCTAGTACCCTCGATGTCTCGCCCACAGGCTATGCCTGCGCTGGCACCTGGAACGCTCCGGCCTACACCGTTTGCAGCCCCGGACCCGAGGGCCTGGCCCAGGTGACCGCTTCAGCCTTGAGTGTGACCAGCCCACCCACTCTCTTTTTTGTTCACCCGCCCATCGCCAGCGTTCAGGTCAGTATCGTTCCTCCAGTCAACTCCGCGCCACCCGCCTGCCCAAGCCAGCAACTGCCATTGGCATGCGATCTTCCCTTCAACTCCGGGAATTGCAGCACGAATGCCCAAGGTGCCTTCACCTGCCAGTGCCTGTCGCAGAACCAGGTCGAAACTCTTCAAGCCACGGCCTACGACTCGGCCGGAAACGACATGACTGCCTCCGTCGGAACATTCACGTGGACCACATCGACGCTTAACGCCGTGACCATCACACCCATCGTGACAGTTAATGCCTATAACGTTCCGACGAATCAGGCGACGGTAACTTCCAACATCCCCGGGCAAACGGAGGTCATTGCCTCAGCCTCAGGTGCGTACAGCCAGCCCTTCAATATTGAAAGCTGCAATGTGCAGTGCATCGCTTTGGTACTTGGAGTATCGGGGCAGCAGCAAGGCACAACCTCAAACTTTGTGGTCCCCAAGGGAACGAGTGAAACGGTCACCGCCTACGCAGTTGACGTACAGGGCTGCATCGTGCCCAAACCCGGACTGACGTGGTCTTCTTCGGAACCCGCAGCGCTTTCCGTGCCCACTTCCTGCAACAACAACTTAACTTGCAACGTGACTACGGCTCAGCCGGGCGCTGGTTCAATCACTGCAACCTGTACTCCGCCGGCGTGTAATGTTGGGTTTCCGCTTAATCCGGCCAATTTAAAAGCGCCATACATTCCGCAGCCGCTTTATCCAGTAACCGCAATCTCCGGCATCGTAACCGGAGCTCCTTCGACCGCGAGCGTGATTGCCAGCAGCCAGGACTGCTCCGGGGAAGAACTCTGCACGGTCGGCATATACAACGTTTCCAGCGCGACCAACCTTCCCAGCGCCGGCTTCCAGTTGCCGGCTCCGCCGAACTCCCTGATGTACGATCTCGCCGGAGACAAGGTCTACGTGGGCAGTCAATTCGGCGCTTTCACGGCCAATCCCACGAATTTCGGAACTTCGTCGAGCCCCTTTACCTCTCTCGCGGCTCCCGGAACGCCGCTCGGTTTGGTCACCGGAAAAGTGCTGGCGATTGCGCCCAACGGAAACTCGGCAATTTTTTCGGATACCGTCTCCAGCCCCAATCAGGTTTATGTCGTGAATACTGCTCCGACGTCGACCAGCAATGCTTCCTCGGCCTCGACCATTCCGCTGAATCTCAATGGCGCCATCGCGGCCACATTTTCTCCCGATGGCCTGGAAGCCTACATCCTCGCTGACGGCGGCACCAGCCTGTATTCGTACTCCACGATGCAATTCCTGCAGCCACTGACTGTGCCTTTACCCACCCCTGCAACGCAAATTGTTTTCAACGGCAGCGGAACATTCGCTCTGCTCGCAGGCGGAGCTGCCTCGGGCAGCCTTGCCGCCTATAACACCTGCGACAATTCCCTGATCACCGGTCTCTCTGCGACGGCTCTAACTTCTCCGCCTCAATTTCTAACCATGGTGCCCGGGGGAAACATTCCGCTCGGCGGCCTGTTTGGAAATACCCCTATCCCTTCCAATCTCAATCCCACAGGCCTCGACTTTTTTATAGGGCTCGATAACATCGGCAACGGTGCGAGCACCGGCATCGATGTCATCGCCACGAACACCTCCTTCTTCCCCACGAACTATACGTCACTATGCCCGCTGCCGGTTGCGAGTGCCAGCACTCTGACAGGTACTTCCTTTCTACCTTTTCACATCGCCATCAACCAGGGAACATTCCAACCCATCGCCTTTTTTGTGGCGCCCAGCGCCACCCAGGCTTACATCGTTACCAGCGATCAGGGAGTTCTCGTCTACAACTTCAACACCGCGTCCGTCGTGAAGATTCCACTCATCAATAACGCCACTCCCGTTGCAGCAAGCATGACGGTCGACGGCACTCTGATCTATGTGGCCGGTTCCGATGGATTGCTTCACCAGCTCAACACGGCCCTGCTGGGCGACGAATTCCAAACCGCGTTCACGCCCTTGCCTAACTCCACTAATAGCTTCTGCTTCACGGGAAATAACTGCAGCTTTAACCTGTTGGCTGTAAAGCCCTGAGCGCAGCGGTGCACTTCTCAATATGGTTGAAGGGGCGGACCGGCTGTGCCGGAGGGGAGCATCGCTTCGAGCAGGCATGAATGAGAGGAATCACTCGCCTTCAGACTGTGTGGTCGCTCATGCCGTCCTCGCCAGATCTTTGGCCACGCTGTCGAGCACTCCGTTGACGAACTGCACGGACTCGGGGCTGGAAAACTTGCGGGCAATCTCCAACGCCTCATTAATCACTACCGCCCGCGGCGTCTCCGGATAGCCCAGGAATTCCGCCACACCCGCGCGCAACAGGTTGCGATCGACCGCTGCCATGCGTTCCATGCGCCAATGTTGGGCGTGCTGCTCGATTAACTTATCGATCTGTGCCACGCGATCAGTGGCTACGCGAAACAAGTCTTCTGCGAAGGCACGCACTTCAGGGCTAGCCGAATTATGCTCTGCCCAGAACGTACGCCGAACTTGATCCACCGTCTGCTTGCCCATGTCCGCCTGAAACAGCATTTGCAGACACAGCTCGCGCGATTTTCGTCGTGTACCCATGAGCAGCTGTCAGTTCTCGGTTGTCGGTTGCCAGTTTATTGTACAAAGGATTATTTACGTTTGGATTTCCTGGCAGTGCGGCGCTTATTCGTCCTGTCATTCCGAACGCGCGCGAAACGTGGGCGAGGAACCCGCTTCTCGGCAAGTGCCGAGTGGCGAGTAGCGACGCCTCGATTCAACGACGACTTCCTGCTCCCTGATCCCTGACCCCTGATCCCTCGTGCCAACGATGCCATTTCCACCGCCGCCAAAGCCGCCTCAAATCCCTTGTTCCCCACCTTGAGCCCGGCGCGATCGATGGCCTGCTGCAACGTCTCACACGTGAGCACGCCGAAAGCATGCGGCACGCCGGTTTCCTGCGCTGACTGTCCAATCCCGCGCGTTACTTCATTCACGATTACGTCATAGTGTGCGGTGTCTCCGCGGAGCAGACAACCGAGGCAAATGATCGCGTCATACCTACCGGTTTCCGCTAGCTTTCTCGCGGCTAGCGGGATCTCGAACGATCCCGGAACGCGGCTAACATCGATATCTTTCTTCGCCGCGCCAGAATGAAGCAATCCGTCAACGGCGCTGAGCAGCAATCTTTCTGTAATGAAGGAGTTAAAGCGGGAAACTACGATCGCGAAGCGCATGCCGCTGGCATCCAGCGATCCCTCGAGCGCAGGAATAGCAGGCTCTGGGACGCGCTCGACAACGAGATCCTTTGATTTTTTCGGCGTGACTTTCTGTCTCCGTCGCGGATTGATTCTAGGTGGCGAAACGCTTCAGCGCTTCGATTCAGCAGCAATAGATGATAGCGGCTTTAGCCGCTGAGGTCATTTTCCCTTGAATTGCGCCGGCCGCTTTTCCAAGAATGCTTTCGTTCCCTCGTTCTTATCTTCCGTCGCGCAGGCCACGGCGAAAAGAACGGCTTCAAGGTACAATCCCTCGCTCAAAGTCATCTCCATGCCCTTATTGACCGCCTCCATCGCGTACTGCACGGCCAGCGGAGCGTTGGCAATAATCTTCGCTGCAATAGCCTCGGCACGCGGAATCAACTCGGCCGCCGCGACCACTTCATTCACCAACCCGATGCGATACGCCTCCTGTGCCGTAATCATCTCGCCGGTCAGCAATTGCTGCATGGCAAGGCCCTTGCCGACCAACCGCGGTAGCCGCTGCGTTCCACCGTAGCCTGGAATAATGCCTAACTTTACTTCGGGCTGGCCCAGTTTCGCGTTCTCGCTCGCCAGCCGCATCGTGCAAGCCATGGCAATTTCGCAGCCGCCGCCGAGCGCGAATCCGTTGATGCAGGCAATCACCGGCTTGCCTAGATTCTCGATCAGATTGAGCACGTTTTGCCCGCGATGCGTGTACTCCTTTCCGACTACCGCGTCGTGTTTAGCCAACTCTGAGATGTCGGCGCCAGCAATAAACGCCTTCTCGCCTGCACCGGTCAGAATGACCAAGCGAATTGCCGCGTCGTTCTTAATGTCATGGAACGCCTGCCGCAACTCTTCCATTGTGGCCATGTTGAGCGCATTCAGCACCTTCGGCCGGTTGACGGTGACGTAAGCGATCGCGTTTTTCTTTTCGAAGAGAACGTTTTCGAAGCTCATGATTTCGATCCGCCCAGTTTATCGCGCGTCGACTTTGTTTT
This sequence comes from Candidatus Sulfotelmatobacter sp., assembly GCA_030039165.1. Lineage (GTDB taxonomy): Bacteria > Acidobacteriota > Terriglobia > Terriglobales > Acidobacteriaceae > Sulfotelmatobacter. Next base: position 47,394 of record JASHQM010000011.1, on the reverse strand, counting down.
TCTTGAATACGAATTCTCGCCACGTTTCAACGACAATGGGCTGCCCATTCAGCAAATACGGTTTGGAATGCCACTGCATAGCCGGATTTTGGCTTCTCTGGTAAAGGTTCGCATCGCCCTTGATGGCGTCAGCGCACCTCACAGCTCCACTCTTGTCGATTAGAATCCGTACCACCACAGTCGAGTCGATCTTTCTGCCTCTCAGATCGGAAATGTCGGGGTCGGCCTTTTTCTCCGCAAAAGACGGCTGAAACCCCTGTGCTAACACGAATCCGATGGTTATCACCGTCCGACTTGGTGACCTCATCGGAGCAAGGCCACGTCGACGGCGCTTGCGCAAAAGAGGGGCCGCTCGCCAACAGTAAAGCGGCCAGAACCATCATCCACTTGTTCATGCGATCCTCGATGCTTCCGGTAAATTCACGGTTAATTCGAGATGCTATAATTGTATAGCAGAATCAGAGCTATGCTCGCTATCCGTCTTCCCGAAAAGATCGAAAAGCGCCTCGACCGTCTCGCCAAGCGCACCGGCCGCACAAAGACGTATTATGCCCGCGAGGCCATCCTGAAACACCTTGAAGACCTCGAAGACATCTACCTCGCAGAAAAACGGCTCGCTGAAATCCGCGCCGGACGCACCCGCACCATCCCTCTCGAAGAAGTGATGCGCCGCTATGGCATCAAACCCGAAGAAGTGGACGATTGACTTCGATCCCGCTGCCCAAAGGGAATTCGATCAACTGGACCATGCTGTCGCCCGCCGCGTTGCGAAGTTTCTCCATCAGCGAGTCGCGAACCTCGACGATCCACGTCAAATCGGCGAACGATTGCAAGGTACCCTAAGCCAGTTCTGGAAATATCGGGTTGGCGATTATCGCATCATCTGTTCGCTGGAACATGCCCGGCTTGTGGTGCTCGTCCTGCGCGTAGGGCACCGACGAGAAGTTTATTCGCGCTAGCCCTAAATCCGCGTAAATCCGCGCCGAGATCTCTCGCCAAGAACGCTCGGGATGACGCCTGCGGCGTCACTTCCCCCGCACCACCGCCTCAATTTCTTTCTTGCTCAAATCGCAACTGATGCAGCGCTCGCTCCAGATCCTGTGCCCGAAGACTTTGCCGCAGCGCGGACATCTCCACTCGGTCAACCACCATGCTCCAACAAGGTACACGCCAATCCATGCCAGGAGTATTGCGAAATCCGTTGGCTCTCCCAGCCCGAGCTTGCCAATGGCAAAACCGAGAAAAATGAAGCTAAGAAACAGCACAACTACCAGGTTGCGGCGCGCCACATAACTGTGCCAAGCGCGTCGATATTGTTCGGCTTCGCCCGGGCCGCCTTCCCCCGGCGGTTGATCCGTTTTCCTGCGTCGTTGTAGAGGGTCGGTCTGCGAATCTGGGCTCATAGGAAAAATGTTACCAACATATGGACGAGCGGCGCTTCAGCGCTGGCGTGGACGAGCGGCCCTTCAGGGCCGCGTCACTCGCCGGAAAAACAACCGGGCTTCAGCCCCACGCTACAGTTTATTCGCCATCGGCTTGTTCGGATCGGAATAATCGTAGAACCCTTTACCAGTTTTCTTCCCGTACCACCCCGCCATCACCAGCCGCTTCAGCAGCGGAGGCGACGCGAACCGCCGCTCCTTGAACTCGTCATACATTACGTGCGTGATGTAATAAGTCGTGTCGAGGCCGACAAAATCAAGCAAAGTAAACGGCCCCATGGGGTATCCGCAGCCAAGCTTCATTGCGTTATCGATATCCTCAATCGACCCCACGCCCTCTTCATACGCGCGGATGGCATCCAGCAGATACGGCACCAGCAGGCGGTTCACGATGAATCCGGTTTTGTCCGAAGTGCGCACGGGAACCTTGCCCAGCTTTTTCGCAAACTCGTAAGCCGTTTCATAAACATCATCGGCCGTCGCCACCGTGCGCACCACCTCAACCAGCTTCATCAGCGGCACCGGATTAAAAAAGTGCATGCCGATAAACCGCTCGGGCCGCTTGGTCGCCGTCATCAGCTCGGTAATCGAAATTGACGACGTATTCGAGGCAAAGATCGCATGTTTTTTAGCGATGGCGTCGATCTCCGAATACATCTTCATCTTCTCGGCGACATTCTCCGTGACCGCCTCAATGATGATGTCGCAATGCGCCATCTCGTTCTTGTTCGTCGTCCCCTTCAGCCTCGCCAGAATCTCATCTTTCTGCTGCGCCGTGATGCCGCCCTTTTCCGGCGGCCGCTCAGAAAACTTGGTCAGAGATTTCTTGATCCCATCAAAGCCTCGATCAAGAAATTTCTGATCGACTTCGAGCACCGTGACGTCGAACCCCGCTGTCGCGCAAACCTGAGCGATACCAGAGCCCATCAGCCCACAGCCTAGAACACCAACTTTTTTGATTTCCATGATTGCGTCCTTTTTGTCATCCTGAGCGAAGCGAAGGATCTATGCACTCCGCCGGAAGCGTCTACGCGCTCCGGGGCGGCTCGTACGGATGGTGCTGGAACCACTCCGTGCTCAAGTCACTCCAAGCCGGATTCACTGAAACTATGAGGCCAATTTTCTTGATCCGCAACCAGCCCTTGATCACCTTCTCCCGCTCAATCGCATTTCGAACATCCTCGAACCGCTCAAAATAAACCAGACGATCTAACTTGTATCGAGCGGTGAAACCTGATGCCCTGCCCTCTTTGTGCTCGCGTACCCTGCGTAGCAGGTTATTGGTGACGCCAACGTACAAAGTCTTAGAGCGATTGCCCATGATGTAAACGAAGTACGTTTTCGGCTCGCGAAGGTGCATAGTAATAAAAGGCGTTTGTCATCCTGAGCGAAGCGAAGGATCTATGTATTCTGCCTGCAGCCAAGAGACTGCTTGAATTCAACCGCACCGCCTGAGGATTACGAAACCCCAGGGCATTTTCTGGAGCATAGGAAAAATACACAGATCCTTCGCTTCGCTCAGGATGATAAAGCCAACGGTCAGCGTCCCGATCCCCGCCGACGGCGGATAGCGTTATAGCCCTGTTGCAACAAAAAGAGGATCATCAGAAAACCCAATAGCAGGAACAGAACTCCCAGACCGGGCGCAACCCAACCCGGCAAGTTGGGAATTTGCATGGCGCCGGCCATCGCGAAAAAAACCACCAGCGCCATACTTCCGAACTCAATAACGCGATTTCCCGGATTCCGCTTGATAGCTCGCCACAACACGAACGCGTAAAAACCTAGGAGGGCAAAGCTGCTGACAATAGTTTGCGTAGTGCTGGATCCAGTCATCAGCAAACATCCCCAACAAAACGGAATCTTAATTCATGCTCTCCACCACCATCGCAATCCCTTGTCCCCCGCCAATACACGCCGTAGCCAGCCCATACTTCTTCTTCCGCCGCCGCAACTCATACAGCAGCGTAATCACCAACCGGGTGCCGGTCGCGCCCAGCGGATGCCCCAGCGCAATCGCTCCGCCATTCACATTCACCTTCTCGCGATCCAGCCCCAGCTCTTTTTCCACCGCCAGATACTGCGCCGCAAACGCCTCGTTCACTTCAATCAGATCGATGTAATCCAAAGACAGCCCAGCCTTCTGCAGCGCAATCTTCGTCGCCGGCACCGGACCGCGCCCCATCACCTTCGGCTCAACTCCGGCGATTCCCCAGCTCACAATCCGCCCCAGCGGCTCGATGTTCCGCTTGCGCGCTTCTTCAATCGACATCATCACCACCGCCGCCCCGCCATCGACAATGCCGCTCGCGTTGCCGGCCGTCACAGTCCCATTCTTGCCGAACGAAGCCTTCAACTTCGCCAGTGCCTCCATCGTCGTCTGCGGACGCCGATGGTCATCCTCAGTTAGCTGCTCACCCGTCGCCTCACCCTTCGAATTCCGCAGCGGCACCGCAACCAGCTCTTCCTGGATGCGCCCAGCTTTATACGCCGCCTCGGCATTCTGCTGCGAGCGCAGCGCCAGCTCATCCTGCATCTGCCGCGTGATGCCGTGCTCCGACCCGAGCAGCTCGGCCGTGTTCGCCATGTACAAGCCGCAATAACTATCAAGCAGCGCCACCATCAGCGAATCTTCCAGCTTCCCTCCAGGCGAAAGCGTGAACCCATCGCGCCCGCGAATTGCAAACGGCGCCTGCGACATTGCTTCCATGCCGCCCGCGAGGACAATCTTCGCTTCGTCCGTCTGAATCATCTGCGCGGCACTCACAATTGACTGCATCCCCGAGCCACACAGCCGGTTCACCGTCAGAGCCGGAGTTTCAATCGGCAGCCCCGCGCGCAACCCCACGTGGCGCGCGCCATAAAGCGCATCACCCGAAGTCTGCTGCGCGTTGCCGAACACGGCATGATCAAATTCCTTGGCCTCGACACCTGCGCGCTCTATCGCTGCCTTGGCCGCGACCGCGCCCAACTCCTGCGCCGTATAGTCTTTCAGCTTGCCGCAATAGCGCCCAAAAGGCGTGCGAGCGCCGCTGACAATCGCAATATCCCCTGCTTTCAGCATGATGATTCCTGACAGATCACGTACTCAGTGCGGATCAAATGAGATGGTGAAACCAATTAGTGTAGCAGCGTAATCTCGCGCGAGTAAAATCCATGCATTATGCACGTGTTTGAGGTTTATCTGAACAACAAAAAGCTCTGCGTTGCGGGGCGTCGGCGAACAAGGCGTGCTGTCCGCTCACGTAACGTGGGTCGGAAAAACGGATTTCACCGGGCTTACCCTTTATCTGGGCGGCCTTGCCAGCCCTGACAAGGAGAATGTCTCATGGATACGGGAACGAAAGCTGAAGGCTGACGACGAGCTGCGGATCAAGATCGTCGAAGCTCACTCCGTCGACGAACCCGCTCATCGATACCGGATTGATCCTGCAAGGGACCTTAGAGCAAGAAAGAGGGACGTTCTCAGAATGGCCAAGGAATTTGGTTGGACAATTGATAAGAGGCCGCAGCGTCCTGGATCGCGCAAGAGTCGATGAGCAGACCAAAATCTATGCCACGGCTCCCGCGGCCAGCGCCGGTTTTTCCGCCACAACTTTCCCCGGCCCCTGACTTAACGAAGTTGCCAGCGCGTGGTCGGCGCGGTTGATCACTTCCGTCACGATGTCCACGGGATCATAGCTTTCCCGCCCTACCGCCTCCGCCAACCCCGCCGAGAACTCCATTGGGTGCCCTGCACTTCCGTCTTTTGCGGCAATGCGTACGCCCGCGATCGTTTTGCGCAGCTTCTCGATCGCCAACAGCCCCTCTTTTTCGGCCGTGTCTCCGAGAATGATCGCGATGGTGGCTGTGTCATAGCGGAATGCTAGATCGTTCGTCCGGATATTGGCGGCGAACTGCTGCCCAACTTTTTCCATTGCCGCTTCGACCGCGGCTTCGCCGTATTCTTTGATCAGCGCCGCGCTGCGCCCAAACTGCATCAGCAGTACCGACAAAGTCGACGCGTTCTGCACGGCACGCTTCGTCTCCGCCAGCAGCAGATCAAGATAAGAACTGCGCTTCAGCAGGCCGGATTTCTCATCCGTCACCGAAAGATTCTTCACCAGCCGCCGCAAGCCGGCATTGTTGAGCGCAATCACCATCTGGTCGGCCAGCGTTTTCAGCACAAGAGTATCCGCGGTTGGCCATGCCCGTGGCTTGTTGTGCATTAATGCCAGTAATCCAACGGAATCGTCGCCGTTGGTCAGGGGAAAAGCAAGTACCGAGGTCGCGCCCAACTCGGCAACTGCTTTGGCGACTTTATCGAGCTCAAGATCCTTCTGCACGTCCGCGATATTGAGAGCTTCTTCTGCCGATGCGTCATGCAGCGCGCACATAACCTGCTTGAGCGTATTTTCGGTTCCAGGCCTTGCGCTTTTGCCGCAGAATTCCTCGATTGCTGTGGGCGCCGAGCCCTTGGTGCGCATCATGGCCGCGCAGCGCGAGACTTCCCAGTGCGCCCCGATCTCATTCACCGCGGTCGTGAGCACCGCCTTTGCCGTTCCCTGGTGATACAACTTGCGTGTAATTTCGGCCACGCGCGTAACGTTGCGCATCTCGGCAGCCGGATCGCTCGCGGCAACTGGAGCCGCCGCGGCAGGCGCGCTAACAGAAGCTTGTGCTGCAGCTTGCGGCAACGGCGCCGAGCCCGCATATGTCGGCGTCATCCCCGCCGACATATAGAGCCGCTGCAAATCCTCGTTGCGTTCTTCCTCCCGCGGAAACAGTTCCTGGATTCTTTGCAGCCGCTCGACAGCCTTGTTGCGCATTCCGTACTGCACCAGGATCTCGGCTTGCAACATCAAGTCCTGCAAAGTCGAAGCGCCCAGCGTCGCCTCGTGCTCAATGCGTTTCTGCGCCTCGCTGGGAGCGGTTGACGTAAAGCGCGCGGAAATCTCCTTGAACTTATTGGCGTCGATCTTTCCGTTCAGCAACTCCAGCCGCTTCGCGTGCCCCGAATCATAAGGGTCGACTTCAGCCGCGCGGTCCAGGCACTCCGCCGCCTTGGCAAACTTTCCCGTGCCCGCGTAGACGTCAAACAACTTCAGCAGGGTCTGGCAGTAATCGCCCTCGCGGTTGGCGGCGTTGAACAACTCGCTCAGGAACTCCAGCATTTGCGGCGTCGACTTCCGTTTCGCCGTAATTTCCTGGATCACCCCGAGAAACTGACGCCGTTCGCCACGCTTGGCATGGAATTGGCCAAGCTTGCGTGCCAGCGCGACCGCAGATTCATCCTGCTCAGAATCCATCAACTGCCCGATCAACGCCGTCACTTGGGCCTCGCGATTGGGGTTCTGCTCAAAAAACTCCCATACCAGCGGCTCCGCTTCTGCGTATCTTCCCGCGGCCAGCAGCGCCTCCCCGTAAATCTCCCGCATTTGCGGCGATTTCTTTCCCGCCAAAACCTGAGGCTCCAGAATGAAGATGGCGGCGCCAATCTGGCCCTGAGTCAGCAAACTCTTGCCATACGCCAGGGTGATGCCTTCGTCCGAAGAATCTTCCTGATAAGCGCGTTCGTACCACCGCGCCGGATCGGCTCCTGCATCAGCTGCCAGTTTGGCCGCGCGCATAAATGCGTCTGCCGCCGCCTTGTTCTCGCCCAATTCCGAGCACAATTCGCCCACACGCTGATAATTTGCCTGTGTCGGTTCCAGCGCCACCACCCGCGCCAGCACCTGCAAGGCATCTTTTTTGTTGCCTGACTTGGCCAGGTCACCCAACGCCGACTCATAAGTCCCCACGGCAAGCTTCTTGTTCGATCCTTCCAGCAACTGGCCAAACCTGAACTTCTGGTCCCATGTCGGTGTTCCGTGCCTTGCCAGTTTCTTGTAGGTAAGGCTGGCCTTAGTCGCGTCTCCGGCAGCCACCTGGCGCTCAAACAGATCGCCAAGCAATCGCACGGCGTCGTGTGTGCGGTTCTGCGATAAACACAAATCCGCCGCCAGCTGCCGCACCGTGTCGTTTTCGGGATCGTCGTGCAGGGCCGCCAGGTACTCTTCCAGCGCCTCGGCCGCCTTGCCCTTTTGCAGCAGCTTTTCGGCACGCTCGATGCGCTTGGCCACTTCGGCTCGCTCAGGACGTTTTGTGATCTCTGGCATCGGGATGGTTTAGGCGGAGCCGGGACCGCCTGCCGTTAGGGCAGACTCCCGCCTGCTTCGATTCTAGGAGCCGCTCTGTACCCCAGCAATTCTGAAGGGCTAGGCGCGATTACGAAAGTTACCCGTCCACCGTAGTGGCTCAGTAAAATCCACCATAGCTGAGAGCACCCCGAAAGCCCGCGTTTTCATCTGCGGGGAAGAAGAATCTGATACCCAACGATCTGTGGGCGGCGAAATCCCTCGCTCCGCCGGAGCAACAGCTGCGATCAGGATGACGCCATGCACCCAACACTCGCGGTCAAGTTTCGCGTAGAGCCGCTACCGATCACCCAGTCAGCTTGAACGCCGGCTGCGACCGATGGTAATATTCATCCGTTTTATTAAATGGTTTCAGTGAAGCCGCTCACCGGAACTTGCTGAACCTGAAATCTCCACGCATTGCCCCCTCTGGCCGCAAGTTGAAGGAGAGTCGCTATGCTTTTCCGCCGATGTGGCCGTTTTTCCCGATTTCTTGCTCTATTTCTTCCTCTCCTTTGCGCCGCACTCCCTGCCATTGCCTCCAACTCCGCCTACGTTCGCGTCAGCCAGGCTGGGTATGAAACGGCCAACACGCCCTTCCAGGCTTATCTGATGTCTACGGCGTCCGAATCAGGCGCGACTTTTAGCGTCATCAATTCCAAAGGCGTCAGCGTTTATTCCGCTTCGATCGGCACCCTGCTCGGCACCTGGAGCAACAGCAAGAAGTTGAGCTACGACGTCTACTCCCTCAGCTTCACCGTCCCCGGCGGCGACGTTTATTCGATTTCGGTAACCGGCCCTGTCGACGCGACCTCACCCCAATTTGCTGTCGACATCCCCGATGTTCTTTACCCCGGGTTGCTCCTGAACACGTTATGGTTTTACGAAACGGAACGCGATGGCCCCGATTACATTCCAAACGCGCTGCGCAGTGCGCCCGGGCACCTGAATGATGAAAGCGCCACCGTTTACGACACGCCGCCGTTGAACTCTAACGACCTGATCACCACCAAGGGAACGCCGCTCACGTCCACCGGCGCCGTCGTCAACGGATCAGGCGGTTGGTGGGACGCCGGCGACTACATGAAATATGTGGAGACGACCAGCTATACGGTCGCGCTGATGGAGATCGGCATTCGTGATTTCCCAAAGCAAATGGGGCCATTGGCTCCTAACAAACCGCCAGCACCGCCCGCATCGGTTTCATACGCAGGCAATGCCGCAGGTGCGCCTGAGTCATCCGACTTCACTGCGGAAGCCCAGTTCGGTATCGATTGGCTAGCGAAAATGTGGGACGACAGCACGAAAACGCTCTACTATCAGGTCGACAACAGCCAGGACTGGCAGCACTTCCAGAACCTAGAGACCGAGTACGACATCTGGACTCTGCCGCAGGCCGCCGACGACTACGAAGGCTGCAGCAGCGACTACTTATACATCTGCTACCGTCCAGTGTTTATCTCTGCGCCGGCAGGCTCGCAGATCAGCCCGAATCTGGCGGGCCGTTTAGCAGCAGACTTCGCCGTGTACTACCAGCTCCACCGTACCTCGAATCCTGTCGCGGCCGATCATGCGCTTCTCTACGCAGAAAGCGTATTCGCACTGGCCAATACATCGTTGGCCGATCCGGCGGCAGCGGTTTACGGTGGCACGTGCGCCTCGGGATGCCTGCAAACGATCATCCCCTTCGACGGCTACCCCGAAACTGTCTGGGACGACGACATGGAACTGGGCGCGGCGGAGCTGTATATTGCGCTGCAATCAGCAGGCGGCAATCTGCCCACAGATCTGCCTATCACGGATCCAATCACCTATCTCGCCGATGCGGCGCATTATGCCAAGAACTACGTCACTAAAATCTACGACACGGGAAACGAAGATACACTCAATCTCTACGACGTGAGCGGCCTGGCGCACTTCGAGTTGTACCGCGCGTTAGGACTTGCCGGAAATCCCAGCGGCCTGGCAGTAAATCAAGCCATCATGCTCACCGCGCTTGAAAGCCAGATGAATGTCGCCATCGCGCAGGCGGGACAAGACGTTTGGGGCTTCGGAGTGCCGTGGCAAGATGGCGACACCACTTCACATGGTGCCGGACTCTCCGTCATGGCCAGCGAACTCTATTACCTCACCGGCAAAAGCGTTTACAACACATATTCGCAACGCTGGCTCGCCAATATTCTCGGCGCCAACTCATGGGGATCGTCTTTCATCGTCGGCGATGGCACAACTTTCCCCAACTGTATTCAGCATCAGGTAGCAAATTTGGCAGGGGCGCTGAATGGAACCGCCGGCGGTACGCCGGTTCTGTGGGGAGCAGCCTCGGAGGGCCCGGCAAACGCGGCCACTTCTGGGGTAGTGTCCGGAATGATCCTGTGTCCCAAGAACGGAGTCGACACTTTCGCCATCTTCAATGGCAATGACGGCACGTATAACGGCGCTAACGTAGCCGTCTACCGCGACAACATGCAGTCCTACAGCACAACCGAACCCGCGATCGACCTGACCTCGACCTCATTCTTGATGTGGTCGTGGAGAATGGCCGGCGGACCGGCGCCGCTGCCGGGAAGACATCGCCACTAGAGGTCTCGTGAGGCTTTCGTCATTCCGAAGCCCCGCTTTCACTGGCGGGGCGAGGGATCTCGGGTGCAGTTCAACGAGTCACTCTGCGAGAGATCATCGCTCCGCCTGAAGAACGGCTCCGCTCGGCATAACGCCTGTAAGAATATGTCTCAAACTTCCTGAGCTGCGTGACTACGAGTGAGCCTTCGTCCTGAAACGTTTTTCTGTTATCTTCCACGCATGTCCGTCGCACCCGGCGAGCAACTGAACGACTCCATCGCTCACGAGAAGGGCCTGCACCGCCGCTTGACTGCTGGACAAATGACCATGGTCGCCGTCGGCGGCTCCATTGGCACGGGCCTTCTCCTCGGGTCGGCAGCCGCCCTCGAACTGGCTGGGCCGGCCATCATCTGTAGCTATATCGTGGCCGCGTTCATCGCCTACACGGTCGGCATGGCGCTGGGTGAAATGGCCAGCGTACATCCCGCCGCCGGATCATTCGGCCTTTACGGCGAGCTTTACTTGAGTCCGTATTTCGGATTTCTCTGCCGTTCCGCTTACTGGGCCGCACTCGCCTTTTCGATCGGCGCTGAACTTACGGCCTCGGCTTCCTACATGGGTTACTGGTTCCCGGCCGTACCCGGCATGACATGGGTTGTCATATTCTCCGGTCTTTTACTCTTTATAAATCTGCGCGAGGTTCATTCTTATGGGCGCTTTGAGTTCTGGCTGTCGATGATCAAGTTCGCGACCATCGTCGCCTTCATTCTGGCTGGCGCGGCGCTGCTCAGCAGCGGCCGCGTCGCGCCGCAATACGCCACCCAGGGAGGATTTTTCCCAAAAGGCCCTTTCGCGCCCATGCTTGGGGTTTTCTGGGCCATCTACGCTTTTGGTGGAATCGAAATGCTCTCCGTCACTACCGGCGAATCACATTCCGCCCAAGACATTCCCCGCGCCACCCGCTTGACGGTATTCATGCTCATCGGTGTTTACCTCGGGGCCATCACGATTCTCGTGGGCGTGATGCCCTGGAACCATGCCGGAGTCTCAGAGAGCCCCTTCGTCAGCGTGCTCCGCATGGCTCACATTCCGGCGGCAGCTTTCTTCATGAACTTCGTGGTTCTCACCGCCGCGCTCTCAGGAGCCAACGCCAAGCTCTATGTCTGCTCGCGCCTGCTCTTTTCTATGGGCCGCACCGGCTGGGCGCCGGCCGCACTCGGAAAACTCAACGCAGCGGGATCGCCCCGCGCCGCGCTGCTGGTTTCATCCTGGGGAATCGTCACGGCACTGCTCATCGAATATTGGGCGCCGAAGGACGCATTCGTCTACATCATGGGCGCGGCTTTCTCCGGTCTGATTCTGTCGTGGTCCGTATCTCTAGCCGCTCACATCAGCTTTCGCCGCCGTCTTCGCCCACAGCAACTCGCCGCCTTGACCTTACGCTCGCCGCTCGGAATGCCCGGATCGATTGTCGGCTTTCTGCTCGCTTCCGCCGCAATTCTGAACACGCTTTTTGCCACGCGCATCAACGCCTGGGGCGGATTGACGTTCTTCGCCGCACTGACGGTTGCGTATCAGTTCCTCAAACCCCGGCGCGCAATGCAGTGAGCTGCCCTGTGAGCTTCCGGGCCTCTGCGTCGCAAACTATTTCTGGTCCTTCCCACCAATTACCAACGTAAGCCTCGCGCGCCCTTTTCTGCTGCCATCTTCCACCCGCTGCCCTAGCCTCAGTATCAGGCGCAACGCACGCCCGCGGAACGTATCGTGACATCAGCCACCCTGTTGTTTCGCACGAACTCACCCGTGCCGCTGTATTTATGGTCCGTCATCGGACTCTGCGCCGGCATCTACCTCTTCATTCAAGGCTTCCGGTTGCTTCAGCGCCGCCGGCTCATCCTCGACACGCCATTTTCAAAAATCCGAAGCGCATCACTCGGGATGGTCGAAGTGAGCGGCCTCGCCGCCGGCCCGTATACGCTCCTCGCGCCCATCTCCACACGCGCCTGCTACTACTACCGCACTGTTGCCTGGGAGTGGAAACAACAGGGCAAGAGCAAGCAATGGGTGAAAGTCGCGGGCGAGTCCATGCACGTACCATTCTTCCTCGACGACAATACCGCCAAAGTGATGATCGATCCTCGCGGCGCCGACCTCGACCTGCATCGCGACTTTCAACAGGAATTCTGCGACGGATTTTTCACCACCAAACAGGAAGCCCCGCCCAACGTGCGCGAATTTCTGCTGCGCCACGGCGTCAGCACGCACAACAAAATCAAGGTCGAAGAATTCTGCATCAAGCCGAAGAACGCGCTCTTCATCCTCGGAACTCTCGACGAAAATACCGGCCTCGAGCTTACGCAGCAGCCGATACTCGACGAGGAGCACAACACTGAAAGTTTTCTCCGAGCTTTCAACTTCAACCCGGCAGGCAGCGGGTTTTCCTTCAGATCGCTGACCCGCGACTACGATATCGATGATCGCTTAGCTGCAAGCATCGCCGCCCCACCTGCCGCATGGACGCGATCTGCAGAAGTCATCCGCCTTTCACCCGAGCCTTCGCCAACCCCGGCTGCCGAAATGACTCAACAGCAAAAAATTTCGGCTGCACTCATGAAAGCAGGCATTACTAATCCTGCCGCGTGGGCCGCTGCCGGAGTGGGTCCGACACCGTCGGTTGCAAGCGCAAGCGCCGCACTCGGCGACTTTGATTCCCGCCCTTCCGTCGTGCTCAAGAAAGGTAAGAACAATCCGACTTTCATCATTTCCTGGCGCAGTCAGCGCGAACTGGCCAACTCCCTCGGCTGGAAGTGCGCCCTGATGATCTGGGGTGGTCCCGTACTGGCTTTGATCAGCTTGTATACGTTGCTGAATCTTCCGCGCCCGTTCTAACGGCAGATGAGAATACCTAGTGGTTGCACCTTACTGGCAACTGGGAAAACTAAAGTTGCCAATGCGCGTGTTCCAGTTGATGTCGGTGCCGATTTCGTTTGCCTGGAAGTACTGATTGACATACCAGAAAGTACAATCGTCGGTCGGATCGACGGTCATGCCGGTTAGATTAGTCCAGTGCGGTGAATTTTCGTTGTCGCCGTCGCCATTCTGAATGGTGATCTCAGTGGCAGCCGTCTGGTTGGGCAGGCTCCAATACGCGGCCCGAATTCCGGGGTGGATGGCCGAACTCGAAACGCTGTATCCCACCGCGGCGTTGCCAGTCTTGTCCTGTGTCATGCTCGGCACAAAACGGTAGATGCTGCTGCCGTTAGTGACCGTGCCATCCTGATACACTGCAGGATTGCCGTTGCCCCGTAACTCGTACCACCGGATTCCCGTCTGTTGATTGGTTCCCGTTCCCACCTGCACAGTGTGGCTGACAAGGAAGGATTGATAGGTTCCGAAGTTACGATACGCGAAGCGCGCCATCAAGCGATCGCCGATCGAGTCCACGTAATTCCCCGTGCTCTTGCTCGAAGGCTCGGTCACGCAAAAAGTATCGGCGGGGTTCGAGAGGTCATAGCAACCCGGCTCATAGGTGGGCACAGTCAACTCCGACTTGCTGAAAGTCGATTTCGTGGGCGTCGACCAGTTGACGTGAAAGTTCCACAGGTTGAGCTTGTTTGAAGTCGTAGCCTTGCCATTATCGGTAGGATTCTGAATGCTCACGAAGTACTCGTGTCTTCCCGAAGGAGGCGCCGTCGTTCCTTCGATGTCGGCGGGAATCAGGCTGTGCGAAAGATAGAGTGCACCGCTGGTTGGAAGCGGGCTGGGATTGCTGAAACACTGCTGCGTGCGTGCCACTGCATCGATCAGGATGTTAGTGCGGTCAAGAGCACATGCCACGACTCCAATTTCCTGGTAATTGTTATTCGGGTCTTCAAGATCGAAGCTCACATAATAAGCGTCAGTCCAGGTTCCGAACTTAGGATAATCGGGGTAGTACACATTCCCGGATGCATTGACTCCCAAATTGCCCGTGATATCGAACTGATACGTATACCAGGCAAGAGTGGACGAAGTAAGGTCATCTGTGTTCGAAACCGCGATGCAATAGTAATAAACATTCGTTGACGGCCCGGCGCGCCTGGCAATCACCCAGCGCGATGCCAGATGATCAAACAAGATCGTTCCTTCCCCCCCGCCTGTACCGTAACAGTTCGACATGCCGGCGTTTTCCCAAGGGGCATCGCCGTCCTGCGGTGCACTCCATACTGGCGCAAATGTAGTCTTGTCAAATGCCTGATAGTAACTGTTGACCCATTGCATGTACTGCTTGGTTCCAACCGCCCCGTTGGTATCGATTTCATAGCTCGGCTGACCGACCTGCGAAGCATCGATGCCCTCAAATGAAGTAACCGCCTGCGAATGCATCAGGCAGGGAAGGAACACCAGCAGCGCGGCTGCAATCTGCGACCTTATTTTCATAATTGTTTTTCCCACTTGTTGTTACGAGGGAGGGAGTAGGGGCAGTCTCAGTGAAGCTAGCATAGATCCAGGGTTCGTACCAGAAGAAGAAAGTCTCTCTAAGCGCCCACGAAAGTGCGGCTATGAAGAACTCACCCCCTCCAGAGTTATCCGTAGACCGCCAGTGCGCAGCCCACTATGCAGGAATGTTTTTATTCTTCGACATGCCACGCGGCAACACAGACCTGCACCACCTTGCCAGGCTGGGACATCTTTCCTACCTAAACCAATGCCCTACATACTTTCTTCTCTGGTTTTCGTTGCGCCTCCCGCCCCACTGTGCAATATCTTTCATCCTTGACAGAAGCTGCACTCCAGCCAACAATGATGCAGGTTCCAACCGCTTTTCCGGCGAGACAGTCGGTCGGCGGTGTGTCTCCCCTACCTGCGCCACAAAATCTCAATCGTTTTCATTTGAAGGATTTTGCAATGGCTTGGACTGCGCCACACTTCGAGGAAGTGCGCTTGAACTGCGAGATCAATTCGTATCTGAGCGCGCGGCTGTAATCGTTGGCAAACCCGAACAGGCTTCAACTGAGGCCGGATGTTCCCCCGCAACATGCGTCAGGCTCTTCATTTGGAGGATTGGTGACCATGCAATCGAGCACATCTAAGACTCTGCGGCTCACGCTCTGCTTCCTTCTGCTCGCCACCCTCTCATCTGCTTTTGCCCAGGACGTTTCATCGAGCCCGAGTTCTTTATCTTTTGGCAACGAATATGTCGGCTTGCAGAGCGGATCGAAGACACTGACGATTTCGAATCTCTTGAGCGGGGATGCCATCATCCAGAACGTTGGCTTCGATTGCCCGCAATACGGCATTTCCTCTGGCGTCGCGCCTTTCACCCTAACGGACGGCCCCCCCGACCCCATCACGCATTATTCCGTGTTCTTTCAGCCCAGCGCAGCAGGCACTTACAACTGCAATTTCCTGATCAATATGTGGGACAACACCGTGGTCAAGGTGCCGGTCAGCGGGACAGGTGTGACCACTACCGCCAGTCCTAGCGTGAGTCCCACTTCCTTGAGCTTTCCCAATCAGAAAGTCGGTGTGATCAGCGCGGCCCAGACAGTTACGGTAACTAACTCAGGCCCATCGTCAGTCAGCGTCACCGCGGTCACAACTTCTCCGGCCGATTTCACCATCGGTAATATCACGCTGCCTTATAAGATCCTGCCCAATGGCGGGACGTTACAGATTCCGGTGTATTACACGCCCAGCCATGCCATTGCAGAAATCGGCGCCATCGACATCACTTACAATTCCGTCCCCGATCAAGGCGCCAGCCTGAGTGGCAATGGAATCGCCGCCACTACAACCGAAATCTCCACGCCGGCGGCGTTGCCCTCGGGCACTAGAACCGCCGAATACCAATATCAATTAAGCGCCACTGGCTCGCCTGGGCCATTCTCGTGGAGTGTAGCCAGCGGATCCACCCTGCCGTCCGGGTTATCGCTTTCCAGCACAGGGCTCCTCAGCGGCACCCTCTCATCCTCGGTCGCCGCAGGGACGTATCCGTTCTCGATTACCGTCACCGATCAATCCACTACAACCAGTGCAACCACGTCATTCACGCTTGGCGTCTTTGCCGACCTTGGCGACAATTGCAACGATGTTTCCTACGACGATCCCGACACCGGTACGCCTCTCGTCGCCATCACCGATCTTGGAACGGGAATGTTTGAAGGCTACGAAGGCGGACTTTATCCTGGCGGCGGCAATGTGCGGCCCTCCAGCCAGGATTCATACGGGGTTGGCCTGGCGCAAGGCATCGTGCCCCTCGACTCCAACGGCAATCCCGACTCGAATGGCGTCTACGTTCTGATGGCGCTGGGCGAGTCGACCGCCCAGAACGAGTTCAACCGCTTCCTGCCGATTGCCAACTCCGACCCAGCCAAGAACAAGAGCCTGGTCATCGTGAACGGTGCGCAAGGGGGCGCCACGCCCAACGACTTCGCCAACATCAAGTCGAACTACTGGGGGATGGTGCTGAACAACTACCTGCCGCAGAACGGCGTGAACGCAAAGCAGGTTGTTGCCATCTGGATCGAAGATACCGACGGCATTGCTACCGGAACCTTCCCCAGCGACGTCACCACGCTCCAGTCCGAGTACGAGAGCATGATGAACAACATTTATCAGTTGTTTCCTAACATCAAGATGGTCTATTTCTCGTCCCGTGTTTACGGGGGGTACTCCAACGGCGTGGGCAGTCCGGATAATCCCGAGCCGTATGCCTATGAAGTTGGCTATGCAGTCAAGTGGGCGATTCAGGATCAGCTTAACGGCAATTCCAATTTGAATTACAACCCGACCCTCGGGCCGGTGGTTGCCCCATGGATGTCATGGGGGACTTATTACTGGTCAAATGGAATGCTTGGCCGGCAGGACGGCCTCACCTGGGAGTGTGCTGACTTCGCCGCCGACGGTACGCACCCAACCTCCGACAACGGACGCCTCGGCCAGCTAAAAGTCTCACAGCAACTGCTGACCTGGCTGAAAACCGACGATACGACCATACCCTGGTATCTTGCCCCCACTTTGGTTCTCACACCGACAGCAGGCAACAACCAAAGCGGAACTGTCGGTGTTCAACTGCCCACGGCGCTCACCGTTCTCGCCTCCAACACAGGCTCAGGACTTCCAATCTCCGGTGTAACTGTCACCTTCAGCGACGGCGGTTCGGGTGGAACGTTTGGTTCGCCCACCACGGTGACTGGCAGCAACGGTCAGGCATCGTCCACGTACACTCCCACAACCAGCGGAACCCTCACGATTACCGCCTCGAGCCCCGGTTATACCTCGGGCATTTTCACCGAAACCATTACCGCCAGCAATCCGACTCTGACCGCAACCGCCGGCAACAACCAGACCGGCTCCGCCGGCACTACTCTGCCGGTCGCATTAACGGTCACCGCAACGCAGGGCGGGAATCCAGTGCAGGGCGTCACCGTGACCTTCAACGATAATGGGGCTGGCGGCACCTTTGGCACTCCTACCGCCGTCACCGGCAGCAACGGTACAGCATCTTCCACCTACACTCTGCCCTCAACGGCGAAAACCATCAGCATCACCGCGAGCGCTACCGGCTATACGTCGGCTACTTTCACCGAGACCTCTACCTCCAGCGTGGCCTCGATTGCGGTTGTGTCGGGGGGGAAGCAATCCGGAGTGGTTGGCACTACGCTGCCGAAGCCCATCGTGGTGAAAGCCAAGAATTCTTCCGGAGCCATCGTAGTCGGCGCTTCTATCACCTTCGCCGATGGCGGCCTGGGTGGAACCTTCTCGCCCAATCCCGCAATCACCGGCTCGAATGGCGAGGCCAGCACAACTTTCACACTTCCTACAGTAGCCAAGACTTTTACATCGACTGCTTCTGCCGGAACGGCTAGCGTCAACATCAGCGAACAAGCGACTCCGGGACCGCCGGCCGATCTCACAATCATCCAGGGCAGCAATCAGTCGGCGGATCCCAAGACGCAGTTGCCGAAGAAGTTGATCGTCTCAGTTACCGATGAATACCAGAATCCCCTGTCGGGAATAACCGTCCACTTTACCGACAACGGCGCGGGAGGTTCATTCTCCGCTACGTCGCCGACCACGGCTGCGAACGGCGAGGCTTCGACCGTTTACACTACCGGCTCCAACGCGGGAACTATAACGATTTCTGCTTCCACATCGACGCTCGGGCCGGTGAATTTTACCGAGACCGTCAAGTAATTATGGTGCTTGATTTTTGTTTCCCCCGGCAACAGGACGAGTAACGGATTCGGCGTTTGGTTTGAGAAAAGGAAACTATGAATTTTCGACGTTTCGCGACAACTTTCGATGGGGCCATTCTGACTGTTGTGGCTGCATTTTCGTTTCTCATATTGTCGACCGGATTGTGCGCGCAGGTCAGCGTGCTCACCAACAAGTACGACAATAACCGCGATGGTTTGAATTCCAGCGAGACGCTGCTCACTTCCGCCAACGTTAACTCCACCACCTTCGGGAAACTTTTCGCTGCCAATGTGGATGGCTATGTTTCCGCGCAGCCCCTTTACATGTACGGCCTCACGCTGAACGGCGCGACGCACAATGTAGCATTTGTCGCCACCGAGAATGACAGCGTATTTGCATTCGACGCTGACAGCGGCGCTTTGCTCTGGCAGATCAGCCTGCTTTATCCCTCTGGATCGGCCCCAGTCACCATGGCTGTGCAAGGATGCGGCGGCGTCACCGGACTGAACCAGGTCGGAATTCTGGGAACTCCGGTCATCGACCCCACCACCAACACCCTTTACGTGGATGCCAAGGTAGCGAACTCGGGAACTTACTACCACTATCTGCATGCTCTCGATGTCACCACCGGCTCAGAGAAATTCGGCGGGCCGGTCGAGATCACGGCCACCGTCGGAAACCTGACCTTTCCGGCTAAGAATCTGCTGCAACGGCCGGGCCTGCTGGAGTCGAATGGCACCATCTATATCGGATTTGGGTCGAATGGTTGCGACACCACGGGACGTGGGTGGCTGTTCGCCTACAGCGCGTCGACGCTGCAGCAGCTGGCGGTGATGGTTACTCAGCCCGACGAGAGCTATGGCAGCTCGATATGGCAGAGCGGTGTGGGACCGGCAGCCGACAACAACGGGAATGTTTACCTTTCAACAGCTAATGGCGACTTCGATTATCCCGAATTTCCCGACCTGGGCGACAGCGTATTGCAGTTGCAACTGGGCGCAAACGGATTTGTAGTCAACGATTACTTCACGCCTTTCGATCAAGCGGATCTTGCTGATGACGACATGGACCTCGGCTCCGGCGGGCTGACACTACTTCCCCCGCAGACTTCGGGACCGTATGCCAACCTGATGGCAACAGCCGGTAAGCGTGGCGATATCTACCTGCTCAACATGGACGATCTGGGAGGGTACAACACCACGTCGAATAGCCAGATTCCGCAGTATCTTCCCTCCGCGCTAGGGACTTATTACCACGGCAGCCCTGTCTACTGGAACAATGGCACGGACCAGCTGCTTTATTTCCTTTCGCACCAGGATTACCTTCGCTCCTTCTCGCTATCGAATGGCCAGCTTACGCCTTTCGCGCAGACAACGAGCAAGTTGACGACGTACGGCCTGCCTACCATCTCCTCCAATGGAACTACAAACGGAATCCTGTGGCAGGTGCAGAACTCAGGTGGAGTTCCTCTGCTCACGGCCTATGACGCAACCGCTTTGTTCCAGCTCTACAACTCGGGCCAGGCCTCGGGCGGACGCGATACGCTCGGCACTGTCACCCACTTCGCCACTCCAACCGTCGCCAACGGCAAGGTTTACGCCGCAACCCAGACGCAACTCGTGGTCTACGGTTTGTTCAACCAGATCGCGCCAACTTCGGGCAACGGCCAAACCGGCGCGGCTGGAACCACCTTGTCCACACCGCTTACCGTTACCGCAACCAATCCCTATACTGGCGCTCCTATTGCTGGAGTGAACGTCACATTCAGCGACGGAGGCAAGGGCGGAACTTTCAGCAATCCCACGGGAACCACCAATGCCAGCGGCCAGGCGTCCACCACCTATACCCTCCCCAAGATTCCCCAGACCATCACAATCACTGTTTCGAGTTCCAGCTATGCCCCGGCCACGTTCACCGAAATTGATTCGGTTGGCAGCGTCGCTTCCATCTCGCTGACCTCGGGCGGCAAACAAAGCGCAATGGTCGGAACTACTTTGCCCGAACCGATCGTAGTCACCGCCAAAGATGCCAGCGGAAACCTCGTTCCCAGTGCTCTCATTCTGTTTTCTGATGGCGGCGTAGGGGGCGCATTCTCTTCGCCGAATCCGGCGACCACGAACTCCAAGGGACAGGCTAGTATTTCCTACACGCTCCCGCTGACCGCGAAGTCCATCGCCATTACGGCGTCGAATGGCAGTGTGAGCACAAGAATCACCGAAAGCGCTGTTCCGGGTCCTGCCGCTTTGATTAACATTATTCAGGGCAACAACCAATCGGCCCACGAACACAACCACTTGCCCAAGGCCCTGATCGTCTCTGTCACCGATCAATATGGAAACGGAATATCGGGCCTCACCGTCAACTTCACCGACAATGGCGCGGGGGGAACGTTCTCCAATCCCAATCCCGTGACCAGTGGCACTGGGCAGGTGAGCGTCAGCTACATCACTCCTACGACGCCGGGAACGGTTACCATTAATGCGAGTTACTCGACGCTACAGCCGGCAACGTTCAGCGAGACGGTGCTTAACTGAAATCAGATTAGAACCGTTTCATAAATGCGTTTTGCAGCGGCGCGGCTCTCAGCCGCGCCATAACTCAGTCTGCCGGGGAATGATACTGCCTTTAGCTCACGACAAAATTTCGGCGGGCCCAGGTTCGCTCACGCGCACAGTCGTCGAACCCAGGCTGCGCACGTGCACAATCTACGTAGCATTCACGAAAAATTAATATGAAAGCGCGAGTCACTCGCCCTCTCGATTTTCCTCTTTTGGGCAGGACTACCGTTTTCCCCTAACCCGCTGAAAACCAACGCTCAGCACGGGTTTTCGCCGGCCGACAATCGGCTTCCGCACATCTGTACCATCGGGCATTCACTTCGCATGTCCCTTCGACACCTATCCTCTTGGGCACTGCCTATCTAGAGTCATCGAGGGCAAAACTGAAGTACTCAGCCCTTCGACGCGTTCTTTGAAAGAAAGGTGGTAACCAGTGCCCTCCCCCATCGGCATCTGCGTCCGTAGTCTGTCTTTTCTAAGCTGTCCGCAAATCCATTGTTTCGTCCAGCGTAGGATTCTTGCTTGGCTGCTGCCGCTTCTGTTTTTTGGCCTTGTTGGTATTCAAGCTTTTGCGCAGGCAAATGTGAACGAGAGCCTGGAGACGGCATACATCTATGTGAATACCGACACGGGAAACGATTCCAATCCTGGAACCGAATCGGAGCCGCTCAAGACCATCGGCGCCGCGGCCTCCATGGCCGAAACCAACAATCACAATGGCATCGGCAGTCGCGTTACCATCAATCCCGGCACTTATCGCGAGAGCGTCTCCCTCACTCACAGCAGTAAAGACACCAGTCTGCCAATCACCTTCGAAGCCGCAACCAACGGCACAGTTATCGTAAGCGGCGGCGTAGTCTACACCGGCTGGTCGAAATATTCCGGCAATAACAGCATCTACACGACAAGCTGGAATAACAACTGGGGCGAGTGCGCGCAATTAACATCCTGTCCTTATCAGCAGGACATCATGATGCGCCAGGAAATGATCGCCGTGAACGGCACGACGTTGACAGAAGTGATGTCTCTGGTGCAGATGGTCGAAGGCACTTTCTACGTGGATGAATCCACCGATCTCATCTACGTGTGGCCGCCCAACGGCACCAACATGAGCACGGCCACCGTCGAAGCAGCATCCCTGCCTAGTGTGTTTTCCATCAGCCAGAAAAACAACATTGTGGTGCGCGGACTTGTCTTTCAATACGCCAACAGTTGCCGCGGCTCAGCCGCAGTCTCGGTTCAGGGCAGCTCAAGCAACATTCTCTTCGATACCGACACTTTTCAGTGGAACAACGCCCAGGGATTGGCCATCAGCGATCCTACAACGTATTTCACCGTCGAAAACAGCACCGCCGAGCACAATGGGGATAGTGGATTCCAGGAGTGCCAGACCAAGTACGGGCTCTGGCAAACTGACACAACTTCCTATAACAATTGGCGCGGGGCGCAGGGCGCCTACTACGCCTGCAATGTCGCTGGACTGCACGGCTGGGAAGCGCACGACGATACCATCAACAACATGACTGTGAGCTTCAATGAAGCTTATGGCATCCATTGGGATACCGATAACGTAAACATCACAACCAGTGGAATTAACTCCACCAGCAATCTGATGAGCGGCCTGTTTGTGGAGAAAGATCCTGGGCCGATCTCGCTTTCAGACACGTATATCTGCAATCACACCTCGAATCTCGCAGTCGGCGGCCTGGTGCTGCGCAACTCACCTGGTGTCTCGCTTGCCAACGGCGTGCTGATGAATAACCTTCCCAACCAGATCACCGTCATTGGCATTCTCGGCGGTATCGAGGTCACCGACTGGGTCACCGGCGCCACCACCAATCTGATCACCAAAGACTTCACCAACACTTCGAACATCATCCAGGGCAACAACAGCAGCCAGGGACTTTTCAAAGACAGCTACCTTAACGGCTCCGATTGGACCGATTTCCAAACTACTCTAAACTCCTCGAAGAATACCTGGTGGAACTCGCAGAACTCGACCAGTCCATTCGTTGTGCCCACGCCAAAAAAAGGCACGCAAGATGATTTCTCCAGTTGGCAGGGCGCGACCGGGCAGGATTCCAACTCCAGCTTCAAGCAGCCGTCTGGCAGCCCCGGAACAACCTGTAGCCTGATTCCCGTCGGCGCCGATTACTGGATCACTGTCAACAATGCTCTGCTGACGGCAAGTGCCGGAGGCAGCTCCGTCACTTATACCCTCGCGATCACTCCGCTGAATTTCACCGGCACGGTCAATCTGACGCTGGATGGAATTTCCGAAGTGAAAGGCCTCTCGGCGACGCTGAGCCCGAGTTCGATTGTAACCTCCGGCACCTCAACGCTGACCGTAACGGCGGGTGCGAAAACCGCACCGGGAACCTACACCATCACCGTGATCGCCAACAGCGGCAGCATCACCAGAACTGTGTCCGTGCAATTGACGGTGAACTAGATCGACGCGTCCCAACAGGCCGCGTTATCCTGACGGCCCGCGGTTTCACCAGTGGGCCGAAGGATTCATATTCCCTCGCCGGTTTGAGCCAGGAGATGTCCTTTACGTTACGATAAGTACCAATAAGTCTTTTGGGCTGCGGAGCCTGCATGCTGTTCCTTGCGTATGTCGCTGAGTCCACCAGGGGGGTGGGGGAGGGAAAGAGAGAAAGGGGAGAGGGGAGGAGTATTTAACTAGTAAACTTTCCACTGAAAACAAATGACTTACAAGATCTTCACAGCCTGCAGATCATGATTTCCTGCCACGATCCGCATTCAAACTGAACGTTTTCGGCCGTCGAGTGGCCAAAAATCGCAGTCCGCGAAGATCCGCGGCCCAGATCTTGGAATCGCAAAACGCTACTGCACATCGCTCACTTTGCCGCTCATGAAGATGACTTTCATGTCCTTGTAGTAATAAATCATCTTCGCTCCTAGGTTGACTTTCTTGTCCGGTTTGCCGAGGGCAGCCTCGACCTGGTCAGGAGTCATGCCCTTGTCGATGCTTGCCGGTTCGGCTTGCGCCTGCTGCGGCTGTTGATCCTGCGCGGCCGGTTGATCTTGCGCTGCCGGCTGCTGATTTCCCTGATCGGCGGCCTGTTGCGGCTGGCCTCCCTGATCACCGGCCTGCTGAGAATCGTCGCCGCTGATGGAGAGCAGTTGGCCGATGGTATCTTCCACCTGTCCGGCATTGCCAGACGCCAAAGATCCTTTAGCAAACTGAAACACCACATTCGCTTTCATGTAGGTGGGCGGATCGGTTTTGTTGCAGGTGTCGCAGGCAACAATGCCGATGGTGATCATGTCCTTGGCCTCGTTTACTTCGATCTTCGTTGGATAGACTTTGTCGCCGACCGCCATCAGATGCGTAGTCTGCTCCTTACCGAACTTTTTCATGGCAAAACCAAGGCCCTTGGAAACCGTGGTATTCGGAGAGTGCACCTGCCCGTTTTCGTACTTGGTCGAAAGAATGCTCTGGTCGGAATACGGCACGCCGAGGATGCCGCCCTTTTCGATCTTCAACAGCGTGCCCTTTTCGACAACGGAGTAGCCGCCGGTATCAGAGCCCATTTTGACGAACTTGTATTGCGCGGTCAGCTGCTCCTGAAGCGTGGGCGCCTGTGCGCCGGCGAAAACTGCCGCGGCGGCTACGAGGATCGCCGGAGTGAAATAGCGGAATCGGTGTGACATTGGTGAGCGCCTCCCGAAAAAATTCTACTCAACCAAACGCTACGAAAAGGAAACGAGGCTACATTCCGTCTCATCGAGGGCTAAAGCCCCTGATTTTTCTGGTTCAGGCGACGCGGCTGGAAGCCGCGCCCTTTCAAAACAATCCGTGAGACAAATCTTAGAGTCCGATCACTGCGGAAAAGGGAGCGCCGGTTCAAGGCGCTCCCTGCAGATGGATGGTTGAAGAACCTCGCGAGGGCGATCAGACTGCTTCGCCCTCCTGCGATGTCCTATTGGCCGCTTTGTGCCGTCTCCTGCTTGACTTGCTGTTCAGTCTGATCGGCTTGCTGCTGCTGCTGCTGCAGGTCCTGTGCCGCGCTCGGATCCGGCTTCGGCGGCGGCACATCGGAAGCGGTCGTGCCCGTATCAGGCGCGGTCGGCATGCCGTTGGTTCCCTGCTTCTTTGCCATCGCACTCATCCCGTTCTGCAACTGCTCCTGGAAGTGGTTGTACATTTCCTGCAAGTCATCCACTTTCACCGCCACGGTTTGTCCAGCGCCGCATTCGCCTTTCTTGCTGGCAGAGACGCTGGCGTTCACCATCTGGTTGGAGTCTGGAGTATCGGTAAGGCGCGTGACCACATCGCCACCCGACAGTCCGCACTCCTGGCCATTGGCCGCTACGCCTGTAATGGGCGTATTGACGACGAAGGTGCGTTGTGCGGGATCCAGCGCCGGAGGAGCCTGCGCGCTGTCGCTGGCGGTCGCTGCAGCCGGCGCCGGAGCGCTGCCACCATCTTGCTGCGCCTGCGCCTGTTGAGCCTGGATCTGAGCCTTCACTTCCTCGGCGATGGCTTCCTTCACCTCGGGAGTCAGGGTCACCCCACCGGACGCAGCGGGCTGCGGATCGCCGCCGCTGGAGGCGCTGGCCTGGGCATCGGCTGCGACCTCATCGGCTTGCTCTTCCTGTCGCGCCGCATAGGCCGCCTGCAATTGGGAAGAGATCAGGTAATCCGTCAGCCAGAAGGCCGGAGCAGCATAGTACGGATAAGGATTCCACCAGCCCGAGTAATAGCCCCACCATGGCCCGCCCCATCCCCACAGGCCTACACCCCAATAAACCGGGGCACCCCAGGGATGCCAGGCCCAGCCATAAAATCCGGGATGGAAGAAAAAGCCCGGATGCCAGCCGTAGTAAGGATGTCCCCCCCAAAAGTACGAGCGATAAACGCCGACGTGAACCACGCCACCCACGACATACGTGCGGGAGACAAAGGTATGCCCGCCGCGGACCACATAAGCGCGTTGCACGTAGCCGCCATGTCCGGAAGAGACGATGGTTGCCCCGTTGTGTACGCTTACCACCGTCCGGCTGCCGCCCACGCCCCGGTTGATTGTCATTCCATTGCGGCTAATGGACCGAATCTGCCCGTTGGGACGGATGCTCGCGGTACCACCACCGCGCAGCGAAACCGTGCGGCCGGGAGGAGTGCGGCTTGGAGCTGCACCACCCGGCCGAGCGTTGGCCGTAGGCCGGCTTGCTGATGGGGTGCTGCGACCTGCGGTGTTCGGGCGGCTCGTTGTGTTCGCGTGAGAAGCAGAAGTGTTCGTCCGGCCCATTGTGTTCGCGTGCGTACTCGGAGAAGAGGGCCGGTTTGTCGTCGCCGGGCGGCTCGTATTGGCATGGGACGTTGAGCTGGGCCGGCTACCGGTAGTGGAGTGCGATGGTGCCGTACTATGACTTGGCGTTGAGCTATGCGACGGCGCAGACGAGTGCTGCGAACTAGTGTGCGATGGCGCGCTCTGGTGCGGAGCCGAACTGCCACCCGTCGTTTTGTGCTGCTGTCCCCAGGCCAGCACGGGAACCACCAGCAAGAGCGAGACCGCGCATCGTTGCAGTATTCGTACATTCTTCAACTCGAGATTCATACCGCCTCCCTGAATCCATCAAAGCTTGTAACCCAGTTCCCAACTCTTGTTTCTCGCATCGAGCCTCCTTACACCCGCCCCAGGGATGAGGCTGTCGAGCAATCTCAACTTGCACAAAGCTCAAATATTTCGGCCGGGGGAACGCCTGCCATACACAACCCGCGCCTGCACTCAATGTTGCGAAAGTTGTGTGGCTGAGGCGACAAAACGTTACCAGAAGTTGGGCTGTAGTGCAATGCCTGATGAGTGCCCTCACTTTGGTGTGACGAAGAATGTACTCACTGCCCCTAGCGGCAACCCTTGCACATCATCCGCCTTTTTCGTTCCATCGATGCCGCTCCGGTTGCGATAATCTATCCTGCTTCGCCGGAGGAACTCGCTTGCGCTACCTCGATCGGCTTCAACCTCTTGCTCTGCTCGTCATGCGCCTGGCGCTGGGCGCGATCATGGTTGCCCACGGATATCACAAAGTTTTCGGTGGACTGCACCATTACGCCCAATTCGTGGCCAGCCTTGGACTGCCTGCGTGGATGGGTTATCTCTCCTCCTTTGCCGAATTCTTCGGCGGCTTGCTGGTTCTGCTGGGCCTGTTTACCCGATTAGCCGCCTTCGCGATTTGTGTCGATATGGCTGTCGCCATCTGGAAGGTGAATTGGCATAACGGTCTGATCGGAGATAAGGGCTACGAATTTCCGCTCGTCCTGGCTGCGCTGGGGTTCGCTTTGATCTTTCTGGGAGGCGGCCCCATCGCTTTGGATCACATACGCGGCGGCGCGGGTGGAAAACTAAAATGAACCGAAAGCTTGGCGACCGAGAAACCTCGCCAGAGACGAGGGAAGTCGCGCCATCCCTATCTTCGCGGAGCGTCTCTTTTCTGAGAGAGTGCGCAACTTGTAGCTGTACGCTGGGTTTGATTAAAGCTGCAAGCTGGATGGGTTGAGGTTTGTTTACGAAGCTAGGGAAGTTGAATCTTGGCGCAAACTGAAATTATGATGTATGTTCAGTCACCTTTACTAGCATCTGGAGATTGTGCAGGCGCATCTTAAATGCCTGTGCGGCAGAAACTGACAGGAGGTTTCTCTTGAGAAAGCTAACGCTCCTCGCGTGTGTTTTTGTGTTTTTCTTGCTGGCCAACTTCGCCTTCGCACAACAAGGGGACATCTGGTTCGGCGGTGGCACGCTGATGTCGCCTTCGCCTAGTACCAACGAACTGGCGCTGGGTAACCTCGCGGAAAAAGGCGGTACGTATCTTAATCTGGGTGGAGACGTTGCCGGATTCAAACACCATCTTGGGTTCATGGTGGAAACTTCGTGGAGGGCCAGCCAGGCCAGCTATTTCAGCTATGAAACGTACAGGCCGATCCTGACCGACTTTAACGCGCTGTATCAACCTCATTTGAGCAAAAAGGTTGGGCTCGACCTATCTGGCGGCATCGGGATTGACGCCACCCGCTTCTACGTTCCCTATGCGACCTCGTGCAGCTACTTTTCCGGCTGCATCAACTACAACAGCCAGGATCACTTCATGCAGCACCTTGGAGCCGGCATCCGCTACTACTTCTGGCACCATTTCTTCGTGCGTCCGGAGTTTCACTACTATCATGTCGACGGCAATAACGATCCCAATACGGGCGGGTTCACCTCCAACAACCTGTTTCGCGCGAGCGGCTCGATCGGCTACACCATCGGTGGCGATTAATCGGGGGGCGCTTGCTGCACAAATCTGATATTGTTGAATCGATTCCCGGACACGGGTGATCCCGCTGTCCGGTTTTTTTCGCACATCGTTTTTTGCAATTCATTCTGACAGAGGCGACCCAGCGCCGTATTCCACACATCTCACCATCGATGAAGGGGCAAGTATTGAGAAAATTCGCTCTGCTCTCGCTTACCTGCGCTTCTCTATTGTCCCTTTCGCGGCTCGCCTTGGCCCAGCATGGCGACATCATGGTGAACGGGGGCGAACTCGATTCACTCACCGCTCTTACCGATGTTGCCACCTTTCAGCCGCCGCAGGAGAGACACGGAATTTATTTTGGCCTTGAGGGCGAGTACACTCCCGCCGGACACCGCGTTGGCTTCAATGTCGAGAGTTCGTGGAAGTATAACCGCGGCGATTACTACGGATACGAAACCTACCGTCCCTTTTTTACCGACGTCAACGGGCTCTATCAGACGAAGATCACCAAGAAAGTGGGGCTGGACCTCATGGGCGGCATCGGAGTCGCCAGCAACCGCTTTTATCCGGTCGCTCCATGTGAGATTCCGGGCTGCGTGAACTACACGAGCGCCAACCATTTCATGGAAGACCTGGCGCTAGGCGTGCGCTATCCATTCTGGCGCCGATTCTTCGTGCGCCCCGAAGTTCACTACTACCACATTCAGAACAATCAGGGATTCAACTCTGACAACGTGTTTCGCGGCGCGGTTTCGATCGGATACCGCTGGGGAAAGTGAATAAAAAAGCAGCGTCCGCGGACGCTGCCAGTTTCACAGCCGTAGAAAACGTTACGGTTCCCGCATGCAGATTTCTGCTTCCTTGATGGCCTCGTCGATATGGTGAATGGCTGCATCACGATGGCCATGGAATTCGCCTTCGGCATGCGACATGTGATCGCGGGCGCTGCGTAATGCTTCGAGGGCGTGCTCCACACGCGGATGCGGCGGCGGCACGGGAGCCACGGCAGGTGCCGGCACGGCTGCGACGGCGGGAACGGCTGCCGTCTTTGGACCAGCGGCAGCCACTGGGAAGGCTATGGCAAACACCAACATTGCCGCGATCAACAGAGTCAAGAACCCAATCTGCTTCATGCATTCCTCCTTGTCCGATTTGCGGCGCGGACAGCGCCGGTAAGAATTCCTGGCCGCGGATTCCCGAGCTCACTGACTCCCCGCGACTTCCGCACAGTATATCCGCCCGTGGGCAAAATTCTCCTGTGCATAAGTTGACTTGTGAGGTGCCCGTCGGGACCGCAGTTTCAGAGCGATCCCTAAGAACCGTTTAACGACAATCGTCCTTTACGAGTGCGCCACCAGGCAAGAAGTAGACCCAGGAGCAAGGCAACGGCGATCATGAGGTCGAGGCGTTTGATTAACAGTGTGAGCCGATTCCACTGATTGCCAAAGAAGTAGCCCGTCAGCGAAATCGAAATGACCCAGAGTGCAGCGCCCATCAGATTAAACACCACAAATTTCTTCCATGGCATGCGTAGCACTCCCGCCATCGGTCCGGCGATCACCCGCAGGGCAAAGACGAATCGCGCAAATAGAACGGTAATGGCGCCGTAACGCTGAAACAATTGTTCGCCGCGCAGCACGGCGGCTTCTCCAATAATGAGGCTATGACGATAATGGTCAAGTAGCGGCCGACCCCAGTATTGGCCGAAGGCGTAGCCGAGATTGTCTCCGATGGCCGCCGCAGCAATAGCCACGATAATAATCCAGGAAAGGCGAAGGTCGTGTTGGGAGTAGGCGAGAAAGCTGGCCAGCAATAGAACCGTTTCCCCAGGCATGGGAAGACCAGCGTTCTCCAGAAGGAGCGCAACCCCGACGGTACAGTACCCGTAGCTGACAAGGGCCCCGCGGAGCAGGTCCAGAATACGATGGGAGTTCATTTTTTCGCGGATCAGATCATGATAGCCCGCATGTCAGAAAGCCTGCTGACAAACTTCGCGACTAGAACTTAAAGTCGTGCATTTTTATAAAACTGCGGAAGAATCAGTTTCGAGAGCCCATGCTATCCTGCCCCCAGGCGCGTTTTCATGCGGATTCTAACCCGCTACATTCTCCGCGAGGTGACTTCGCACGCCGTCATTGGTGCGGCGATCTTCACGTTTGTGCTCTTTACGCGCGACCTAGGGCGCATTCTCGAACTGGTGGTCCGCGCAAGCGCACCTCTGCCCAGCATCGCCGAGATTTTCTTCTACACGCTTCCACTGGCGCTGACTTATACGATCCCCATGGGTGTCCTGGTGGGCATTCTTCTGGGTTTGAGCCGGCTTGCCGCCGACAGCGAAATCACCGCGATGCGCGCCAGCGGAATGGGGGTGTGGAATTTCGGGCGGGTGCTGGCCATTTTCGTTGCCGTGGCCTGGTCGCTGGCGCTGGTAAACAGTTTGTACATCGCGCCGTGGTCATTAGCTTCCCTCGGACGCCTCGAAGATCAACTCAAAGGATCGCAGGCTTCGTTCGAAGTTCAACCGCGAGTATTTTATGAAGGATTTCCCAAGCTGGTGCTCTACGTACAGGATGTGCACAGCGCGCAGGGCGGCGCAGTCTGGGATGGAGTTTTTCTCGCAGATATTTCCGATCCAGCGAATCCACGCGTCACGCTGGCGCGGGAGGGCGTTCTTGTTCCCGAGGGGCAGGACCGCCTGCACCTGCACTTAACCGACGGTTCGAGCCACGAAACCGATCCCGCGCAGCCGGATCGATACCAAATCACGACCTTCCAGCAGACCGATATTCCGATCGAACTGCCATCTTCGGAGGGCAGCGGCGACGAACAAATCCCGTACAAAGCAATGAGTACGCGGGCGCTCCACGGACGCGCGGAAACGGTCAACCCTGCAACTGCCCGCTTGTACCTGATCGAATTTCATAATCGCTTTTCCCTGCCGACGGCGTGTCTGGTTTTGGCCATGGTTGGAATTCCCCTGGGGCTCTCGTCGAAAAAGAGTGGTAAGTCAGGTGGATTCGTGCTCACGATCGCGCTGGTCTTCGTCTATTACGTCATTTCGCTGATCGGAGTTTCGTTGGCCAAGCAGGGCAGAGTGACGCCGGCGTTGGGGGCATGGTTGGCAAACCTAGTCTTCTTCGCAACGGGCTTGTTCTTGTTGTGGCAAGCGGAGCGACGGCCTTTGTCACTGTCCGCGGGCAAATTGGCAGGGAGGCGCTACCAGCCGCAAGATCACCATGCGTTCCCGGAACGCAGGCGGCATCGTAGAGAGGCGAACGCTTTTGCACGGGCTTCCAGCCGCCACCGCGTTTTCAGTTTCAGTTTCCCAACCGTGCTCGACGAGTACATCCTGCGCGATTTCTTTGTCTATCTCGCGATGATCGTCTCCACATTCCTAGTACTGCTGCTGGTTTTTACACTTTTTGAGCTGTTGGGCGACATTCTGCGCAATCAAACCCCTGCTATCGTTGTCGCGGAATATCTACTGAACGTAGCTCCTTACTTGCTGTACGGGGTTGCGCCTTTGATCATGCTGCTCGCTGTCCTGGTCACTTTCGGCCTTCTTAGCCGCTCCAATGAGATCACCGCGATGAAGGCCACGGGCACCAGTGTGTATCGCATATTCACTCCCGTGCTGGTGGCGGCAGCATTCCTGGCCGCGGGATTGTTCTTTGCCGACCAGTTTTACCTTCCCCACAGCAACAAGCGCCAGGAGGCGTTGCACAACCAGATTAAGGGGAAGCCGCCGCAAACTTATCTGCGTCCCGACCGCCGCTGGATTTTCGGTCAGCAGAATGACATTTACTACTATCAGTTTTTCGATCCCGACCGGAATCAGTTCGCCAATCTGACGATCTTCCGTATCGATCGGGCGAGCTTCTCCATCATTGAGCGCATTCACGCCGATCGCGCTCACTGGGCCGACAACCTAAGCCGCTGGATCTTTGAACAGGGATGGCAACGATTGCTGCACGGCCCAGCGATTGCCGGATTTCGTACTTTCGACGTTTCCACCTTTCCCGAAGTAACCGAGCAGCCTTCTTACTTCAAGAAAGAAGTGAAGCAATACACTGAGATGAACTATGAGGAGTTACACCGATATATCCGTGACTTGCAGCAAAGTGGATTCGACGTCGTGCATTTGCGGGTACAGCTCAATAAAAAGCTTTCCTATCCTCTGATCACGCTCATCATGGCTGTGCTCGCAGTTCCTTTTTCGTTGTCTACGGTGAAGAAAGGCGCCATCACCGGCGTAGCCACAGCGGTGGGAATTGCGGTTGTCTACACGGTTATGTCGCGACTGTTTGAAGCCATGGGCGACGTGAGTCAGTTGCCGCCGGCGTTGGCGGCCTGGTCGCCGGATTTAATATTCGCGCTGGTGGGGATGTATTTGGTGTTGAAAATTCCGACGTAATGGAAGCGGAGTTCCGCTCCAGTCGCACCCGGGTAAGGTGTACCTATTCGTTCGACTCGCAGGCGAAGTACTATTTCACAGCCACTCCCGACGGGTAGTTAAAAGTTGAAACCGGGGATTCGGGCGACAAAGTGCCTGTCGCGGGCGCGAGACCAAATTCCGAAAGAGTCTGCGTGTTGTCATTGGCGACGAAGAGAAAACTATCGTCGCTGCGAATGGCAATGGAATTCGAGCCCGAGTCTTGCCCCAGAGCCGTGCTTGTTGCGTAAGTGGCCGGCGACAGCGCGACTAGTGACCCGTTGGACGATCCTATGCGGAATGCATTGATATAGCTCGATCCCGTGGCGACCACATAGAGAAAGTTGCCGTAGGCATCCACGCTAAGCGGACCGGGTGCATCACCTGTCGAATAGGGCGATCCAGTAACCGGCAGTAAGCGGAAATCCGCGAGCGGGCAGTTTGGCATCGAAACGGTGTTGCAAATCGTGTAGGCGCTCACATTGTTCGAAACTGAGTTCGAAACGTAAACGAAGCGGTTGCAGGGATCGACTGCGACTCCGGAAGGAGCGGTCCCGGTGGGAACGCCGACGGTTCCAGCGATGGGCACCAACGAAAGCGCGCCCGTCGAAAGGTTCACCGAATAATTCAAAACCACGTAGTTGACGGAATCGGTTACGTACAGATTTTCTGTGGAAGGAGCCGACTGCAACTGGCAAACCGCGTACTGCGTCGGATAAATCGTGGGCGTGACCGCCAAGGCCGATGCGCTGGAGCATTTGAAGGTCGCGGTGCAGGGATTCGGAGGAGAGGCGGCAATGCCATTGACAGGAAGCACAAACGGAGAACCCCCTACTTCAGTCAGGTTTCCATTAGCACCGATCGAGAGCACAGAAACCGCTCCGGGCACCTGGTTTCCTGCGCTATCCATTGTGGCGCTGTCGGCCACAAACAGATATTTGCCTGCAGAGTCGATGGCGAGCGCAACGGGGTTAACGGGAACGCTTTCCGGGGTGGGATTATTGGGCACCGTCACCTTCGCGTTGTTCAACGGCTTCAAGGTTGGCCCAGTCAGCTTTCCATCCGATACGATCTGCGACGAGCCGATGCCGGTGGAACTGCCAGCCAGCGAGGGATTCGAGGTAATGATCGTGAAAGCGTAATCGCCAGCTGGATTCAGGATGATCGACGCCAACACACCGTTGATCAGAGGAAAGCTGGGGTTATTGATTTGGACAGCCTCGCCATTGCTCAGGTTGAGGCTGAAGCTTTGGAGCACCTGATCGTCGCGCGAAGGCACCACGACCAGCCCGTTATATTGTGCCGAATACTTGGCGGTGCACGCCATCCACGCGCCGGTAAAAACCAGACCGAGAACCGCCAGAGTCCAAGTCAACTTTCTCCGCATTCTTTTTACGACACTCCTGTAAACGTGCTCAGACTCTTGCGCCTCACAGAGGGAGCCACCATCCTGAATCGAGGAGCTTGAACGCCATCCACTTATGTATCAGAGAATGCGCGGAAAGAGCAAACCACGATCGGTTGGAACCGAAGAAGGGTACAAAAGTTGCCCGCTGGATGGGGCTAGCCTTCGGGAACCAGTTGCGGACGATCCTCGTTCTCAGGAAGCTTCTCCGCCTCGCCGGTGAATGGCATGAGCGGAAGACGAATTTCCACTGTCAGTCCGCCCTGGGGTCGGTTCATCGCCGCAACCCGGCCGCCATGAAAACGGACGGCGCGCTCGGTAATGGCCAGTCCAAGACCAACGCCCCCAGTTTGCCGGCCGCGCGCATCGTCGAGGCGGTAAAACGGCTCAAAGAGTTTTTCCAAAGCATCGGTGGGAACGCCGTCGCCGCTATCTCTTACTTGCACGACGGCTTCATTACCACTGGCATTGTTTTCTCTCACGAGGGAGATCTCAACAGCCGTTCCTTCGTGGGTATAGCGAATTGCGTTGCGAACCACATTCTCGACCGCGCTATGCAAAAGAGAAACGTCGCCACGTACCATCCAGAGGCCCTCCTGGATCTCGCTGCGGACGTGGCAATGCCGGGCCTGAGCTTCAAACTCGGCGTCTTCGGCCACACTCATGACAACTTCGTTCAGAGGCACAGGTGTAGAAGAGACTCGCTGTTCGCCATCCTCCAAGCGGGCAAGCGTGAGGACGCGGCCTATGAGTTCATTGAGTCGGCTGGCCTCGAGTTCGATGCGTTCCAGCATGGCTGCGCTTTCCGGGCCTGAGCGCTGCCGAGCCAAACCCAGGGCCACATTCAAGCGCGCCAGCGGAGAACGCAGCTCGTGAGAAATGTCGTTCAGCAGGCGGGACTGAGCTTTGACCAGCGATTCCAGGCGAGCCGCCATGCCATCGAAGTCGCGCACCAGTCCGGCAATTTCGTCATGGCTTCGGCTGTTCGAGCTTCCGGCGCGCGCTGTGAGATCGCCCGCAGCTAGTTGGCGCGTGGCGGCACGCAGACGGATGATCGGCTTCGTCATGTACCAGGCGAGGAGATAGCAGACCAAGCCGGAGGAAATGACCGCAATGATCAAGCCGGGCATAGGTATGCCCCACGGCCCGAAGAAGACGCGTGGGCCAGGCGGCAATTCCATAGCAATGGTATAGAGATGGCGGCCATCGCTGGAGGCCCTAGATTCCGTCAAAATCTGCGGGCGGGGGAAAACCATCCCAGGTCGAGGCGGTGAGGGGCGTCCAGCAGCCACGTGCTCTGCCCAGCCCGCACTCGACCGCCCGGAAATCTCAGTTCCCTGCTCGTCGAAAACGTAGGCGCGGATGTGATGAGTCCTCTGCAGGTTTTCCAAATAGGCGCGGGCCTGAGGTGCTCCGCCTTGTTCATAGGCGCTGATGGCGTCGGTAAGGGCTGTGGAGCGCAAAGTATCCCAGGTAGAATTACGCTGCGGCCGCAACGCCAGCATAACCAGGATTGCTAAGACGAGGAAAAGCGCCTGCGCCAGCCAGAAGGAGATAAATATTTTGAGGAACAGGCTCTTCATTGGATGGGGCTCTTCATTGCGTGGATTTTACCTTATCGGGCGCCCTCTCGCGGGGGCGGGCAAAAATATAGCCAACGCCGCGAATGGTCTTGATGTGCTCATCGGCGTCGGTATCTCCGAGCTTCTTGCGAACTTTGCTCACATGCATATCGATGCTGCGGTCGAAAGGAGAAAACTTGCGGCTGAGCACAGCGTTCACCAGGCGCTCGCGCGGAACCACGCGTCCAGCCTCCCGCAGCAGGACTTCCAATAGATTGAATTCCACGGAAGTAAGCTCAACCGGTTGGCCATTGCGGCGTACGCAGCGTGTTGCGGGGTCAAGTTCGATGTCACCCACGCGGACAACGTCAGGTGCGGCCTGGGAAGACTTGTCGCCCCGGGTACGCCGCAGGACGGCGCGAATGCGCGCTACGAGTTCGCGAGGATTGAAAGGCTTGGGGAGATAGTCGTCTGCGCCAATCTCCAGGCCCACAATGCGGTCGACATCCTCGCCGCGTGCGGTAAGCAAAAGAACCGGCAGCCGTGAGGTGGCGCGGATGCGCCGCAGCACTTCGAAGCCATTGATGCCGGGCAGCATTACATCGAGGACCACCAGCATGTAACCGCCGCCGGACGCGCGCTGCAGACCGCTTTCTCCATCATGTACGGCTTCGACGGAGAAACCCTCAGCCTGCAAATATTCGCCGACCAGATTGCACAACTCGACGTCATCGTCTACGATCAGAATCCGTTCCATCTTAGCTGTTGCCATTGTGCACCCGAGGGCTTCGTGCTCGCGGTAAAGAATTGTCAAACCTGATGGTTAACGATCAAGCTGCGCGATTGACAAAACTTTACTCGGCTTGACTGACTTTTTACCACTTTTTCCCGCTGCGACGTGTTCTCATTCCTGTAGGAAAAATCGGCCCTGGTTCGGGGTAGCAGTCTGAAGCAGGAACTCTGTAAGGAGTCACACATTATGAAATCAATTAGTTTTCGTTTGCTGGTCGCTGCGCTCGCGGTCACCTTAGGAGCTGCGCTTGCGAAATCTCAAACCGCGGACACGGCGCCTCCGCCAGCGCCCGAACATGCCTTCGGCCCAGCCGGGCACATGATCGCGTTTTTTTCCAAGATGCTCGACATCACTGACGCACAGAAAGCCCAGATGAAATCGGTACTGAAGACCGAACACGCTACCATGAAACCGCTGATGCAGCAGACTCACCAGCTCGATCAGCAGTTGCGGCAGTATGAGGAAGGCGCCTTTGATCAGGCCAAGGTGCAATCCCTTGTGTCACAACAGTCGCAGACACTAGTGCAGATCAAGGTGGAGGAAACCCGCATTCACAGCGAGCTGTATCAGCTGCTAACGCCCGATCAGCAGGCCAAGCTGAGGGAGTTCGAAGCCAACCGCGAGGCCCGCATGCAGCAGCATATGCAGGAAGGTCAGCCGCAAGCGCCCGAGGAATAAAACGGTCTACTAGTGGGCCGGGTGCTCAAGCTCGACCCGGCCCTGGATTCCGCACCACTAGTCACAATAATAGGCGACTCGATGGAACTTACGAAGGTATTCATCGTCGTTGTCGGGTGGATTCTTTTTCCTGCTTGCGCTCTGGCTCTCGCCACGGCTGGGTATTTCGTTTTCAGACAAGACGCCCTCAAGACGTATCTGACGGAGACGAAACAAACACTAATCACACGTTAATTGCCTGTGTCAGCTTCGGAGGAGGCCTTCTCGAGAGCTGCGGGAATCGGAAACCGGCAATCGCGGCAAAGTCTGCACCCCACCCTGCTAAAATTTCATCTAGAGAACCTGCATGATTCTCAAAAGCATGCGCCCGCTGCTGCCGTACCTGAAGCGCTACCGCTGGGGGTTGGTGGGCGGCGCGCTGTGCGTGGTTTTCAGCAATGGCGCCTGGGCGCTCTTACCTAAGGTTATCGGCGATGCTGCCAACAGCCTTGAAAGTGGAGTCACCCGGCATAAGCTCCTGGCTTACGCCCTGCTCCTTCTGGGACTGTCGGCGATACGCGGAATCTTCCTGTTCCTCACCCGCTGGGTCGTAATCGGCATCTCGCGTGACATCGAGTTCGATCTGCGCAACGATCTGTTCGAACATCTCGAAACACTCTCTTATTCCTATTATCAGCGCATGCGCACCGGCGACATTATGGCGCGCATGACGAACGACTTGAACGCGGTTCGAATGTTGCTGGGCCCCGCCATCATGTACTCGGCGAACACTATCGTGTTCACCGCAGCCGCACTGTGGTTCATGTTGAACAAGAGCCCCAAACTGACGCTCTATGCTTTTCTCCCGCTGCCGGTGGTAAGCGTTGTGATTCAATATTTCGGCCGCCGCATCCACGAGCGTTTCGAGCGGATTCAGGCGATGTTTTCCGATATCTCCGCCCGGGCGCAAGAAAACTTTTCAGGCGCGCGCCTGATCCGCGCTTATGTGCAGGAAGAAGCAGAGATGCGGGCGTTCGAGCAAGCCAATCAGGAGTACATTTCGCGCAGTCTTAAACTGGTCCGGCTGATGGGAATGTTGTGGCCCACGCTCGAACTCATGCTCGGTTGTGCGATGGTTCTGGTGCTCTGGATCGGAGGCCGCGAGGTTTTGCATGGCCGCATGGACATCGGCGTTTTTACCTCGTTCAACCTGTACATGATGCAACTGACTTTTCCGGTGATCGCTCTGGGCTGGGTAGTGAATATCTTCCAGCGCGGCACAGCGTCGTTGGGACGTCTCAATGAAATTCTTCAAGAACGAGCCGAAATCAAAGACGAGCCGGAGTTGCCCGAGGCGCCGATCCTGGGCGAAATCGAATTTCGCGGGCTCAATTTTTCCTATGATGGCAAGCTTGTGCTGAAAGACGTAAACCTGCGCATTCCCGCCGGCACGAGCATGGCGATAGTGGGTCCAACAGGCTCGGGGAAGACGACGCTGGTAGATCTGATTCCCCGGATCTACGATGCGGAGCCAGGAATGGTTTTGCTGGATGGACGCCCTATTCGCGAAGTTCCGGTGGCCTGGTTGCGCAAGAATATCGGCTTCGTGCCGCAGGAGACCTTCCTGTTCAGCGACCGCATTCGGGAGAACATAGCGCTGGGTGTGGAATCGGCAACCGACCAGCAAATCCAGAACGCCGCCGTAGCCGCCGACATCGCATGCGACATCGAAGCTTTTCCGGAGCAATATAAGACAGCGGTGGGCGAGCGTGGCCTCACGCTCTCCGGCGGGCAAAAGCAGCGCACGGCCATCGCACGCGCGCTCATTCGCAATCCGCGCATTCTCATACTCGACGATGCCCTCTCCAGCGTAGATACGCAAACCGAAGACAGAATTCTCAATCACCTGCGCGAGCTCATGCAGGGACGCACCACCATCTTTATTTCCCATCGCGTTTCCACGGTGCGCAATGCCGATCAGATTGCCGTTCTGCACGAGGGCCGTATTGTGGAATCGGGCACGCACGAAGAATTACTTGGCTTGAACGGCTACTACAACGACCTGTATAACAAGCAATTGCTGGAAGAGGAACTGGCCGAAGTTTAGGACCGGTGCAGGCTATCCGCGCCGCAGCTACGCCATGCAGCGAGTCGATGCGCCCGAAATTCTCGATTCCGAAAATTGCCCTCCACAAGAAATTCGAGCCGCTTTACAAACTCTGGACCGCATCAACCGCTGGTTTGGGGGAGTTTCCACCACCCAGAATCTGATTGAGCGAGCCACTGCTGGGGCTGGAAAAAAATATCTCTCTCTCCTGGAAGTAGCGGCCGGCTCGGGAAAAGTGCCAGAAATCGTGCGGCAGAGGCTGGCAGCTCGCGGAATCAATTTAAATGTGGTGCTGTTGGACCGCGTTCGCTCGCACCTGCCTGCGACAACGAGCGCGCATAAGAAAACTTCGAGGTTGAGCTCACCTCACGATGCCGTCGTAGCAGACGCGCTCGCACTGCCCTTCGGCGATGAGACCTTCGATGTTGTGAGTTGCAATCTGTTCGCACACCACCTTACTCCGGCGCAGCTTGTCCAGTTTGTGGGCGAAGCTTTGCGGGTGAGCCGGCGCGGGCTGTTGATCAACGATCTCGTCCGCCATCCACTGCATTTGGCATTGGTGTATGCGAGTTATCCCATTATGGGCAGCCGCGTGGCTTGGCTGGATGGTTTGACTTCGGTGCGGCGGGCGTATATTCCCGACGAAATAGGAGAGATTGTAATGTCCGCTTTACCAGCGGGCTGCGCGCCTCGGCTGGAGATCTACCGTCATTTTCTTTTTCGCATGGGCTTCATTGTGTGGAAGAACAATGTGTGTTAGAGCGAAGGGACGTCGACCCGTCCTCAAAATCAAGCGACGAAGCCGCTGTCGGCGTTATCTCGTTATTCCCTTTTCGGCACGAGAGGGACATATTTCATCGTCTTACGGTCAGTTCTCCTAGACTCGATTTCTTTGGCTGTGCTACGGTTTTCGCGCAACATCGAACACGCCGATTGTTGCGAGGTAGAATCCATGCGATGGTTCCCTGCTCTGGCCCTCGTTCTTTCCCTTGTTGGAATAACCGCTGGCTGCAGTAGCACCTACACTTCACCTCGCGCTTCGCTTTCATCGCCGCAGGCTCCGGTTTTCACCAGCACGCCAGAGACACAAGCTTCCCAGGGAGCGGCTTACACGTATCAACTTGCCGCCACCGACCCAAGCGGAGGGACGATAACTTTCGCTCTGAAGACGGCTCCTGACGGTGCGACCCTGAACGGCAAGACTGTCAGCTGGACGCCCAGCGCTGCGCAGTCGCGCGTTTCGAACAGCTTTACTGTTACGGCAACGAATTCATTGGGAGGCACCGGGCAGCAGTCGTGGAGTATCAGCCCGAATGGAACGATCACTGTGAACTTAATTACGACCTATTGGTCGCCGAGCGGTCCGGTGAAGGTGGCGGAAGCAGCCTCGGGGGCGTTGGACATCAGGGCGCTGGTGCCAGAATCTGATGGCTCCATCACCTTGTTGCTCGCCTCGGCAACGGCTACTCCCGGCGTCTTCGCGATTGCCAATGTTCCCGCAGGCAATTTCTGGCTGGCCGTCGAAGGCAGCGCCTTCTGGACGGATTCATCCACATTCGACGCCGGAACCGATGTGGCCAGCGCTCCACCGCCGCTGGGGAACACACCGAACAGCACCAATATCGATCTGAACGTTTCAGGAATCGCCGCAGAGTCAAGCGAAGAGTGGATCGAGTTTTACACCGACCCGCTGACAGACATCGCTGAATGGAGCCTTCCTCCGGAGTTCACAACGCTGACGGGAGGGTTTGGAGCCGGAGGATACACCAACTGGTCGCAAGTCAACACGGCATTCGTGATGCAATACGAACTCCAGCCGCTTGGCGCGCTGAACAATTACGTATTAGGGCCCGAGGTTACCTTATCGAATCTTGCCTTGACGAACGGCGCAACCAATACCATCTCGGCCACACTCAACGACGCCACCGAAACATCGCTCGATGTCAGCGTGAGCGGTTCACAGTGGGCTGCAGCATTCAACAACGTTGGTCCGGCAGCGGCAACCGTACAGGATTCGGTGCTAACGCTGGTGGCTGAACCGTACGTCACGGGAATCAATCCCAGCTCATCTTTATATTACGTAACCGCTCTCGCGTTGGCGGGGCCCAGCGCGGGAAACAGCGGCTTCGTGGGTCAGACTTATGACCCGGAAGCCAGTGTTTGCAGCGACTACACCGGCGAAGTGGGGGCCGGGCTCACTGGCCTTGAGCCGTCCATCCTCACGGATGAAGATCTGGGCACGCTGCAATACGCCGACCCATTCGATTCCAACTGGACCCGCGCCCTCGCATTTTGCGAACAGTCCACGATCCCGATTCCCTTGCCGGACTCGGGCGGAACGTACAGTTTTCTTCTCGAGGCAGGCGCCGCGGTGACGCCATCGACTTCCTCGCTTGTGCCCTTGGCGCTGCCAGTACAAAACCCAACCATTAACGGTTCCAGCCTGTTTATGGCGAACACGATCTCATCTGTCAGCCCGGCCATAAGCTGGTCTACGCCCGCCGGTACGCATGCGCCGTATGGCTACACGGTGGGCGAGTATTTACAGACCAGCGTGAACGGCACAGCTTATTTTCAGCCGATTGGCGCGTTCGGCACGTCGTCGACTTCGGTCACCCTGCCGCCTTTGGCAGGAGGCAACACATACCTTTTCAGCATCACCACCAATGTGGATGCCGCTGCCAATATGAAAACCAGCCCCTTCCGCTCGGCTCTGCCGACCGGGTTCAGCAGCGTTGTTTCGGCTCCGATCACGATCAGTCCATCGGCCGCGGCTCCGCAGATTCGCGGCGATATGGAGGGATGGCGACGCGCCATCAAGCCTGGAAAGAAAATGCTGTCAGGCATTGGGACGAGGCCGGTTGCAACTTCCTGTTCAGCGGCGGCTAACACAACTGCGCCATCGTTTTGCGAGTCTAATTAACGCACGACGAGAACTTCGCGAATATTGTCACGGGCGAGAAAAAATTTGATCGAGGCAAAATCGCGGAATAGATTTTCTATGTGCCGGTTATTAAACACACGCTGTAAGTGGAAGCTGTCGCTAATGGCTGTGTGAACTGCGCCGGTGGGACCGCGGCGCACTTCCCGCTTCAGCTCAACTTTTTTCATCTCCAGCGTATCGGGGCCGACGATGTGGTAACGGTGACAAGGCGAGTCCGGCCCGGCATCGCGAGTATGAAAAAACGCCAGCAACATGCCACCCGGTTTGAGCACCGACCATAGACGCCCAACCACCGGCTTCACGAGGCCCTCATTGAGATAGTCGGGAAGGTTCCAACATAGGACAACATCGAAGTGCGCGGCGGGATATACCAGGTTATCGGCAAGGAACTTGCGGCTATCGAGAACGGGATTGCCCTGCTCGTCTTTTCCACCCTCGCCCGGAATGAGGAGCGCAGGATCGGTGGAAGCGGTCAGGAGGTCTTCGCTGTAGATTCGGTGACTGCGCTCGGTAAAATGGCGGATATTCGTCGGAGAAGTCGCGCCCAGGTCCAGAACACACAGCCCTTCAGCAGACTCCCACATGCGCGACAGTTCGCCCAGTCCGCTGGAACGGCGGGTCAGCCTTTGTGCGCTTTGCGCCGGAATGGTTTCCGTACTGGAAGAACCGCGAAAAATTTTCATGAAACGGGAAGACCAATCTTCACTTTTCTAGTCGCGCTGAATATCCACTTTGCCCTTCAGAAATGCGCCGTCTTCAATTAAAATCCGCTGGGTGGCGATGTCGCCGGTGACGATTGCCGATTTGCGCAATTCGACGCGTTCGGCCGCCTGAATGTTGCCCTCGAGCTTTCCCTGGATCACCACCCCCTTGGCGTCGATA
Source organism: Candidatus Sulfotelmatobacter sp. (assembly GCA_030039165.1). GTDB lineage: Bacteria > Acidobacteriota > Terriglobia > Terriglobales > Acidobacteriaceae > Sulfotelmatobacter. The sequence continues at coordinate 4,448 of JASHQM010000011.1, read as the reverse complement.
CCGGCCTTCACCTGGCCATTCGGCCCAATCGTCAAGCTGTTTCCTTTCAGAGCGATACTGCCTTCGACCTGGCCATCGACATACAAGTCCTCACTACCGGAAAGTTCGCCCTTGATGAAAACTGACTTGCCTATTTGTGCCAGCCCAACGGCCGAAGCGCTCATGAGGACGGTCCTCCTCTCCCGTCGAAGATTACGACGGGTCAAACTCACGTACTGGACAGCATTACTTGCGAGAGTCCTGAGTAAACCAAAACGCCAGTCACTGCAACGACTATACGCAAGGCATGGAGGCGCGGCAAGCTCTTGAACCGGCGGGGATGAGCCGTTGACAAGAGGATTAGCACCCTCCGTTGTTAAACTAGTGATGTGCCACTGAGAATGTCGAGAACCAAACGGACTGCCCACGCCGCAACGATCATTTTTCTGAATTGTTTACTTCTCTGCTCAACCGCGGAACACGCGAAACCGATGACCGGCTTCAGCTCAGAAGCGGGGGCTTTGGATGCGCCCGCGTGCATAAAACTGATTCGAGAGGCGGTTGCAAACGAAGTCGCCGCTAGCAACAACTCTTCGATCAAGCACATGTTTCGTTCTCGCAAGCAGACCCCGCAAGGGTCGCAAACCCGGCTTTACGTGGAGACGCGCGATGCTATGGTGGGACTGACCATCGCCTATAACGACACGCCGCTCAACGCCGCGCAAGCGCGCGGTGAGGAAGCACGGCTTAACAGTCTTGCGGCTAATCCCGAGCAACTCAGACGCAAGCATTCGCAGGAACAGGAGACTGCCGATCGCACCCTACGCATCGTCAAAGCGCTGCCCGACGCATTCCTGTACGAGTACGATGGCGAACAGGAGGGCACCGCGACCCTGGGTAAGGTTGGCGACCAGCTTGTGAGCCTGCGATTCCGGCCCAACCCCGCTTATCATCCGCCTTCTCACGTGGAAGAAGTATTGGAGGGGATGAGCGGAGTTCTGCTGATCGATCGGAAAGCTATGCGCATCGCAAAGATCGACGGAACGCTATCCAAGGAAGTCAGCTTCGGGTGGGGGATTCTGGGGCACTTGAATAAAGGAGGACACTTCCTAGTCGAGCAATGCGATGTGGGAGACGACTCCTGGGAAATCTCACACATGGCGCTGAGTTTCAGCGGCAAGATCCTTCTGCTAAAGAGCATTGCAATCAAGTCCGACGAGGTATTCAGCGACTTCCGGCGCGTGCCATCCGATACAACCTTCGCCAAGGGCATTCAGCTTGCGGAAGAGGAACAGGCCAAGGTCGCAAAAAACAATGCTGCGGTGGTCAAGAGGGTACGGGGTTCGCATTCGTAGTAGCGGGGCGCTGTCGCCTGCCGTTTGAATAGGAAGCGAGCCAGGTGCGTTCATTCGGTCGCCTTCGCTCGTTCAGGGCAGGCTCCATTGCAAGTGTGGCTCGACCGGATCTCTTATTCGGCTCAGGCAGGGTCTTGGCTGCGCAAAAAGAGGCTTCCTCAGGGTGACAGGCAAACTGCGCCACTATCCTCGGATCGTCTCTTGGCGAACTGTCAGTTTCTCTATCAGATCCTGTTTGACGAGATATCCCGTTCCGGGCTTATCACTTATCGTGATCAATCCCCGCGGTGAGACTTCTACCTCCGGATCGATAACGTCTTCCTTCCAGTAACGCTTGGAAGCAGAAACGTCCCCGGGAAGTCTAAAATTCTCGAGGGTCGAAAGCGCAATATTGTGCGCCCGGCCTATGCCAGATTCCAACATGCCGCCGCACCATACGGGGATTTTGCTTTCGTGGCAGAGATCATGAATCTTAACAGCTTCGCTGAAGCCGCCCACGCGTCCCACTTTGATGTTGATAATGCGGCAAGCGCCCATCTCGATCGCCATGGCAGCGGCGCGCGCGTTCACAATCGATTCATCCAGGCAAATGGCCGTGCGCAGCTCTTTTTGAAGGCGCGCGTGGTAGTAGATATCGTCATGCCAAAGCGGCTGCTCGATCATCAGCAGATTGAACTGATCGAAACCGCGCAGATGTTCCGCCTGATCAAGCGTATATGCCGAGTTGGCATCGCAGCTGAGCGTTATATCGGCCCAGCCAGAGCGAATTTTCTCAAGCACATTCACGTCCCAGCCCGGCTTAACTTTCACTTTGATGCGCCGGTAGCCGGCCGCAAGTTCAGTCTGGATTCTCTCCAGCAATTGTTCAACTGAATCCTGAATGCCGATCGATACGCCGCAGGCAATTTCTTTTCGCGTGCCCCCGAGCAACTTCCACAGGGAAACGTTCTTTTGCTTTGCTTCTGCATCCCATAGAGCGTTTTCCAGAGCGGCTTTAGCCATGCGGTGGCCACGCACTTTGCCAAAAAGGTTGGGGACTTCGCGTCCTGAACCAATCAAATGGCCAACCACTACGGGGGCGAGATAGCGGCTGATCGTGATCCAGCTGCTATCGATCCACTCGCTGCTGTAAAACGGATCTTCTCCCGTGACACATTCGCCCCAGCCGTCGACACCGTCGCAATGCGCCGTAAGGAGCAGGATGCGCCGGCTATAAGTGCGCCCGAAGCTGGTCTCAAAAAAATGCACCAGCGGCATGTGAATTTCGCGGAGAGTGATGGCTTCAATTTTCATGGTTTCGGAGAGTTTTCCGGTGACGCATAAGACCAAGCCTCATCCCACTTGCCCAATAAGAACCTGCCATTCTCGCCAGGGTCGCGCTCATAGCCGAGCACTGCTAGCCCGCGCGCGAAGGCGCTAAGAAATTGGTCGCGATTTCGCTCTTGCACCTGCCTGGCCCGATTGCGGGTTTCCGCTTTGGCCTTCCAATCGTAAATCTGAGCGGGAACGTCTATCGCCGCTTCTGTACCGAATGGCGGATTTTTTCCGGAGCACAGCAATCCTTCCACGCGCATCGATTTCAGCCACCATTCGGCGATCAGACGGTCGCTCGGCAATCCGCCCTGCAAGGGAGAAGAGGTGATTCCGTACTGATTGATGTTGTAACGCCGCACAATGGCGCCAAGCTTTTCAATGTTCAAGAAGGCGTTTTTGATTTCCAGAGGATCGAAGGTCCATTCGATCAGCTCGATGCCGCGTGCCAGGGCGTCCTCGCGTTGGAGCAATTTCAGCCGGCGGCCCAATCCGGCATTGCGGTACTCGCTGCGCACGGCCAACATATGCGAATGCAGATAAATATGCCCCGACCGGGTGCCCGGCACGGAAAGCGCAAAACCAACCATCTTGCCCGCATCGAACGCCCCCATAACTTGGCCGCCGACTTTCTCCGCAACCACGAACATGCGCAAGGGAACTAGTTCGGCATCGCTGAAATTCCAAACTTCTCTTTGCAGGGCGACGCAGGCTCGCAATTCCTCGAGTCCTCGGCAGTGGCGGATTACGATGGCATCCGCGCTCACGAGGGCTTCTCCAGCTGTTTGGCTTGCTGCCAGAGGCTTTCAAGTTCGTCCATGGATGCTTCGTCGAGAGGGGCCCCTCTTTCGCGCAGGCGGTCTTCCATCCACTGAAAGCGGCGGCGGAATTTGCGATTGGCTTGGCGCAAAGCGGATTCGGGATCCACCAATAGATATCGAGCTATGTTGACCAGCACAAAAAACAGATCCCCGACTTCACCTTCCAACCGCCTTCGCAAATCTTCGGGAATGACTTGCCGTCCGGAACCGGCAACGCCGCGTGCTTCCGGCCGCGGGCCTGGCGCGGGAAACTCGCGCAAATGCTCGCGCAGTTCAGCCGTTTCTTCATTCAGCTTGGCAAATAAACTCTCTATATCCGGCCAATCAAAGCCAACCTGCGCGGCTCGTGAACTCAGTTTTTGCGCTTCCAGCAATGATGACATCGAAGAAGAAATTCCGGCGAGAATCGAGTGAGGAGACTTCTTTGCGTCATTCGCACTTTGCCCGTGGCGTTTTTTTCGTTCTTCGGCTTTGAGTGCCTCCCAATTTCGCTTTACATCCGCCGCGGTATCTGCCTTTACTTCGCCGAACACGTGGGGATGCCGATCGACGAGTTTTTTCGAGAGCCGATCGAGGACATCATTGATGGAAAATGATCCCTGCTCCTTCGCCATCTCGGCGTAAAAAAGCACCTGCAGGAGCAAATCGCCCAATTCGCCGGCGAGTTCCTGCCAGTCGCGGTTGTCGATCGCTTCCAGCACCTCGTACGTTTCTTCCAAGGTATAGGGTTTGATGGAATCGAATGTCTGCTCGCGGTCCCACGGGCAACCGCCAGGAGCCCGCAGGCGCTCCATGATGGCGACGGCGCGTTCGAAACGCTCTCCTGTTTTGGACATTGGCAATCACTCTAAATGAGGCGTCGTGAATCGGGCAATCTCGGCCCGTCCGGTCCGCTTGCTGAAAACCGCGCGCTCGGGGGCGGCATCGAACTTTTAATACAGAACCATTCCGAGGAGAAGAACTTTCATGCCGCATTCGCTGC
>JASHQM010000115.1 GCA_030039165.1 Candidatus Sulfotelmatobacter sp. | reverse complement strand
ATCGGCACGGGATCGATCATCGCTGCGGGCACATTGATTCCGGAAGGAACAATCGTTGAGCCGGGCTCGCTGTGGATGGGATCTCCCGGCAAATTCCGCCGAAGGCTCGAGGAAAAAGATCAGGAAACGATCATGCGGTACGCGAGGAATTATTTGGGATACACGGAGGACTATTTGCGGGAGAAGTAGCTTTGAGTGCTGAGTCGCGGGCCCCGAGTCGCGAGCGCACGAAACGGACGCCTAACGACCACCGATCGACGACCAACGACGAACGACCAACGGCAATGACCATCAAAGCCGTCCGAGGAACGCGTGATCTGCTGCCGCCCGACACGGCGCTGTGGAATTTTGTGGAAGAGACCGCGCGCGATGTGTTTCGCGCCTACAACTTTCAGGAAATCCGTACACCGATTTTTGAGTCGACGGAGCTCTTTGCCCGTGGCGTGGGCGAAGAGACCGACATTGTTTCGAAAGAAATGTACACGTGGGAGGATCGCTCGAGGAAGAGCCCGCTCAGCGACGCTCCATATGAGGCGGCAGCGGAGGTGCTAGGAAAAGGCCAATCCCTCACCCTCCGCCCCGAAGCGACGGCCGGCATCGTGCGCGCGTACATCGAGCACAATCTCGGACAGCGTGGCCTGAGCAAGCTTTATCTCATCGGTCCCATGTTCCGCCGCGAGCGTCCTCAAAAAGGCCGCTACCGCCAGTTCTATCAGATCGATGCCGAAATCATCGGCCCGCCGGGTTCCGGCAGCGATTCGCCCGTGCGCGATGCTGAAGTCATCGAGATGCTTGCCACGCTGCTCGATCGCCTGGGAATAAAAGGATGGAATCTTCAGTTGAATTCCGTTGGCTGCGCGAATGACCGGGCGAAATTCAACGAAGCCCTGCGCCAGGCACTGGAGCCGGTGGTTGGACAGATGTGCGCCGATTGCCAGCGGCGCGCAGTGACCAATCCCCTGCGCGTATTTGATTGCAAGGTGCCGGCCGATCAGCCGATCATCGAAAAGCTGCCGCGCATCAGCCACTTCCTGGATGAGCCCTGCCGCGAGCACTTCGACGAAGTGCAGAACATACTCGCGAAAATTGGCATTCAGTTTTCGTTGAACGATCGCCTGGTACGTGGCCTCGACTACTACACCCGAACGGCATTTGAGTTCACACACGGCGCGCTAGGAGCGCAGAATGCGATTCTCGGCGGCGGCCGCTACGACGGATTGTCGGAAGCTCTGGGCGGGCCGTCAGCACCCGGAATTGGATTTGCCATCGGCGAGGACCGGCTGGTGATGTCGCTGCCCGAATCGGCAGAGAGTGTGCAGAAAAAGCCAGACGTGTACGTCGCTCCGCTGGGTGCGGGCATGAATTGCGAGGCTGCGGGGCTGGCGCGCGAGCTGCGCCGCCAGAATCTAGTAGTCGATCTCGGAGACGAGAATTTCCGCCTGAAAAAATCGTTCGAAGCGGCCACGCGGGCGGGCGCGAAGTACATTCTGATCGTCGGCGAGAACGAGGTGAAGGCGGATTCGTTTGCCCTGAAGAACTTGGCGACGGGCGAGCAGATCTCGGTGCCGCGTGGCGAGTTGACGCAGAAAATCCGGGCATGACCGTCACTGAAATGACGTTTCCACGCCACGCACGTCAAAAAGATTGCGTTGACGGAACAAGTCGCGGCCGCTAAAATCCGCTGCCGGATGCCAAGCGGTCTGAAATCTGGATTAAATCTGATGTTTGGGAGGGCGTATGAGGCGAGCAGGAATGATTTTGGCGATGGCGTTGGGGCTGACCACACTGGCAGCGGCGCAGATGGACGCGCCCAAGCCGGCTCCGGAGTTTAAAAAACTCGATGTGTTCGCAGGCTCCTGGACACTGGACGGCACCATAAAGCCCAGCTCGATGGGTCCCGGCGGAGCCATGACGGAAACAGAAAAGTGCGAATGGATGGAGGGCGGATTCTACCTGGTATGCCACTCCGACTACAAAAGCACCATGGGCAGCGGCGTGGGTATTTCGTTTCTGGGATATTCCACTGATGACAAGGCCTACACGTACCGTGAGTTCAATAGCTTTGGCGAGTTCGACGACTCGCGTGGCATGATCGATGGCGACACCTGGACCTGGACCAGCGACGAGAAAATGGGCAACATGACCATGAAGGGAAAATTCACTATGAAGATGACATCCGCAACTTCGTACACCTTCACCTTCGACATGTCGCAGGACGGCACGAAGTGGAACACCATCATGGAGGGCAAGGCGGCAAAGAAATAGCAGGTAACCCGAGTCTAACCGTCCGTTGCCTTCCCCCAGCGCAGGCGATCAACTGCGCTGGCGTCATCCCGAGCGCAGCCGCTTTGCAGGCGAAGCGATGGATCTCCAGCGCAACACGGTTCGGGCTGGACAATGCTGTGTTCTCGATCACATCCCACCAATCCTCTTGCCATTTATAATCTCTGATCCAGTCTTCACCGGAAAAATTCACTGTAAGGATTCCCCTTGCTCGACTTTCTCGGCGATCTAAAACGAACCCACATGTGCGGCGTGCTGCGCGCGGCGGACGCGGGCAAGAAAGCCGTGCTCATGGGATGGGTGAACCGCCGCCGTGACCACGGCAATCTTCTTTTTATAGACTTGCGCGACCGTACGGGGGTTACCCAGATCGTGTTCAATACTGATCGCGACCGCGCGGTTCACGAGAAGGCAGAAACTTTGCGCAACGAGTATGTGATCGCCGTGATCGGTACGGTCAAGCTGCGAGATGCCAACACGATCAATCCGAATATGCCGACGGGCGAGGTCGAAGTGGTCGCAGATGAGCTGCGCATCCTCAACGAGTCGAAGCTGCCGCCGTTCTTGCCTTCCGATACGGCTCTGACCAACGAAGAGACACGGCTGAAATACCGTTACATCGACCTGCGCCGTGACGCGATGCAGTTCAACATCGAAACCCGTCATAAGGTCGCGAAGGCGATTCGCGATTACTTGTCGTCGCAGGGATTTTTCGAGATCGAAACGCCTTTCATGACGCGGTCGACACCCGAAGGCGCACGCGATTATCTGGTGCCCAGCCGTGTGCAGCCAGGCACGTTTTACGCCCTGCCGCAGTCGCCGCAAATGTTCAAGCAGATTCTGATGATCGCCGGCTTCGACAAGTATTTCCAGATCGTTCGCTGCTTCCGCGACGAAGACCTGCGAGCCGACCGCCAGCCCGAGTTCACGCAGATCGATCTGGAGATGACGTATCCGCAGCCCGAGTCGGTGTGGGCCGTGGTCGAGGGATTTCTGACTGCGGCGTTTGCCGCTGCAGGCTACGAGATTAAAACGCCATTCCCGCGCATGGATTACGACGAAGCCATTCGACTGTACGGCATCGATAAGCCGGATTTGCGCTTGCCGCCGTTTACTGATGTGCGCGAGTGCTTCTCTGCGGAAAATCTGCAGGAGCTGGCGATTAATCCGAATCTGCCGGTGATTGCTATTCGCATTCCGAAAGTTGGCGAGCTATCGCGGAAGGAACGCGACGACATCAAGCCCCTGTTTCACTCCAAGGGCGGGGCGCGGGTGTATGAAGATTTCAAGCGCATCGCGAATAAATATCCTGCCGCGGCCGAAGCAATTAGTAAGAAAGCTGGAGCAGAGCCGGGCGATTTGATTGTGCTGGTTGCTGGT
>JASHQM010000114.1 GCA_030039165.1 Candidatus Sulfotelmatobacter sp. | reverse complement strand
CAGTCAGTGTCACGCATGAAAGTAATGCAAGTGCCCGGATGGAATGCTTCATAAGAATACAATGAAATTTATTTTGCCTACTTTGCGGAACTGCCTTGCGAGCTTTGCGTTTTAAGATCTTGTTCTTGAGCTCTGCTGCATACCAAAAGTCGGCCTCATTCAGAAGACTCATTACAGCAACATGCCCGCGATCGATGCCGACATCAGGTTTGCCATCGTCCCCGCAAGCATAGCGCGGAAGCCAAGCCGCGCCAGTTCCCCTTTCTTATTAGGTGCAAGAGCGCCGATGCCGCCGATTTGAATTCCAATCGAACTGAGATTGGCGAACCCGCACAGCGCAAACGTCGCGATGGTGAACGAGCGTGGAGCGAGCGCCGCTTTTTGCGGGCCCAGCATGGAGAAGGCCACGAGCTCATTCAGCGCCATGCGCGTACCCAGAAGCGTGCCCACAAATCCGCAATCGTGCCAGGGAACGCCGATAACCCAGGCGATGGGCGCAAACAGAACGCCGAAGATTCTTTCCAGGCTGGGCGGGAACCAGGCAATCCAGTGGTGAATGCCGCCCAGAATGCCGTCCGTAAGCGCGATCAGAGCAAGAAACGAAATCAGCATGGCGGCGATGTTTAGGGCAAGGTACAGACCGTCGGTTGTGCCACGGGAGATTGCGCCGAGCAGATTTTCTTCTTTCTCCGTTTCCTGTTCCTCGGCGCTCATGTCGACACGCCCCGCCGTCTTCGGTTCCTCGGTTTCGGGAACCAGCATTTTCGCCATGAGCAGAGTGCCGGGAGCGGTCATGATCACGGCGCTGAGCAAAAATTTCGGATCAATGCCGAAAAAAATATATGCGGCCATAATCCCACCCGAGACGTGCGCCATGCCACTGGTCATCACGGTCATCAGTTCCGAGCGGGTGAGATCGGGCAGAAACGGACGGATGGTCAACGGCGCTTCGGTTTGTCCCATGAAAATGCTGGCCGCCACGTTGAGCGATTCGGCGCCGCTCGCCCCCATCACGCGTGTCATCACCCAGGCAAAGACGCGAATGATGGCTTGCATCACGCCGAAGTGATAGAGAACGGCAAAGAACGCTGCGATGAAGATAACCGTGGGAAGAACTCCGAAAGCGAAGTAGCCAAGTTGCGAACCAGGCTTGGCCAGATCGCCGAACACGAAGTGCGAGCCGGCGTACGCGTAGCTCAGCAGCTGGGTGACTGCATCCCCAGCTTTTTGAAACGCGCGCCGGCCCGCCTCAATTCTGAGAACGAAGATTGCAAAAACAAATTGCAACCCCAGCCCCCAGGCAACCGTCTTCGCGCGAATCGAGCGCCGGCTGGTGGAAAACAAGTAGGCCAGGGTCAACATCGTGAGCAGGCCGAGAATTCCAGTGAAACGTCCCATTCAGTTCTTTGCTCCAGACTCCGCTTCGTGCCCGATTACGCGGTGAATCAACGGCCGCTTTTCCCTTATCGGCGCAGCGGCAATTTGAAAACTTTGTTCGAGCCGTTGCCGGGCTCTCGCAGCGCGCGACTCTGCATTGTAGTGGATAGTGGCAAGCGGCTCGCCTGCCGAGACGGCGTCCCTGATTTTTTTGTGCAGCACGATTCCCACCGCAGGATCGACCGAATCTTCCTTGCGCTCACGCCCGCCGCCGAGAATCACGCACGCCGTGCCGATCTGTTCAGCTTGCATTGACGCGATGTATCCCGTCTTCGGGCTGGGGAGGGTCATCGTGTGCTGCGCTTTCGGCAGTTTCTTGGGATCGTCGATGGCGCGCAGATCTCCGCCTTGCAGTTCGACCATCCGGCGGAATTTATCGAAGGCCTTGCCGGAGGCGATCAGTTTTTCGCTCTGTTTTTTCCCATCTTCAACCGTGTTAGCGACTCCGCCGAGATGCAGCATCCATCCCCCGAGTTCAAGGCAGAGCTGGCGCAGGTCGTCCGGGCCGCCGCCGTGAAGAACTTCGATTACTTCCACAACTTCGAGCGCGTTGCCGACCATGCAGCCAAGCGGCTGATCCATGTCGGTGATGAGAGCGACCACTTGCTTGCCCATTCGCTCGCCGGTCTCGACCATGAGTTCGGCGAGAAACACGGCATCTTCTTCTTTTTTCATGAATGCGCCCGAGCCGGTTTTCACATCGAGGACCAGAGCGTCGATCCCCTCGGCAAGCTTCTTGCTCATGATCGAAGCGCAGATGAGGTAGGGGCTTTCGACGGTTCCGGTGACGTCGCGCAGAGCGTACAGCTTCCGGTCGGCGGGTGCGATTTCGGCGGTTTGGCCGATCATGCAGCAGCCGCAGGCTGCGAGCACGCGGCGGAATTCGGCGACGGGAAGATTTACATTGAAGCCGGGGATGGCTTCGAGTTTATCGAGCGTGCCGCCGGTGTGGCCGAGGCCGCGGCCGCTGATCATAGGCACGGTGACGCCGGCCGCGGCGGCGAGGGGCGCAAGTACAAGTGAAGTCTTGTCGCCAACGCCGCCGGTGGAATGCTTATCAACTTTCTTGCCAGAGAGTGCAGAGAGATCTAGAACTTCGCCGGAGCGCAGCATGGCGTCTGTGAGCGCGGCGGTTTCGCCGCGCGTCATGCCGCGCAGCACGACCGCCATGAGCCATGCGGAAACCTGATAGTCAGGAACATCCCCGTGCGTATAGGAGCTGACCAGCGATTCGATTTCGCCGCGCGACAATTCAATGCCGTCCCGCTTCTTGCGAATAACATCGATGGCGCGGAAACTGGTGAGTGCTGGGGCAGGGCTCACTGGAGGCGGAATCCTTCCGGAAGGAGTTCCGTGATGTGAGCCTGTTTCGGGCCGGTTGCTCCTTGAAAGAAAATAGTGGCGTCGGGACCGAACTCGTAGATGACCTGGCGGCAGGCGCCACAGGGCGAACAAGGAACTCCCTGGTCATTCACCACGCTGACGGCGCGAATTTCGATTTTCGGGCCTGATTCGGCGACGGCCGAAAAAATCGACGTGCGCTCGGCGCAGTTGGTGAGGCCGTAGGAGGCATTCTCGACATTGCAGCCGGAGTAGATTTTGCCGTTAGAGAGCAGAATCGCGGCTCCTACGCGGAATTTCGAATAGGGCGCGTGGGCATGCTTCATGGCCTTCTTCGCCGCAGTGAGCAGCCTGGCGCGCGTGCCGGCTGGAAGTGATTTAACAGGCATGAGTCGGTGAAATCGACGGCCATTGTAAACCCTGCGGCGGTTTTTCAGAATGGCCAACGATTTCCTATTGCGAATTTGCTGCCGTACAATTAGCGACGGTGCGCTCGCGCAGGAATTCAGTGGCAATAGATCACAGTCATCCCGGCCCAGATAAGACGACCCAAGGCGCGCCTGTACTCGCCCATTCTCGCGCAGGTCTGCCGGTTGCGACTTTGGGTGGGCGTCCGCTGGCGCGGAATTCTGGAATTCCCCTCGATCTCGACTGGGTACAGGAAGTGCGCGTGAACACCAGCGCGGTCGAACGCCGCGCGCAGACCGCGGTGGCGCGCAGAACGGTGAAAAAAGAATGGCAGGCGGCGTGGTTGCTGCGCGCGATCACATGCATGGATCTGACCACGCTTTC
>JASHQM010000113.1 GCA_030039165.1 Candidatus Sulfotelmatobacter sp. | reverse complement strand
CCGCACGTGCTGTGCGCGTGGCGGCGCTTCCACATGCAGCAGCTTCTCGACCGCTTCGCAGTAGCCCAGCCCATTCGAGACCGCGGCCACGTAATCCATGCGGTCGACGTACGGATTGAACATGGTGTAGGTGCGGTTCTCGCCGATCTTTTCCACGCCACGGTGCAAATAGCCGATGACGCACTCGAGGCCAAGAACTTTTTCGCCATCCAGACGCAAAATCACACGCAGCACTCCGTGCGTGGCGGGATGCTGTGGCCCCATATTGATGACGAGCTCGTTCGCGTCAAGATAAGTCTTGTCGTGAGTGTCGAGATCGAGAGGCGAGAGAATCTTTGAGTCAGTCATGAAAAGTAAATGTCAGTCACCAGCCGCCAGCTGTTGACCCCGGTCTCGCCTTGATTGATGGTTTGTCATCCTGAGCAAAGCGAAGGATCTATGCATTTTGCCGAAGACAGCGGCGCTGTCGAGGAGTGCAGGGATCCTTCGCGGCAAAAAGCGTCGCTCAGGATGACAGTGCCGAGCTGTAGTCGACGGCTTACGCATCATTGCCCGCTTTCAATCCCCAGGTTGATCTGCACCCACTCATTGTCCTGTTGCAAAATGCCGTAGTCTTTCCGCAGCGGATAGCCTTTCCAGCCCTCGGGCAGAAGAATGCGTTTCAAGTCAGGATGCCCGTCGAATTGAATGCCAAACATATCGAACACTTCGCGCTCCAGCCAGTTCGCGGTTTGCCAGATCGGCACCGAACTCGGCACGGAGTCGCCATCCTTAATCTGCGCTTTCACGCGAATACGCTCGTTGCGCGGGAATGAATAAAGTATCCAGACCAGATCGAATTGTTTCTCCCGTTGCGGATAATGCACGGCGGTGATATCGACGCAATAATCGAATTGCTCTTCATCCCTCAGGACATGAAGAATCTCGGGAATCAGCGAATGATCGACAACCATGTACGTCTGGCCAGCGTAGGTCAGCGGCTCGATGCCCGATCCATACGATCGCTTCAGCTTCGCGACCAAAGGCGAATCCCACGGCGTGGGCGTTGGCACGGCCGGCTTCGCCGGTGCAGCGGGCTTGGCTGCAGGAGTGCTTCCAGCACCTGCTGCGGGAGGGACTGTCGGCTTTGCAGCCGAAGGCGCCGCGGGTTTTGCAGGCGCAGCGGCGGGCTTTTCACTTGTACTCTTAAGATCGGACTGCACAGAACCTGGAGTTGATGCCTGCACTCCGCCGGGAATGGCGGGTTTATCAGCCGTGGGTTTCGCATCGCCTTCCGGCAAGGGGGATGAGGGCGGTTTGGTTTCCTCGGGCATGTCGCGCAGGCGCAGACCGACCGCTACAAGCAGACTTCGGGAGAACGTTCACTTTTATCAGCTTAGAGTCCGAGTGTCAACGATGGCTTCGGTGCTTGCTTACGAGCGACCTTGCCGAGAAGAAGAATTTGCCTGGTAGGTTTCGATCAGATCCCGAATTCGCCGCGCGTCTGCTTTCCGATGCCCGTGGCTGGTTATCGGATCGGTGCCGCCGGTCGATTCGATCACCACGTCAGACCAGATCATTCCCGTCGAAATGTGGACCGACGCGACCTGCGACATTGCGATGGTTTCTTCGTTACTGCCGAACAGGCGTCCCTTCAGACGACTCACTCGATTAGCTGTAACCACAATTTTTGTCGGGAAAAATAGGTTGCCGCGCGTCCAGCGGCTGGCGGTAAAAATTGTTTCCGGGGGAACGTCCGGCGACGAGCCCATGGGCTACACCCACTCCAGTGCGCCTTTTTTCCAGACCCAGATATAGCCCGCAATCAGGATCGCGAGAAAAACCAGAATCTCTACAAAGCCAAAGATACCAAGCGCCTTGAATTTGGCGGCCCACGGAAACAAAAAAATCGTTTCCACGTCGAAGACAACGAACAGAATGGCAATGATATAGAAGCGAACCGTGTAGCGCCCCCGCGCATCCGAGACGGGATCGATGCCGCACTCGTACGGCATCAGTTTGATGCGATTGGGGTTTTCCGGACGCACCAGCTTGAACAGCAGCAGTGTGAGCGGCAGAAGGATCAGGATGATCCCGACAAAAATGAAGATTGGAACGTAATTTTGCGGCATAGATATGGACGCGCCCATCGGCGCTGACTCGGAATCATAGTACCGCGCAGGCCGGGCGACTTCAAGAAGGGCGCAGCGTGGGGTGCTGCCTTAAATTGCGGACTCGGGCCGGACTACAGTAATCACCTGACCCAACTCTCCCATGATTGGTGCGACAATCCACCGGCTGCTGTGATCACACGCAATCGCAAAATCCCTTAATCATCCCTTAACAGACCAGGGTCGAAATGTCTTGAAAGCGCCCGCGCCGCCTTGATATAAGGCTGCCTTCAGCAAATGCTAAGGAGGCGCGCTGTGCATAATTCTCGCTGGCCTTTCTCCCGTTTCTCATTCACATTTGCGAGCACGCTCTCATTCTTCATCCTTCTGCTGCTCGGGCTTCTACTTCCGCGTTCCTACGCGCAGCAAACCCTGGGCGCTCTCAACGGAGAAGTTATGGACTCGACCGGCGCCGTCGTGCAAGGCGTCAACGTCAAGGCGCGCGCCCTTGCCACAAACCTGGAAGTTACCGCGACGAGCAAGGCCGACGGTTCCTTTAGCATCGCCGACCTGCCCATCGGCACCTATGAAGTGACCTTCAAGAAAGAAGGTTTCCAGACCGCGGTCTACCCGCAAATCATCGTGCAAGGCAACCGAACCGCCACGGTGAATGCAAGCCTGAAGCCGGGCGCCGTGTCGTCAACGGTAGAGGTCGAAGCTACACCGTTACTCAACCAGACGGATACAACCACAGGCTACGTCCTCGGCGATACACAGATCGAAAATATTCCCCTGGGTACGGGCAGCTTCACTCAGTTGGCGATCTTGAGCCCTGGCGTCAGTGCCGATTTCCTGAATACCTCAGGCACTAACGCCGGCTTCGGCAACCAGGCAATCTGGGCAGATGGGCAGCGAGACACAAGCAATAGCTTTTCCTTCAACGGCGTTTATGCCAATAACATCTTCAATGGCAAGTCCACCAGCCAGGTCGCGTCAGCCCGCGTGGCTGTAAACATCGGCGAAAGTGGAAACGAAACCTCCGGTAACCCGACCAGTGAAATTGTCACGAGCACTTCTGTTTACGGAGCGATTGGCCAGGCCCTCCCCACCCCTCCGCCAGAGACCATTCAGGAGATGCGTGTTAACTCTGCTATGTACGACGCCTCCCAAGGGGCCAACAGTGGCGCGCATATCGAACTGATTACGAAATCCGGAACCAATAACCTGCATGGCGGAGTTTATGAGTACCACCAGACTACCGGATGGAACGCCAACCAGTGGTTCTTTAATCTCGATGGAATTCCGCGCGAACCTCTGCACCGGAATGTCTTCGGCGGTCTCCTGGGAGGTCCCATCAAGAAAGACAGACTCTTCTTCTTTGCCTCTTACCAGGGACAGAGAGTCGCCGACCATCTCCTGGGGATTTCTCTCGTCGCCGTCCCTCCGGGTCTTAGCGGCGATCGCTCCGCACCAACTCTTGCAACTCTTCTGAACAATGACTTTGGCGGCACGCCCTGCGCCGCCGGCACACGCGCATGCACCGCCAGTGATATAACCGCCGCGGGTCAGTACATCATGAATCTGAAGGCGCCTGACGGCAGCTACTACATTCCCAGCTCTGCAAGCGGTGCTCAACTAGCCACCTTGCAATCTCAAAATGCAGATGCAGAAATCATCGGCCCCGGCTCTCTTTTCATTGCCGACCAGGTGAACGGCAACATCGATTATTACTTCAATACCAAGGACCGCCTCGCAGGAAAGTATTATTTTCAGCGGGATCCAAACGCCAGCCCCTTCGCCCAAAGTGAGCTTGAGGGTTTTCCGCAAACGATGCAGGCCGGCAGCCAAGCGGTTTCCATTGATAACACGCGCACAGTCACTCCGAGCCTCACCTGGGAGCAACGCGTAGGGTTCATACGAGAGAAAGCCTTTGCCACAACCAGCCAATTGATAACACCGCAAGATATTGGAATGAACCTCTTCGGGCTTACCAAATTCCCATCAATATCGATCGGCGATGCAGACGGTCCCACTCTTCTCCACTCTCTGGCCGTTGGGCCCACTTCGAATTTCGCAAATGCCGGAATTTTTCAGAACAACTACGAATTGGCTACTAGCCTGAACTGGGTTCGGGGAAGGCAATCCATTTCCAGCGGCGTAAATTGGGACAATACCCAACTCAACATAGTTAACCTGAACAATCAATTAGCCACGGTTAACTTTCCCGACTTTCCAACGTTCCTCACCGGGGGCTTGGTATGCAGTGAGGTCAATTACTGCAGCAGCATCGGTCCCAGTCAGTTTCTGAACGGTGCCTCCAATCGGCACTACCGCACGAATCAAGTGGGCGCATACGTTCAGGACAACATTAAGCTAAAGCCGAACATTACCATGAACCTCGGTCTCCGCTGGGACTGGGACGGTCCCCTGACCGAAAAGAACGGCATGCTCACTAACTTCTATCCCCAGAATTACTCCTACGACGTGGCGACAGACACTGTCAATGACATTGGGCTTGTAGTAGCGGGCAATAACTCTGTATTTGGCACAAAGGGCGTCAGCGATTCTACCCTTAGCGGACGCCAGTGGGGATTCGCACCTCGCTTCGGACTGGTGTACAGCCCACGGTTCCTGAAGAATGTGGTCGTCCGCACGGGCTTTGGCTTGTATTACGATCGCGGCGAGTACTTCACAGAGCTCTCCCCGCCAGCTGGTGGGGGCTACAGCGGCCCATTCGGAGTCACGGTGGAAGAACCTTTCGTGGTGCCGGTCCTCCCACCGTCAACCGGCAGTTTCGCTAACCCATTCGGCACTACGCCACCGCCGCCTCCGCCGAGCAATCTCTCGCAGGTAAAGTTGCTGGTCCCCAATGCCGGCGACATTGTGAATCAGACCACTCCCTACTGCATCCAGACCGGTCAGGAATATTGTAGCGGCCTCTATTTTGGCGGATACGATCCAAGAAACAAACTTCCCTATGCCGAGAACTGGACTCTGGATTTCCAGTGGCAGCCGGTCAACACTTTGGTGGCGAGCATTGCTTATGTTGGTAGCCACGGAGTCCACGGCGTAATGCCATTACCGTTCAACCAGGACCGTATCGCCACCCCGCAGAACCCAACGCTCGCTGGCGGGCCTTACCAGCAGAATTACTCCTACGGATGGCAGGTACCCAACCTAACCGCAGAAGACGTACAAACCTTAGTGCTCGGCTATGCGACTGGCAATGCCGCCCTGCGCACTCCCTACATTGGGTATGATCCCAATTCCGAATACAACGAAGCCATTGGAAATTCTAATTACGACGCTTTGCAGGTAAGCGTCGACAAGCGCGTTAGCCACGGTCTTCTCTTCAAAGCTTCCTACACGTTCTCCCACGCGTTGGATGAGCAAAGCGGCCTTGGGCTTTTCTTTACGGGCAACAATCCGAACAATCCGCGTTCCTCGTATGGGACATCCGATTTTGACCGGACGCACGTCTTCACGATTAACTACCTCTACGACTTCCCAAAGCTGGCCAGTTTGTCCGGATGGAAAAGCCAGGTTGTAAATGGTTGGGGATTTAGCGGAATCACCGTCCTGCAGAGCGGCCAGCCTTACAGCGTAAACGATTACAGCGGTTCCGTTGCAGGCATTTTCTACAACTCCAACAACTACGTTACCAACCCGATCGTCCCAGTAGGCGGGGTAGGCGCTACGTCAAACCAGCCGCGTATCCATCAAACTATAAACGGGGTTCCATACTTGTTGAATCCCGACGCGTTTGGGCCGCCGTCACCCTACGCGCCCGGCACCAATGGCGTCCCGCCCTGCGACCCTGTAACCCACGCGTGTGACTATTACGAGACAGGCTTTGCCGCGGTCAATCAGCGAAATATCTTCCGTGCGCCGTTTCAAGATCGCTTTGATTTTGGTCTGTTCAAGAACTTCAGGATCAACGAGCGGTGGGCTTTGCGATACGATGTACAGGCGTTCAACATTTTCAATCACCCCAGCTTCGACATTCCCAGCAACAGCGTCGTTTTTGCCCCCGACTACCAGAATCCGCCAATTTACGGACCCATGGGTGATACCAATTACACGCCGTGCGTCCCATCGACTGGCGCTTTCGCCTGTCCGCCATACGGCAACCTGGGCGCTTTACAGCACACGATTGGTAGCCCGCGCTTCTTGCAAATGGCGCTTCATGTAAATTTCTAAGGAGTGACGAACGGCTGCGAACACCAACGCAATGGCGCGAGGCGAAGCTTGCAAAAACTGACTTTTGTTTGCCTGCTCACAGTTTGCTTTCTCCACCCTCCCCTCGCCTTTTCCTGGGGCAACGAGGGCCACACTTACATCAACCGTGTTGCTGCACAGAACATCCCCGCTACGATGCCCAAGTTTCTGCGCCATGCGGTCAACGAAATTGCTTATCTCGGCCCCGAGCCTGACCGTTGGCGCAACCCAGCCGAGTTGGCGCTGAAAAATGCGCAGGAGCCCGATCACTACATCGATCTCGAGCGCCTTGCTTGGCTCGACCCGCTCCCGCCCGGCCGCTACGAGTTCTATCGCAGACTCTACGAAAAGCGCGCCACCACCGCCGACCACCCCGATGACTACCTTCCTGAACACGTCGGCCTTCAGCCTTACATCACGGCGGAGGTCTACGGACGCCTGAAAGCCGCATTCCGCGAGTACCGCCAACTCAAAGCGGCGCACAAGCCAACCGGCCCGGTCGAGCACGCCATCATCTTCTATGCTGGATGGCTCGGCCACTATGTGGGCGATGGATGCCAGCCGCTGCACACGACCATTTATTACAACGGATGGTTCGGACCGAACCCCCGCGGCTACACTACGCAGCACGACATCCACGGGCAGTTTGAAAGCGTTTACGTGGCTGCGAACATCACCCCGAAGGATTTTTTCGCATTCGTCCATTCCCCCGAGCAGTTGAACGATACCTTTCGTGATTACATCGCCTATCTGAAGCAGTCGAATGCGCTGGTCGAAACTGTCTACTCGCTGGAAAAAGTCGGCGGCTTTCGCGACAAAGGCACGCCCGAAGCCTTCGACTTCACTACCCACCGCCTCGCCGCGGGCTCGCAAATGCTGCTGAACCTCTGGTACACCGCTTGGATGGAAAGCGCCGTCACGCCAGCCGCACCTGAGCGTCCTGTGCCGCCAAACAAGTAAGTAGCATTTCACCGGCAGGCTTTGTACCGGATGGGGACAGCCCTTGCAATTCCTTTCTAAGAAACCTTTCACTTACGTTCTGTCGTGTTAGCCTTAACAACCAGGGGGTATGCAATGACCATGAACAACGTGGTTGCTTCCCTGCAAAAGGAGTATTCCCGGCTGCAATCCGAACTGGGAAGAGTAGGGAAAGCACTTGCCGCTCTCGGCTATTCCGGCGGGAAGCACGGGGTCCGTCGTACCCTGAGCAAAGAAGCCCGCGAGAGAATCGCCGAAGCGCAGAGACGCCGCTGGGCGCAGGCCCGTAAGGCTGCTGCCAAGTAGTAATCTCTGGTCGTTTTGGTTGTAGGTAGTGCGTACTGCTTCGCAAGCACCGCAGCCGGCCTCGTTCGTAACTTCTCCTAGATTTTGCGGGCGAGGCCAAGCTTCGGGAAAGACAAGATTCCCTCCTAACTATTGTTCTGACCCGGTGTTTCCGGCCACTGACCCAGACTTCCCGGTACGATGTTGTTGCGAGTCGTGGCAGAAGCCACGGCGGGTATCTGCTGTTTCTCGCGGGCGAGAAACTCTGGCCGGAGCCGGGGTCGAGCCGCAAACATCGAATAAAATTAAGAAAGCGATTGATGGATCTACTCCAAAAAATCCGCAGCATTCCCACTGAGCCCGGCGTCTACCTCTACAAAAATGCTGAGAGCGAGGTTATCTATGTGGGCAAGGCAAAGAACTTGCGCAACCGCGTCTCGAGCTATTTTCATGAGGGCCGATGGGAGGACGCCAAAACCGGCACGCTTGTTCGCGAGGCCGTCGATGTCGACTACATAGTCGTTGCCAACAATAAAGAAGCGCTGGCGCTCGAAAATAACCTGATCAAGCAGCGCAAGCCACGCTTCAACATCCTTCTGCGCGACGATAAAACTTACCCCTACGTCAAACTCACTCTCGGCGAGCGCTGGGCGCGCGTTTATGTTACCCGCCGCCTACGCAAAGACGGCAGCGCCTATTATGGCCCCTACTTCCCCGCCAATCTGGCGTACCGCATCGTGGATTTAATCCACCGCAACTTTCTGATTCCCTCTTGCAAGGTCGATCTTACGCGCTTCCATCCGCGCCCTTGTTTGCAGTACTACATCAAGCGCTGCCTCGGACCTTGTGTGCAAGACCTGACCACGCCCGGGGCTTATCAGGAGGCGGTTCGCGATGTGAAGCTCTTTCTGGAAGGCCGGCCAACCGATTTG
This sequence comes from Candidatus Sulfotelmatobacter sp., assembly GCA_030039165.1. Taxonomy (GTDB): domain Bacteria; phylum Acidobacteriota; class Terriglobia; order Terriglobales; family Acidobacteriaceae; genus Sulfotelmatobacter. The sequence continues at coordinate 34,388 of JASHQM010000113.1, read as the reverse complement.
ACCAAATCGCTACGCCAGCGAATGGAACAGGCCGCCACTGCCCAGGAATATGAGCGCGCCGCCCGCTATCGTGATCTGATCTCCACGGTCGAGCAGCTGCAGGAACGGCAGCGCATCGCCGCTGCCGAAGGCGACGACGCCGACGTGTTCGGCTATCACTACGAAAATGGCATGCTAGCCGTGAATCTGTTTCACATGCGAGGCGGCAAGATGGTCGACCGCAGAGAATTTTTCTGGGAAGAATTGCCGGAGTTTGCGGGACCCGACGTAGCCGAGGTGAAATCAGATGCTTCGGGCTGTCATGCTGAGCGGGGCGAAGGATCTATGCAATTTGCAGGCAGCGTCTCATCTCCCGAGCAGTGCATGGATCCTTCGGCCCACAAAATGCGCGGGCCTCAGGATGACAACGCTTTAGAGGCACCGTTTAGTCCAGCTCAATTCTTTTCCGCCCTGCTCAAGCAGCTCTACATCGGCCAGCCCTACGTCCCGCGCAATCTGTATGTCCCAGTCGATTTCGAAGATCGTGAAGAACTCGAAGCTTTGCTGTCTGAACAGAGCGCCGACAAAAAAGGTCCGCACGTCCACGTCATCGTTCCGCTGCGTGGCGACAAGCGATCGCTCATCGATCTCGCCGGCAACAACGCCAAGCAGTCATACGATCAGCGTTTTCGCGTGCTGAAACCCACGGCGCGAAAAATCCAGGAAGAGTTGCAGGAAGCTCTCACCTTGCCCGATCTGCCGAAGCGCATCGAGTGCTTCGACATCTCGCACATACAGGGCGCAGAAACCGTCGCTTCGATGGTCGTCTGGGAAGATGGCAAGATGAAAAAATCCGACTACCGCAAATTCATTATCAAAACCGTCGAGGGTGTCGACGATTTCGCCTCCATGCGCGAGGTAGTGACGCGGCGCTACAAGCGCGTACAGGATGAGAGGAAATCCATGCCCAGCCTTGTTCTCATCGACGGCGGGCTCGGCCAAGTGCACGCCGCCGCCGAAGCCCTCGAGTCGCTCGAAATCATTAATCAGCCCCTCGCTGCCATCGCCAAACGCGAAGAAATTCTCTACGTCTATGGACAGGAAAAAGATCCCATCGCGCTCGACCATCACTCCCCGGTGTTACATCTGATCCAGCAGATTCGCGACGAGGCCCACCGCTTCGCCGTGACTTTCCACCGCAAGCGGCGCCAGATGCGCGACCGCTCCACAGAATTGTTGGAAATCCCCGGCGTCGGCGAGCGCACCACCCGCCGCCTTCTCGAGCACTTCGGCAGCGTGCGGGCGGTGAAGCAGGCGGATGCGGCGGCGTTATCGGCCGTCGTGACGCGCTTGCAAGCCGAAGCAATCAGCAATCACTTCCGAAAGTAGGGCGCGGCTGCAACAGGCCACTTCGTCTCGTGCTCACCCACGAACTTCCCAACGCTACTTCCTGACGGCGGTTGCATTCAGCACAATCGTCAGTGGAGTGGGACGGTCTGCCTTGACGAAGCGGTTCACCAGGAATCGCTGGCCGTCCTTTGTGACGTCGTACGTATATTGATCGGTGGAAGAGACATGAGGGCGGCCGCGAAGCTGGAACAGCGGCGCAGGCGTTCCGCTGGAAAACCCGCCTTCAGTCGACACGGTGGCCGCCATCAGCATGCCGGATTGTCCGATGTAATAAAGTTCTTTGCCATCGCCGCGCCAGCGCGGCTCGGTGCCACCTCCGCGGGACACTTGCCATTTGCCAACGGCGCCGGGGAAAGTAGTAACGTAGATTTCCCAATCTCCGGATTCGGTGGAAGCATAGGCCACCCACTTGCCATCGGGAGAAATCTGGCCTGTGCGATCTGAACCGCGGGTCTCGAGGAACGGTTTCGGTTGCCCACCACTCGCGGGAACCAGGAACAACCCGGTTGCGCGGTCGCTGGAGCTGTTCGAGAGCCACATGGTGCACATAATCTGCTGATCATCCAGCGTCCACGAGTTGGCCAGAATGTCCTGGCTGATGTCGATGGAGAGCACGGTTCTCTCCCGCTCCAAGCCGGAAGCGGTTTTTGCCAGGAGCTGAGCTTGCTCTCCTACCGAGCGATAGGCAATGGTCTTGCCATCGCGCGACCACACTCCGCTCACGTCTTCGCTGGAGCCAAACGTAAATCGCGTGCTTGAGTTGCCTTCTGCAGACTGCAACCAGATGTCCACGTTGTTGGCCTTCCGGTCCGCGATGTCTACCGCGACCCGCTGGTTGTCAGGAGAGAGGATGGGGTTCGATACAGTTCCCGGTTCACCCACATGGCCAATCTCTTTGCCACTGCGGTCGAGCCAGGTTAACTGCGATAGTGATGTCCCCGTTCCGGTGGAATACACCAAGCTTCCATCCGCCCCAACGGAAAATGCAGCCATTATGATCGAGGGCGAGTATTGAACCGAATCCGCCACAACCTGCGGTTCGCCCGAGACCACACCTTTGGAAACGTCGAACGGCGAAGATACCAGGCGGAGCTTTAAGTCCAGGTAGAAAATATGTCCTTGCGCTACTCCGACATTGGAGTGGGTTAGCACGATCAGTTTCTTCTCTTTTGCGTCCAGCGAACTTTCGTAGATGCCACCGATGCGATCATCCGGATTGTTGACAAAATTGCCTACCCAGAACAAAAAATGATCGCCATCGGGCAGGAATACCGGCCAGCGGTGCGACTGCTCGCCTTTTCCGTACAGAGCTGGATTCAGAGGAGCCGCGCCTGTACCGTCCGCATTCACACGCCGCATCCCACCCTGAGCCTCGGGAGTGAATACGATTACGTTCTTCGCTCCCCACGCTCCGCCGCGGCCTTCATGGGCGCCCGTGATGGCCTGCGGCGAACCGCCGGAAGCGGGAACCTTCATGAGCTTGGATTTGGCGAAAAAGCCGATGTATGCATTGTCCGGCGACCAAAAGGGATAACTAGCGCCTTCGGTATCGGCCAGTTCAGTCGCGGCGGGGTCACCAATGCGTTGCACGAACAATTCCGGTACTCCCGTGTTGTCATCAGGCGAGACGAAGGCCAGCATCTGCCCGTCAGCCGAAAGCGCCATCTGGCTGACTTCTCCCGGAACCGGCAAGGCAAACTGCATGCGGCGAGCCACCGGCGTTTTTCGCAGAAACAGTCCGACGAGTGCTCCGATAACAAGCAACCCCAGGACCGCAACTGCCCATTTCAATCGCTGCGAAGTCCCAGGCGCGGCTGCAGCGCGGACGGCGGCGCTGGCATCCGTCCCTGACAGCGTGCCCAGAGCAAATGCCAGATCGCGGGCCGATTGAAACCGCTGTTCCGGTTGTTTTTCCAGGCATCGCCGCACAATCCGGTCGAGCGCTGGTGAGATCACTTTGGAATCGCCGGGCAACTCCGGAGGCTCTTCCTTCAGAATCGCAGTCATGGTCTCGGCGGCAGTATCGCGGCGAAAAGCCCGCTGACCCGAGATCATTTCGTAGAGCACCGCGCCAAAGGCAAAGATGTCAGTGCGATGGTCGATTGCTTCTCCACGCACCTGCTCCGGCGACATGTAGCCCGCAGTGCCCATGACCACGCCCGCCTCGGTCGGCGAACTTGTCAGGGTAAGGCCATCGGAACCTGCCGGACTGGACGTAGCGGGCCGAGCCAGTTTGGCCAGCCCAAAATCGAGAATCTTGGCACGTCCTTCCTTGGTGATGAAGACGTTTTCCGGCTTGAGGTCGCGGTGAACGATTCCCTTTTCGTGTGCTGCGGCCAGCCCAGACGCCACCTGTACGGCGTAGTCAGCGGCTTTTCTCGCCGGTATCGGACCATCCTGCAGAAGTTCGCGCAGACTTTGGCCTTCCAGCAATTCGGAGACCAGGTACGGTCGGCTATCCTGAGCGCCAATGTCGTACAAGGCCAGAATATTGGGATGATTGAGAGTCGCGACCGCACGAGCCTCCTGCTCAAACCGCCGCAGGCGTTCAGTATCGTGGGCGAACGATTCCGGCAGAACCTTCAACGCGACATCGCGCCCCAGGCGAGCATCGCGGGCGCGGTATACCTCGCCCATGCCTCCGGCTCCGATCAGCGCGATAACTTCATAGGGTCCCAGCTTGGTGCCATTCGTTATAGACATAACCGTGCGCAGAATTATACCCGCACGATCACGTAATCTCTTTAGCTGTTTAGGGCTGACGCCTTCGAGGCAGAGTAAAGCTCAGCTCGCAGCTGCCGCCGCGTTGCAATGAGCGAAAGCTAACGGAGAATCCGGACACCAGCGCCTTAAACGTGTCCCTGTTCCTCAATACGTGATGCACCCTTGTAAACGATGACCGTCGCTAGTGAAAACCTAGGGTGCTTCGCACCTTTACGCTGCGTGCCGAGCCGCAAGCGACGCCACGTAGGCGCGCTTTTCGGCCGCCGAGTCGATGACTCTCATCTGCTGCCAGTCATAGGGGAACTCTCTGCCGCAATCGAGACAAACCACATACGTGCCGGTCAGCGAACTGGCAGGATTGCGGCGGACAGCTCCGCGAAGTGTTACGGGAAAGCTGTAGCGCGAATGCCGGCAACCAAAAAACATATCCATTAATCTAGTCAGCATGGGACACCTTCCACAGCCGGGCAGTTTCACCCGGGTCACCTAAGCGCGCGGTCCCCTTTTTGCATTGAACAACTGCTACCTGCGCCACCCGTCTATTTAGATTCCGCTCGGAGAAAAATAGTTTCGTGGATCGCGGCGAGAACGCACCATCGGATTCCCGTTTCTGCAAGTAGCTGGAAAACAGCAGCTTAGAGAAGTTGTAGCAGGGGCTAGAGACGATTAAGGACACCGAACCTATCAACCCAGATTCAGGGCTTTGTGTATGGTTCCCCGTTGATTCTGAATTTTTTCCTGCAACAGCGTGATGGCATAGATCAGCTGCTCTGGCCGCGGCGGGCAGCCAGGAACATAAACGTCGACCGGAATCACCTGGTTGACGCTCTGCACTAATGCGTAATTCTGGAAAACTCCGCCGGAGGTCGCGCAAGCACCCATGGAAATCACCCACTTCGGTTCCGGCATCTGCTCCCATAATTGACGGATCACGGGCGCCATTTTGTTGGAAACGCGCCCGGCGATAATCATCAGATCACTCTGTCGAGGCGAGGGACGAAAGACCTCAGCTCCGAAGCGTGCAATGTCAAAACGTGACGCGCCCATCGACATCATTTCGATGGCGCAGCAGGCAAGGCCGAAAGTCATCGGCCAAATCGAACCTTTGCGCATCCAGTTTACGGCCGAGTCGAGCGTGGTCAGAATCAGCCCCTCAGGAGTCGGATTGCCGTAAGTAAGGTCCTTGACGACTTTTTTACCATCATGGATGTCGACGTAAGGGCCGAAGTTCAGCTCGCGGGCCATATCTCTATTCTAAATCAGAGGGAACGTCGATGATACGTTCCGCCCGCAGGCGATTGTCGCATGGTTACGAAGGAAAGGATCTAAGCGAACGAGGCGCTCAGTGCGGGTGCCCCGGGGAATACGCCTTCCGATTTTGTCCTGCCACGTTGCGATACCAAACGGCCGCGAGTCAATTGGCGAAACACCGATTGCACTCCCAGCCATGCGGCAGGAACTGGCCCTGTCAATAGCGGAACTTGAGAGTTCGAAAAAAGAGCCTGATTGGACCTGAACGAGGGCAGGCAAGCTCGCAATTGCGAGCGTTCGCGGTCACGACTAGAACTTCCACCGCGTAGACCTGCTCTGAAAGTATTTTTCCCAGAATCCAAACACGACTCGTGGCTGTATGACGAAAACCGGCTCTTTCATGGCCAGGATATCGTCCCTCATTCCGCTCATATCGAATTTGTACTTGCGCTCATAAGGGAGAAGAAATTTACGTCGCGCAGCCACGTCGGCGATTTCGGCCACACCTTCAACAATCACTGCTTCGTTCGTAAGCTCCGTGCAAACGATGCATTCTTTATTCTGGGCAAGATTGCGTGCTTTCCGCGATTTGCCTCCCGTGCTGAAGACGAACCGCCCGCCCTGCCACAAACCCCAGACCACCATAGTATGCGGAGAACCCTGGGGCTTGACGGTTGTAATCCAATAGTTGTGCGACTTCTTCAAGCGCTGCTCAGCCCAACTCCATGGGAGCAGGCCCTTTCTCGTCGTGGGGAATCCATAGCCGGGCGCATAGGGACGGCTGGATCGAGGGTCCGGTTCCGACTTCGCTTTTCTCGTGCCCAATGTGATATTCGTCGCACTCCTGGAAATGAGCAGTTGAAGTCTATCGCGAGCCATGAAAAAAGCAACCCCGCTCGAGTGGAGCGGGGTTCCGTCAGCTAATTGACAGGGAGGTTATTCAGAATCCCACTGCACAGTGAAGCTGGTTCCATCGGAAGATAGGCCAGACGGCACGGCTTCATCCGCTCCCGTACTGCCGTTCACCATGATGGATTCGTAGACGCTCGAGCCAAAAGCGCCGATCGCACCCGATTTCGCGGAATTTGTAGCGTGGTTGGTGTTGCTTACGCCCGTAAAATCCTTGCCAAGGTCGACCGTACCAAAATCAGCGAGCGGAAGTATTCCACCACCGTTTGTGCAGCAGGGCGCCTCAGCAATCCATTCAGCCGATGACCTTTTCGCACTCGACACTGTCGCACTCTTGCTGTAGGACTTGCCAGTAGTTTCGTTTGTGATTTTGATCGTGAATTTCTTGGTGCTGCTGCTGTAAGTCACCGAGGCAGACATCTGATCGCCCGGCGCGACCGAAACACTGGAAATCAGGAACGACGGGCTGGGGTAAAACTCGTACCACGCGTAATAGGAGGGGGTTCTTCCGTCGCAGTCGGAGTCGGTTCCGGTCTGCTCGACCGTGCTGGAAGTCCAGCCATCGATGCCCACCCAGAAAGCCGCATAAGTATTTGGGGTCTCCGAGCAGTCGACGGTTGGAACTGTCCAGGAACCGAGAGCCTTGGTGAACGAGGATCCGGTGACGGCGTATCCGCTCCAGTTTGTGCTCTCTTCCACCGTAACATTACCGATCACTTGCGGTAGAACGCCGGTGTAAACCTTGCGCGGCGCGTGTTGGCGCGGCGCGGCGGTTTCGCTGGCTGGCGTGCTGGAAACCTGCGAGAAGGCAGGTGAAAGGGCAAGTACTAACGAAACTGCGGAGAACCTTAAACCTTTCGATAGCATACATACTCCCTGGGCTGAGAATTGAGAAATGGGCTTCGGCCGTGCTGCCCGAGACCCGCGCTATTCTTATACGGAAGCGGCGGAAGGTCAAGATGCTTTTAGGACATTTTGCAAAAAACGAACCGGGGCAAAGCCACGCCGGGGGCGGCTTTCGGCGTATCACTCCGATTTCCAGGTCACTTTGAAACTGGCCCCATCTGCATCGAGTGGCGATGGAACGGCTGTGTTGGGGCCGCCGTTGGCGCCATCTTTCGCGGAAATAGCCAGCTGCACCCCATCACCGAAATCGCTGATTATCCCCGACACCCCAGAATCGGTCGCAGAATTGGAGCCGCCAGCTGCATGAGTGTAAAACTCACCAAAGCGGTCGGTGCCAAAGTCGGCGAGTTGTGGGCCGTCCATTTCTTCGATCCATTCGGCAGAATTCCGCTCGGGCACGGGACCTCCCGCTCCAGCGAACGCCACTTGCGTGCTGAAGGACTGGCCTGTGGTGTCGTTGGTGATCGAGACGGTATACAGTTTGTCGCCATCGTAGGAAACCCACGCGGAGAAGCGGTCGCCTGGAGTTATCGAGACGTCGCTGATCACGATGGTATCCACGGGGTAGAACTCGTACCACACGTAATAAAACGGATTCTTGCCGATGCAGTCGGCATCGGTTCCCGTTTGCTCGACCGTGTCCGAACTCCACCCGTCAATACCCACCCACTCTGACGAAAAGCTGTTTGGGGTTTGGGTACAGTCGACGGCGCTTACCCTCCAGGAGCCTTGTACGTAGGTGAAATCAGTACCGGTCACCGCATAGCCCGCCCAGATAGTGTTGTACGAAACAGTTACGTGCCGTATGGGGTCATAGACGGGTGCTGGTGTACCCGGCGCCACATACCGTGGCCGGTGTTGACGCGGAATCAACTTCTGCATTGAAGGTTCCGTAGACACCTGCGCCAGCGCAGTTCCAGCTACCAGAAGAAGCAAGATTCCCGAAATGCGCAATTTTCCCGACGGCATACCACCTCCTGGTTTGAACCGGCTTGCGACCGGAAATCGCGTGCGATCACGCTGCCAAGACTAAGAGTAAAAACTGGGAAGAACACTGGTACAAGGACTACGACGGGTCTTGCCACGTCGATCCGAGATGCTATCACTATACGCAGAGCTTCGCTACTGCAATAAACGGCCATTGGGATTGCTGAGCTCAGCAGCGGGAGCCTGGCAGGAAACGTTCATCAATGGTGGTGCTTCTTTCGCAGGATTCCTGTATACATATGCGGTTTGGAAAAATTTCAGCCGGAGAAATCTCGTGAGACTTCGATCCATTCTTCCTCTCCTCCTCATCGCGTTCGCGTTACAGATTATTTCATTCGCTCAGGACTCGGATGTGAAACCAGAGGCTGTACCGAGCACGCCGAAAAGCAAGAATGCGCTGAAGAAGGAGTCTCCTGCGAATAAGAACAAGAGTTCACCCTCTGAGGAAAAGAAAGAGGAGGAGAAAAAGCCTGGCATGAATGCCGAAACATTCGCCGGACTCAAGTTTCGCTCGATTGGGCCGGGAGTGGAATCGGGGCGCGTGATGTCGATCGCAGTCAATCCAAAGAACAAGTACGAGTACTACGTAGGGGTGGCCTCGGGCGGCGTGTGGAAGACGGTGAACGATGGTACGACGTGGGCTCCGCTGTTCGACAAACAGGGTTCGTACTCGATCGGCTGGGTCGCGCTCGATCCCAACGATTCGTCTGTGGTGTGGGTGGGCACAGGCGAGAGCAACTCGCAGCGCAGCGTAAGTTATGGCGATGGGATTTACCGGTCCGATGATGGCGGCAAGAATTGGCAGAATCTGGGGCTGAAGAAATCAGAGCACATCGGACGGGTGGTGATTGATCCGCGTGATTCGAAAGTTGTATATGTCGCGGCCGAGGGTCCGCTGTGGGGACCGGGAGGAGATCGCGGGTTATATAAGACCACCGATGGCGGCAAGAATTGGAAAGCCGTGCTGACTATAAGCGAAAACACCGGTGTTGTCGATATCGCAATGGACCCATCCAATCCCGACATTCTCTATGCGGCGGCATATCAGCGGCGGCGGCATGTATTTACGCTAATCGATGGTGGACCCGAGAGCGCGATTTATAAATCGACCGACGCTGGCGCGACGTGGAACAAGCTAAAAAATGGATTGCCCACCGTCGATATGGGCCGCATCGGGCTGGCGGTTTCCCCTGCCGATCCGAATGTGGTGTACGCAACGATTGAGGCAGCCGATGGCAAAGGCGGCATTTTTCGTTCCGACGATAAAGGTGCGAACTGGGAGAGGCGGAATGAATTCGATGAGGGCGCGATGTATTACGCGCGTGTAGTCTGCGACCCGAAAAATGTAGATCGCATTTGGCTTATGTTCGTGGATCTGCGCGAGTCGCGGGATGGCGGCAAGACCTTGAAAAAAGTTAACGAAGTCAATCATCACGGCGATAACCACATCGTGTGGATCGATCCTGATGACACGAAACACTGGCTGCTCGGCTCAGATGGCGGCATGGCCGAAACCTGGGATGACGCCAAAAGCTGGCAATTCAAGGCTAACCTGCCAACCATGCAGTTTTATGATCTGGCGCTCGACAATGCTCTTCCCTTTTACAACGTCTGCGGCGGCACGCAGGATTATTTTTCGTGGTGCGGTCCGACGCGCACGCGCAATATCAACGGCGTCATGAATTCCGATTGGTTCGTTACCACCGGTGGCGATGGTTTCCGCTCGGCGGTCGATCCCGAAGATCCCAACACGATTTATTCCGAGTCCCAGTACGGGGTGCTGGTGCGCTACGACAAGCTCAGCGGGCAAGAATTGGTTTTGCAGCCGCTCGAGGGCAAGGGCGAGGCTCCGTTGCGCTGGAATTGGGATTCGCCGATCATCATCAGTCCGCACTCGCACACGCGCCTCTATTTTGCGGCGAACAAATTATTTCGCAGCGACGACCGAGGGGACACATGGCGTGCCATCAGCGGCGACCTGACGCGGCAGATCAATCGCAATGAGCTGCCGGTAATGGGCAAGGTTTGGTATCCCGATGCCGTTGCCAAAAATGCCTCAACTTCTTTCTACGGAAATATCGTGGCGTTGTCCGAGTCTCCGATGAAGGAAGGACTCATTTATGTGGGTACGGACGATGGCTTAATCCAGGTCACAAGCGATGGCGGGCAGAATTGGACCAAGTACGAAACTTTCCCGGGCATTCCCGACAAAACGTATGTCAGCCGCCTCGCTGCCTCGCACCACGACGAGAACACTGTTTATGCGGCTTTCGATAATCACAAGAATGAAGATTTCAAACCTTATTTATTAAAGTCGAAAGATGCGGGAAAAACCTGGAGCTCGATCGCCGGCGATCTACCCGAGAACGGTCCGGTGCTCGCATTCGCCGAAGACGTCGTGAATCCAAATCTGCTATTTGCCGGGACCGAATTCGGAGCATTCTTCACCATCGACGAGGGTGCACATTGGGTGCAGCTCAAAGGCGGACTGCCGACGATTGCGGTTCGCGATATGGCCATCCAGCCGCGCGAAAGTGACCTGGTTATCGCAACCTTCGGGCGCGGGTTCTATGTGCTGGATAATATCGCCGCACTGCGCCAGATCAAGCCCGAGTCGGTCCAGCAAGCAGCCACGCTGTTTCCCGTAAAGGACGCGCTGATGTATATCGAGCGGCATCCGTTGGGTGGGCCGAAAAAGGCGTTTCAGGGTGATGCTTTCTTTACGGCAGATAATCCTCCTTACGGAGCTGTGTTTACTGGTTACCTGAAAGAAAAACTAAAGACGAAGAAAGAAAAACGCCAGGATGCAGAAAAAGAAGCGGTGAAGAAAGGGCAGACGCTGTCTTATCCCTCAAATGACGAACTGCGCGCCGAGGCGCAGGAAGCGAAACCAGAGCTTTACTTCATGATTTACGACGATAGCGGCACGCCGATCCGTCGCGTGGAAGGCAGCATTGAAGCAGGCTTTCAACGCACAGCGTGGGATTTGCGATATCCGGCAGCTTCTTTGCGTGAGCATCCAGAAGAAGTAGAAGATTTTCCGCCTGCGGGATCGCAGGGTCCACTGGTGATCGCAGGGACGTATTCCGTACGCATGTTCCAAAAGGTCGATGGAACGGTGACCGATCTTGCGGGGCCGCAGACCTTCAAAGTTGTCGCCGATGGAGTTTCCGTGCTGAGCTTAACGGATCGGCAGGCTCAGGAAGAATTTCAGCGCAAGGTGGCGCGCTTGTATCGTGCCGTCTCCGGCGCACTGCACACAGCGGATGAAGTGGAATCCCGGTTGAAACAAATCCGCGCCGCTTTGAGGGAGACACCGGCAGTCGAGAAGCAACTCGGCTCGGACGCCGATTCAATTGAAGAAAGAGATCGCGAAATCCTGCGCTCACTGCGCGGGGATGAGGAAATGCGGAAGCGTAATGAACCGGTTCCCTCTTCTATTAATGCTCGGGTGGAAGCGATCATGGAAGGCGAGCGCTTCTCGATCTCGCGGCCAACCCACACGCATGTTGACGATTACAATGTCGCCGCAGAGGACTTTGGCGAACAATTAAAGAAGCTTCATGCATTGGTTGAGGTCGATTTGGCTAAGCTGGAGAAAGACATGGAAGCTGCCGGTGCGCCGTGGACACCAGGGCGAGTACCGCAATGGAGTGAGAAGTAGGGAAATTGGCCGCAGAGTCGCGTGGGTTTTGGCGGATTTCAAGCAGTGCGACATCCTCCCGAATCGCCCTGCCAGTGGTTAGAGGGATGGCACGCTCCAGTACCCTCTACTCTCGGAATGACAAGACGCGCATCCCTGAAAGTCCGTGTGATCCGTGGCGCTCTTTGTTTTTTCCTCAGCAAGTTGTTTGCAATTTCGATAATCACCTGTGATAAACTCGCGCGTTGCTTGCCGCTGTGGGGCACGGCAATCACGTAAAACGCTTCGTCTAGCCGTTCGGGGGAGGACTGGGGATGGGCCTCGCGTTACTGCTTGTAATCTGGCTGATCACTCTTGTCAGCACTTACTTCTTCGCCGCCAAAACCTGGTGGCTGCCAGCCGGCGCCTCTTCCGCCGCAGGCTTCATCGACGGTCAATTCACTCTCACTCTCATTTTGATGGGAATTGTTTTTCTCGCGGCCCAGCTCGCGCTGGGCTACTTCGCGTGGAGGTACCGGGATCGGCCTTCGGCTGCGCCTGCCGCATACAGCCATGGCAACGTCAAGCTGGAAATCATTTGGACCGCGCTCACGACCATCCTCTTTGTTGGCTTGAACCTCATGGGCTACCCGGTATGGGCGGCCAACCGTTGGGAGCCGGCTAAACCCGGTTCGGTTCAAGTCGAAGTGACAGGCATGCAATTTGCCTGGTACTTCCGCTATCCGGGCCCCGATGGTAAATACGGAGCGACCAGCCCCAAGCTGATGGATCCCTCGGCTGGAGGAGAGGCTGCGGTGGGCCTTAACACGTCTGATCCCGCCTCTAAAGACGATATCGTCACCGGCACCATGTATCTACCGGTGGACCGTGAAGTCGATCTCACCCTGCGCGCAGTCGACGTGATTCACAGTTTCTTTGTGCCCTCGCTTCGCTTTAAACAGGATGCGGTACCGGGTCTCATGATCCACATGCACTTCACGCCCACGCAGATAGGCGAATACGAAATTGCCTGCGCCGAGCTTTGCGGCCTGGGCCATTACAAAATGCACGGCATGGTTCATATCGTTAGCCAGGACGATTTCGATAAATGGATGGCTGCACGGGAGGCGGAGAAACAGTAATGGCAACTACGGCAACGGTTCATGCACACGCTGCTCCGCAAGGGTTCATTCGAAAATACATCTTCAGCCTCGATCATAAAATCATCGGCATTCAGTATTTCTTTCTGGCGCTCACCGCGGTGTGGATAGGCATGTTCTTGTCGCTGCTGATGCGGCTGCACCTGATCTTCCCTACTGCCAGTCTCCCGCTGATTGGCGAAATCAAGCCCGAGCAATATCTCAGCCTGCTCACCATGCACGGCACCATCATGGTGTTCTTCGTGCTGACCACAGCGCCGCAGGGAGGATTCGGAAATTATTTTCTGCCTATCCAGATTGGCGCGCCCGATATGGCCTTCCCCGTCCTGAACATGCTTTCGTTCTGGACAACGTTTGTCGCGTTTGTGGTGTTGATCTGCGCGTTCTTCGTGCAAGGTGGCGCACCGCTGCATGGGTGGACCGGATATCCGCCGCTCAGCGCCGTGCAGTCGGCGGGTCCGGGCGAGGGCTTGGGAGCAGATCTCTGGATCACCAGCATCGCTATCTTCTGTATCGCTTCCCTGCTGGGTGCGTTGAATTTTCTGACCACCACGCTCGACATGCGGGCCAAAGGCATGACACTGATGCGCATGCCGCTCACCTGCTGGTCATGGTTCATTACAGCAATGCTCGGCTTGCTTGCCTTCGGCGTCCTGCTTTCGGCCGGCATTTTGCTGCTGCTTGATCGCAACCTCGGCACCAGCTTTTATGTTCCGCTCGTTGTAGTCAACGGACAAATCATGGGGCACAAGGGCGGCTCGCCGCTGTTGTGGCAGCATCTGTTTTGGTTCTTCGGACATCCCGAGGTCTACATCGCGATTCTGCCCGGCATGGGCGTGACGTCGCAGATTCTCTCGACCTTCTCGCGCAAACCGATCTTCGGCTACAAAGCCATGGTCTACGCCATGCTGGCCATCGGATTCTTTGGCTTCATGGTGTGGGGCCATCACATGTTCATGAGCGGCATGAGCCCCTACTCGGCTTTTGCCTTCTCGATTCTCACCATGTGCATTGGCGTGCCCTCGGCGATCAAGACTTTTAACTGGCTGGGCACGATGCTGAAAGGCCGAATTCGATTCAAGTCGCCTATGCTGTTCGCGATTGGCTTCGTCTCGCTATTCGTCTCTGGCGGATTGAGCGGCCCGTTCCTGGCGCAACCCGTACTCGACATTCAGTTGCACGACACGTACTTCGTTGTCGGTCATTTTCACTTGATCATGGGCGTGGCGGCTATCTTCGGCATGTTTGCCGCGACTTATTATTGGGTCCCGAAAATGTTCGGGCGCATGATGAACGAGTTTTGGGGACGCATTCACTTCTTCATCACGTTCATCGGAACTTACGCCATCTTCATGCCGATGCATTATCTCGGCATCGCCGGTGGGACACGCCGTTACTCGCAATACACCGAGGTCGCGTATCTGGCGAAGCTTCAGCCGATACATGTGTTCATGACCTATGCGGCGATCATTACGATTGCGGCGCAGTTCATCTTTGTCATCAACCTGTTCTGGAGCATTTTCAAGGGCCCGAAAGCCAGCGACAATCCCTGGGAAGCAACTACCTTGGAATGGACAACTGCAACGCCTCCGCCGCATGACAATTTCAATGGAGTTACGCCGGTTGTACACAATGGCCCCTATGAATATGGAGTTCCCGGCGCAGCGCGCGATTATGTAATGCAGACGGATCCAGCGATCAGTAGCGCGGCGGCGCATTAAGGCGCACAACCGGCCTGCGACTGAATTCGTCTTAATTGACATGGCGACGTACATTCCAACCCGAGCGATTGATCATGCTGGCCACGATCAGGAACCACCCTCTCCTCCCCAGAGCGGCGGCGGCGAAGGCCACGGCGACAACTTTCCAAATTACGGCGCGCGCTTGCGCCGAGCGCGCCTGGGACTGATCTGCGGCATCGTTACCGTCAGCATGTTGTTCATCTCGCTGACCAGCGCCTACATCGTGCGCCGGGGCTTGCCGACCTTCGATGAAGTGAAGCAGGGCTACTTCCGCGATTGGGGGGAAGTGCCGCTGCCCTGGCTGCTACTGGCAATAAACACGGCAATCCTCCTGCTGAGTAGCATCACCATGGAAGGCGCGCGCCGCGCCATTACACGCCGCGCCGCACTGGCTCCCGTCGAGTCGATTCCTGGCATTTCTCTGGGAGAAGAAGGCAGTTTCCCCTGGCTGGCAGTCACCATTGTTCTCGGCTTCGGATTTCTGCTGGGCCAATGGCTAGCCTGGGGTGAACTCAAGGCGCGCGGGTTCTTGGTTAATACCAATCCCGACAGCTCGTTTATTTATTTGCTCACCGCAGCACATGCCGTGCATTTGTTCGGTGGAATTGTGGCCATGCTTTGGGCGGGGATCACTGCCCTGCTCCACCGGCCGGTGGAAGTCCGTCGCATTGCTATTGATGTAACTGCCTGGTATTGGCACTTCATGGCCGTGTTGTGGATTTACATTTTCGCGTTGCTGGGGTTGATGCGATAAGAGGAGGAAACTGGGGAATGGCTGACGCCGTGTTGGAACATGGTGCTGCGCCTGCGCATGGACACGCGGGCGAATTCGAACAGCCTTTGTTTGGCGCTTACTCGAAAAAGGTCGGCATGTGGCTTTTTCTCGCCTCCGACTCTCTCACCTTCGGGGCGCTGCTGTTCGCGTTCAGTTACAACCGAATCTACACAATCCCTTGGCCTACGCCCTTTCACGCGGCCAGCATCGCCAACGCCACCATCATGACCGCGTGCCTGCTCTCGAGTTCGCTAACCATGGTGCTGGCGGTTTTCGCGGCTCAGCGTCACGATCGGGCATGGACGCGCAACTGGCTGCTTGCGACTATGGTGTTCGGCACAGCGTTCATCGTGTTGCACGGCATGGAGTGGAGCAGATTAATCGGGGAGGGTTTGTATCTCCCTGGCTTTCTTACCATCCTCGGTGTGACGCCGCCGGCATCGAATGGCGAGTTGACTGAAATCTCCAAGAACATACCGCAGTTTACCCAGGCATTTTTCGGACTGACGGCCATGCATATGCTGCACGTGACCATCGGCGTGATTTATCTCGGAGTCGTTGCCTTGCGCAAGTGGTTTCTCCCGATTCTGGCCGTTATCTGGATTGCGGCGGCATTTCTAATCCCATCCGGCAATGTATTTCATTACCCGATTCATGTTCTCGGTATTGCCCTGCTCGTGGCGGCAATCATTCTGTTCCTGAAACCAAAAGATTATGACGCTTACGATGTCGAAGTTTCGGGTTTGTACTGGCATTTCGTCGACCTGGTGTGGATGTTCATCTTCCCCCTGGTCTACCTGATGTCAACCAAGGTCTAACTTCGTATCAGCGCACCGCTTGAGCGTGCGCTTATTGGCGGAAGTTGTTTTCGAAAAGTGCGGCTTTAGCCGCGCCAAACAGGACTTCGAAATAATCGGCTTTACCCCTGAGGACTTTAATATGCACGATGTAGCTCACGACGATTACAAAGGCCAGTACTTCTGGGTGTGGGGAGCGTTGCTCGTTCTCACCGGCATTGAGGTCTGGCTGGGCTACCGGCAGATTTTCCAGCCGGCGCACATGCTGGAGGTTCTGCTCGTCTTATCGATCGTCAAGTCGGCGCTGATCATCGGCTATTTCATGCACTTGAAATTTGAGACTGCACTCATGCGTTGGATACTGGTAATTGCGGTGAGTGCGTGCTTTGTTATCATGTTCTTTTTCTTTTTCCCGGATGCGGACCGGATTATTCATCTGGGAGTAAAGTAGAGTGAAATTACGATGAACTTTCTGCGTGGCAGGATTCGCGCTCTGGTACTGCTTGCGGTCTTTGGGGTCTCGGCTCTACCCGCTTTCGCCCAGGGCTGTGCTATGTGCAATGCCGCAGCCAGGGCTACGCCGAAGGAGGGCCAGCAGGCACTCAATCGCGCCATTCTTGTGATGTTAATCCCGCCGGTAGGACTGATGGCGTTCGGTGTCGGACTGGCTTTCCGCTATAGCAAACGCCGCGATCAGGACCAGGGCTAGCTTTCCTCCGGTTTACCCCGTGTTATTCAGTGCTCGTTGTGCATCCGCATTCGGATCACCCACCACTGCTGCTTTATAATAGAAGATTCGGCAGCCTCTTCCGACCCTATCGGCAAGGCTAGAGAATGGTTTGCCGCGTCAACTCCCGATGTCTGAGTCGCTATCCACTGCAAGCATTACCGTCCGCGGCGCCCGTGTGCACAACCTCAAGAACGTCGATTTTGAGATTCCGCACAATACTCTGACCGTGGTCACCGGCGTCTCGGGCTCGGGCAAGTCTTCTCTTGCTTTCGACACAATTTACGCCGAAGGCCAGCGCCGATACGTCGAGTCGCTCTCGGCCTATGCGCGGCAGTTTCTGGAACGCATTGAGAAGCCCGAGGTCGATTCCATCGATGGCATCGCACCTGCGGTCGCTATCCGGCAGAAGAATACCACCCGTAATCCACGATCGACCGTTGCTACTGCGACCGAAATCTACGACTATCTGCGGCTGCTTTTCGCGCGCATCGGCCGCACCTATTGCATGAAGTGCGGGCAGGAAGTAAAGAAAGATACGGTCGATGAAGTCGCCGATGCCGTGCTGGCGCTCGATCCTGGAACGAGGATGCAGGTTCTTTTTCCTTTGCAGCCTGCCTCGACCTCGGAGGAGGCAAAAAAGAAGCCTCGGCGCCCTAGCAAGAAAACCGTCTCTGCACAAACTGGGCTGACCGACCAGTTCAAAATCAGGCTTTTCGACTTGCGCAAAGGCGGATTCAACCGGCTCTATCAATCGGGCAACGTCTTCGAGTTTTCCACGCCGGAATCTCTGCTCGATATCCGCTTCGATCAGCCTGCATTCATACTTGTAGACCGCCTCACAATGTCCGGTGAGTCGCGCTCGCGCATTGTCGATGCGATTGAGACTGCATACCGCGAATCGGGCGAAGTAATTTTTGATCTTCCTCTGCAGAACGATCGCCGCGCGCGGCAATTGCGTTTCGCGCAACGCTTCGAGTGTAAAACTTGCAATCTGCGCTATGAAGAGCCCGAACCGAGGCTCTTCTCGTTTAACAACCCGTATGGCGCGTGTCCGCGGTGTCAGGGCTTCGGCAACACCATTGACTTCGATCTCAGCCTGGTGATTCCCGATCCCATGAAGTCGTTAGCCGATGGCGCCATTGATCCCTGGAACAAGCCAAAATACCGCCCATTGTTCACCGAGATGAAGCGGTTCGCCAAACACAAGGACATTCCTCTCGACGTACCTTGGGTTGAGCTGGACGAAGGTCAGCAGAATCTGATTCTCGGCGGCGATGAGGATTTTCCGGGTGTTCGCGGATTCTTCCAGTATCTCGAGCGCAAGAAGTACAAGTTGCACATTCGCGTGTTTTTGAGCCGCTATCGCGGGTATGCCACGTGTCCCGAATGCCAGGGATCGCGTCTGCGGCTGGAAGCGCGGCAGGTGAAAATCAACGGTAAGAATCTTTGCGAAGTCTGTTCCATGACCGTGGAAGACGCGGCGGCGTTTTTCGCCGCACTGCAGCTCAATCCGGAAGAAGCGGAAATCGCCGAGCGGCTACTGCAGGAAATCCGGGAGCGGCTGCGCTTCTTGAACGATGTAGGATTGGAATACCTCACGCTGGACCGTTTGTCGTCGACGCTGTCGGGCGGTGAGGCGCAGCGTATCCAACTTGCGACTGCCCTCGGCTCGCGCCTCGTGGGAACGCTGTACGTGCTCGATGAGCCTTCCATCGGCCTGCACACACGGGATACGCACCGGCTGATAAACATTCTGCTTAATCTCCGCGATCTGGGCAATACGATTCTCGTCGTAGAGCACGATCCCGACATCATGCGGATGGCCGATCGCATTCTCGATCTCGGCCCCGGAGCGGGCGAACACGGCGGGAAGCTGGTGGCGGCAGGAACATACGAAGAAGTCATGCATGATCCAGCATCCCTGACCGGACGCTATCTGGCCGAGGATTTGAGCATTCAGGTACCGGCGGTGCGGCGTCATCCTGGGTCGCAGCAGATCAGAATCCAAGGTGTGCGCGCCAACAATCTCAAGGGAGTTGACATCTGTATTCCGCTAGGAATGCTGGTTGCGATTACCGGAGTCTCCGGCTCGGGCAAATCGACCTTATTGCATCAGGTGTTGTATCGGGCGCTGGCGGAAGCAAAGAAACAGCCGGGTACGGTGGTTGGAGCCGCTTCTTGGGAAAACCTCACCGGCGACCAATACATCGACGAAGTTGTGCTGGTCGATCAATCGCCCATTGGCCGCACGCCGCGCTCAAATCCCATTACTTACATCAAAGCCTTTGACGCCATCCGCGATCTGTTCGCCTCCATGCCGGAAGCGAAGAAGCGCGGCTTCGCGTCAGGACATTTCTCCTTCAATATTCCCGGCGGCCGCTGCGAAACCTGCCAGGGCGACGGCACGGTTACGGTCGAGATGCAATTTCTCGCCGACGTGGAACTGATCTGCGAAGAGTGCAAGGGCACGCGTTACAAACCGGAGGTGCTGGAGGTTCGATATCGCGGCAAGAACATTCATGAAGTGCTGAATCTCACCGTGAAGGAAGCGTTGAGATTTTTTGCCGAAGCGCCCAAAATCACTGAGAAACTGCGGGTGCTCGACGAAGTCGGCCTGGGATATCTGCGGCTGGGACAATCAGCGACAACCCTTTCTGGCGGCGAGGCCCAGCGCATGAAGCTGGCCGCGCACTTGCAACCTGCCGCGCGTGAGATTGGAAGAGCCAGCACCGCCTCGGCCGACGAACCGCGCCGCAAGCGTCATTTACTCTACATCTTCGATGAGCCAACCACCGGGCTGCATTTCGACGACGTTAGCAAGCTGCTGGCTGCCTTTCGCCGCCTCATTGAGGCCGGGGGCTCCATTCTCGTCATCGAGCATAATCTGGAAGTGATCAAAACTGCCGACTGGGTGATCGACCTCGGACCGGAGGGCGGATCGCGCGGCGGAAAAATCGTCGGTGTGGGCCCGCCGGAGGCGATTGCCAAGCTCCCGGGGTCGTACACTGGAAAATATCTGGCGCGAGTGCTGAATGGCAATGGCACAGGAACCGGGACGGGCAGAGGCAATGGAGCATCGCGTTCCAAGGCGGGCGATTAAGTTTGTTCTGGCGTGCGTGTTGTCGCTCAGCACGTGGTTGTTTTCTTCTGCGCAGAGCACCGCTCCTGCTCAGGATTCCGCTCCCTCGCAACCTCAATCCCAGGGCGAGTCTTCTTCACGGGGTCATCACTCCGGGCATTATGTGCAGGTTCCCTTGGAGGATGATTCCGAACCACCCGAACTTACCGAAGCCGAAGCCGCCATCGATAAGCAAGACTATTTTTCTGCCGAGTCTCTTTTACGCAAATTCGTCGAGCACGACTCTGCTTCCTATGTTGCCTGGTTCGATCTCGGCTATGTCGAAAATGCGCTCGGCAAGCTGGATGCTTCCATTGCCGCCTATCGCAAGTCGGTCGACGCCAAGCCAAGCGTCTTCGAGTCGAATCTGAACCTGGGCCTGCAACTGGCGAAGTTTGGAAAGCCGGACGCTGAGCAATTTTTGCGAGCAGCAACTCAGCTCAAGCCCTCCAGTCACCCAGAAGAAGGCCAATACCGGGCGTGGCTCTCGCTTGGACAGGTAGTTGCCACGAGCAATCCCGATGAGGCTCTGGCTGACTACAAAAAAGCTGCCGCTCTTCAGCCGAGTGAGGCAGAACCCTACATTTCCGCGGGCGTGCTGCTCGAACACCAGGACGAGTACCCTCAAGCGGAAGCTGAATACAAGCACGCGCTTGCGCTTGATCCGCAGTCCGTCGATGCAATGACCTGCCTTGTCAATCTCTACATGCGCGCCCGCCGCTTTCCCGAGGCGGAGGACTACTTGCGCAAGTTGGTGGCGTCACACCCGGACTCAGCGGAAATTCATCTTCAGCTTGGCCGCGTCCTTGCTGCCGAGGGGAACGCCGACACCGCGATCGCGGAAATGCAATCAGGTCTCAAGCTGGCGCCGCATGACGATGCCGCACAACGCGATTTTGCCGATATATGTGCCGATGCGGGCAAGAACGAGCTTGCCGAAACCGCCTACCGTGAACTGATCCAGGTTCATCCCGATTCGGCTTACCTTCATCGCCGGCTCGGACAAGTTTTGCTACAGCGAAAGAAGTTTCTCGAGGCGCAGCAGGAGTTTCTGACCGTGCTGAAGCTCAAACCGGAGTTCGGTGAAGCCTACGGCGATCTCGCCTTCGCCGCTGGAGAGAACAAGGATTATCCGCTGGTCCTGCGCTCACTGGACCAAAGGCTGAAATTCTTGCCTGAGACGGCGATCACATATTTCATGCGCGCTTCCGCCTATGATCATTTGAAGGATTTCAAAAAAGCCGCGGAGAATTATCGCCTCTTCCTCAAGAGCGCCAACGGGCAGTATCCTGATCAAGAGTGGCAGGCGCAGCACCGTCTGATTGCCATCTCACCGAAGAAATAGCGGGAACAAATGCGCTTGAACCCTTCACGATTGCGCCGATTGGCGCTGGCAGCCACGGCATGCGCGCTGCTTACCCCTTTCACCGTGGCCGATAGTCATCAGCCAACCGTGAGCGAGCTCAAGGAAAAAATCTCCAAGGCTGGGCTCGCCGACCGTGTTCCGCTCTGCATCCAATTATCTGAGCTGCAGCTGCGCGAGGCGGATCGCCTCTACAGGTCAGGCGATGGTCAGCACGCAAAAGCTGCTTTGACCGACGTAGCGACATTCGCAGAGTTGGCGCGCGATTATTCTATTCAAACCCGCAAACACGAAAAGAAAAGCGAGATCGCCGTCCGCAAGATGGTGCGCAAGCTCACCGATCTAAAGCATTCGGTTGCGTTTGACGATCAAGCTGAAGTGCAGAGTACGATCGACCGTCTGCAACGCGTTCGCGACGATCTGTTGGCAGCTATGTTCCCCGAGGGCAACAAAAAATGAAAAGCCATTTCTTACCGGCTCTCGTTTGCTCTTTGCTGTTCACATTCGCAATATGCCATGCCCAGCACCGTGAAGATCCTCTCACCCAACCGGAAATTGATCAGATTCGCGACGCAAGTTGGGAACCGCAACAGCGCCTCACCCTCTATGTGAAATTTGCACGCGCCCGCCTCCTGGCCATGGAACAAATGCGCAACGATCCCAAAATCAAAGATCGCGCTCGGCAGACTCACGACAAGCTCGATGACTTCACCGCCATCTATGACGAATTGAACGACAACATCGACACGTACATCGATCGCAGGGACGATATCCGTAAGCCGCTGAAGACGATTATTGATGCGGATACCGAGTTTCAGGCTAAGCTTCGCGCTTTGAAAGACGCCGCCGGCGTCACACCGGAGGAAGCAAGCCAATATGAGTTCGTTCTGTCGACTGCACTGGAAACGGTCGATAGCTCAGCAGAGGATCACAAAAAGCTGTTGGCGGATCAGGAAGAGGCGACGAAGCACAGGAAGAAAACGGATTCGAAACAATCGGCGAGCAGGAGCGAGTGAGGTTTTTTGGAAGGATCAGTCAGCTTCTGCTCATGTAGCGAGGTTGTCGCTCGCCGGAAATCCCGAATAGCACCCTCAGGCCTGCAGCGGCAACTCCCACCCTTCGTCCTTCATTTTTTTATTCGTCCAATGTTGTAACTGCTCGAATAGGGCAGGATCGATAACCGCAAAGCGAAGTCCCACACGGCCTTCGCCGCCGAACCACACAATGCGCGCCTTGGCGCGAAAGACAGCCTCGCTCTCCGGTAGGGGGAAACTTACATCCAAAAGTCCCGTAAACTTCATCGGTTCCTTCAACCCGTCCAGCCCCATGCCGCCCGTGCTCAGGTTCACTCCCTGAACGGTGGTTTCTTCGCCCTGCTGGTTTTTCAGCGTGACCGCAAGCTGGATGCGTGCGCGGAAGAATTTTTGCTGTTCGAGGCTGATTGATCCCAGCGACTTGGAGCCCTCGCTGGAATTGACATTAATGTTATATTCCTTCAGCTTGCGGCTCAGGGTGCGGCGCGAGATGCCAAGCTGCTCGGCTGCCTGGGCGCGATGCCCTCCGCTGCGCTCTAGCGCGCGGATAATCATCTGCTCTTCCATGCTGTCGAGATCACCCACCGGTATGGAGGGCGCATGACGCTGCGCCACAGGATTGCCGGATATCGCAGCTCTGATTTGCGCTCTCTGAATTTCCGGTTGGTTCGACTCTACTGCAACCCGTGCAATCA
This sequence comes from Candidatus Sulfotelmatobacter sp., assembly GCA_030039165.1. Taxonomy (GTDB): domain Bacteria; phylum Acidobacteriota; class Terriglobia; order Terriglobales; family Acidobacteriaceae; genus Sulfotelmatobacter. Next base: position 11,186 of record JASHQM010000113.1, on the reverse strand, counting down.
GATTGCGCAACTCGCGCACGTTACCTGGCCATGGATACGAAAGCAATTCCGAAACCGCATCCGGCGCAAAAAAGCGAGCCTGATTCTTCAGCCGCAGGAAATGCTCCGCCAACGCGATGACGTCTTCAGGCCTCTCCCGCAACGGCGGAACGCAAAGTTGAAACTGCCCGAGGCGATGAAACAGATCTTGCCGGAAGCGTCCCGCGGCGACGGCGGCGTCGAGATCCTGATTGGTGGCCGCGACGATGCGGACATCGACATCAATTTTTCGGTGGCCTCCCAACCTATAAAACGGATATCCGTCCAGCACGCGCAACAGCTTCACCTGGGTCTGCAATTGTAGTTCGCCAATTTCATCCAGAAACAGAGTGCCTTTATCCGCCAGCTCAAAAAGACCTGCCCTGGAAGCGTCTGCTCCGGTGAAGGCGCCTTTTTCGTAACCGAACAATTCGCTTTCGACCAAGTTCTCGGGGAGAGCGGCACAATTGATATCTACCCATTGCCGGCTGCGCCGGTGCGACGACTGGTGAATGCTACGCGCGATCAGTTCCTTGCCGGTTCCGGTTTCTCCCGTGATCAAAACGCTTTCTGTGTGCCCAGCAACGCGGTCCACCATACGCATGAACCTATGCAGCACCGGACTGGAGACTACGAGTTTCGTGCCATCCAGGTCGCGGAAAGTGGTATCCGCGGTTTCGTCCCCGTCCCCTGCTTGTCTTTCGCCAAGTTGCTCTTTCTCATGCGCTGCGCTTTTCTCGCTGACAACCAGTGTCGCCACCATTCCTGCGGGCTTGTCATGACCATCGTGCAGCATCGTAATGCACACGTCGTTGGCAATGCCTGTGCCAGAGCGGCCACGGATCAGATGCGAAGCGCGGTATTGTCCCTGCATGCGCAGTGTTGATAAGCAATTGCGCTCTTCCGGGGCTGCCTTGCCTTCCTGTGAGATGAGTATCGTGAGCTGCCGCCCGATAAGTTCCCTCGCCGTACAGCCGAAAATCTTCTGTGCAGCATGGTTGCAAGCTGTCACCAGGCCGTCCACATCGGCAAGCAGAATTGCCGTTCCATCGCTTGTAGCGGAATACGGCGGCAAAGCAGGCACTAGCGGGTGCTCCTCACTGGTCTCTTCCCGAAGCCGCGAATTGAGCTGTTTTGGAACCATTTCCCCGTTTGGAGTTGATCTTGACACACCGATTTGCCCGCATCAGGAAATTGCTGAGGGCAATCAATAACCAAAGTAACGGGTGATCGCCAGAGAGTGATCGAACTGTCGCCTTTCAGCCCCCAAACAGCGAAAGGCATTGGCCGAGGTTACGTAAGTAAGCTACTGGAGCTGCTGTAGCAGCTATTAGGATTTCCTGAACACTCCCGGTGAAGTGTGCGTGGAACGAACCATGCCACCGGCCATGGGGTGCCTTCCCCAGTAGGACAAACAGAAGCACGACCGATGTCGACTGCGACGAAAATTTTTGTCGGCGCCACTGTCTCGCTGGGGATGGTGGTGCTTTGCTCGGCGCTGTGGCACTGGCATTCGGGTGACCTCACTCGGTTCGTCTGTTATCTGGCAATCGCCATTCTGGCTTCCGCGCTCAAAGTACAACTACCGGGCATAGACGGCACCATGTCGGTGAATTTTCTCTTTATTCTCCTAGGCGTAATGGAGCTGAGCCTGCCCGAAACGCTCGTAATCGGCTGCACCGCAACTCTGGTGCAGAGCCTGTGGAACGCCCGCAACCGTCCCGATCCCATCAAAGTTCTTTTTAACGTTTTCGGCATGATGTCCAATGCCAGCGCGGTTTGCTACGTGAGCTACCACTGGTTGTATTCCCGCATGAGCGGAAGCCGCCCGCTCATGCTGATGATTGCAGCCCTGGTATTTTTCCTCGCCAACACTCTGCCGGTTTCGGTCGTCATCGCGCTTACGGAAAACAAATCCAGCCGCAAGGTTTGGTCGGAGTGTTATTTCTGGTCTTTCCCCTACTATCTCGTTGGTGCGGCGGCTGTAGGGTTGGTGGGAATTGTCAATCAACGGGCTGGGTGGCAAACCTCGTTGCTGGTTTTGCCGGTCATCTATTGGGTCTATCGCTCATATCGCCTCTATCTTGGGCGCCTCGAAGCTGAAAAGGAACGGGTGGAAATCGAAAAACGCCACGTCGAGCAAATCGCCTCGCTTAACATGCGTACAATCGAGGCACTCGCACTCGCCATCGAGGCGAAGGACCATACGACTCATACGCATTTGCAACGCGTGCGCACGTATGCCGTAGAAATCGCGAAAGAGCTAGGCCTCTCCACTGACGAACTTGAAGCCCTCCGGGCCGCTGCGCTTCTGCATGACATCGGTAAGCTTGCCGTGCCGGAACACATTATCAACAAGCCGGGCCGGCTGACGCCGGAAGAGTTCGACAAAATGAAAGTACATCCGCTGGTGGGCGCAGAAATCCTCGAGCGTGTCGCCTTTCCTTATCCCGTCGCGCCCATCGTCCGCTCGCACCATGAACGTTGGGATGGTTCCGGATATCCCGCAGGGCTTAGTGGCACGGAAATTCCTATTGGAGCGCGAATTCTGTCGGTAGTGGATTGCCTCGATGCGATGGCTTCCGACCGGCAATATCGCCCCGCGATGCCACTCGATACAGCAATGGATCGCGTGAAAGAAAAAGCGGGAACATGGTTCGATCCAACCGTCGTCGCGGTTCTGGAGCGCCGCTATAAAGAACTGGAACATCTGGCGCAGCGGTCGGACGATGAGTTCACCCCAAGCGGATTCACTGCCGAGGTGCGCGTAGAACGCGGGCTCGCCCCGGCCGCGGGATTCGAACGTACTCATGATCATTCGCAAAGCGAGTCCGATTTCTTGACTTCGATTGCCTCGGCACGTCAGGAAGCGCAGGCTATGTTCGATCTCAGCCAAGACCTCGGCAACTCGCTCAGTTTGAGCGAGACTCTTTCCGTGCTTTCTATGCGTCTGCGCAAGTTGATTCCGTATGACTCGATTGCCGTGTTCGTCAATCGGAACGGCTGGCTGTTGCCCGAACTGGTGAGCGGCGAAAACTTCCGTGTTCTTTCTTCCCTGAAAATTCGGGTCGGCGAAGGGCTGTGCGGATGGGTCGCCGAGAACTGCAAGCCCATTGTCAATGGCAATCCTCAGGTCGAAGTCGGTTACGCCGCCGATCCGGACAAGCGCGCATTGCTTTCGTCCGCGGTAGCTGTTCCCTTGCAAGGACTGAATGGCGTGGTCGGCGTCCTCGCCATGTATCACTCCACTCCCGACGCATTTACCCCCGATCACTTGCGGGTTCTGCTCGCGGTAGCTTCCAAAGTCGCGATCTCTGTGGAAAATGCACTCAAGTATCAGCAGGCCGAGAGTTCCGCGACTACCGACTTTCTCACCGGATTGCCGAACGCCCGTTCGCTGTTCGTGCATCTGGCGCAGGAAGTAGCGCGCTGCCGGCGCATGAAAACTTCACTGGCAGTAATGGTCTGCGACATCGATGGCCTCAAGAAAATCAACGATTCCTTCGGGCACCTCGAGGGCGACAAGCTTCTGCGCGAGTTCAGCACGCGGCTGCGCGACGCGTGCCGTGGCTACGATTACGTGGCGCGCATGGGGGGCGACGAATTTGTCATAACAGCTCCCGGGCTCACCCCCGAAGCCGCGGAGGAGAAGTCGGTCAGGCTGAATCAGGCGGCTATCGACGCCGGCCGGCACATTTGCGGCCAGGACATGATCTCGCTGAGCGTCGGCACTGCATTTTGCCCAGAAGATGGCTACGACGTCGAAGCCCTCCTGGCCAAGGCCGACCACCGCATGTATTCCGTAAAACAAGTGCATCATGCCCAGCGTGAAGCGGGCTCGCACTCTCTAGCCCAAGGCGCTTCAGGAAAGTAGATGCACAGCCTGAAGAGAAAAATCGCAGCTCACCTGGCGCTTGTCGCAGCAATTGTTTTGATTGGCGGCTTTCTTTCCGCCACGCTGGTCCGGCTTGCTCCGGGATTCGATTCCGACGAACGCGAGCTCGACCCTCGCTTAAACGCCGAGAGCGTGCAGGCCCTGCGTGACTCCCGGCGGCAGAGTGACAACATTTTTCGTTTTTACTTCCATTACATGATATTGGCTGCGCACGGAGATTTGGGGCAGTCCCTTGCCTTGGGCCAGCCCGTGCGCACTCTGCTGCGCGATCGCGCACCTCTCACTGCGCGCTTGATCGCAATCGGGCTGAGCTTGGCCTGGGCGTTCAGCCTGACGCTCGCTCTCAGCGCGGCGTGGCTGCGGCTTTCCATCTACGACACAGCGACCACGATTTTAAGCGGATTTTTTCTCTGTATGCCTGCCGCAGTGTTGGCTTTGCTCTCTGTTCTTTGGAATGCACCCGGGTCGCTGGTAATCGCGCTGATTGTGTTTCCGGGGACATACCGATACACGAGAAATGTTTTGCTGAAAGCCTATTATCAACCACACATCCTTGCTGCCCGGGCAAGGGGCGTCGGCGAGGCGCGCATCTTGTTCTGGCATGTGATTCCGGTGATCATGCCGCAGCTGCTTGCCTTGGGGGGGGTCTCGGTGAGCATGGCGATCGGAGCAGCGATTCCCGTGGAAGCTCTGTGCGGCCTCGCCGGTATCGGACAACTCGCATGGCAATCCGCCATGGCTCGCGATCTGCCCCTGCTCGTGAACATCACGGTTCTGGTGACGCTCGTAACCTTGCTGGCAAACTCCAGTGCGGATGTAATCGGTGCTGTAATCCGGGGACAGGAAGTATGAGCCTCGGGCAGAGACTTGCGTGTGCGGTTCTCGTTTTGGTGCTGGGAGCGTCATTCGCAGCCAATTGGCTGGCCCCGGCAGGGTACGCCCGGCAGTATCGCGATGCGACTGACGCACCGCCATCGCACACGCACTGGCTGGGAACCGATGAACTGGGACGCGATCGCTTTGCGCGTGTGCTCTATGGCACTCGCATTTCACTACTGCTGGCTCCGGCTGCGGCGTTGCTTTCCACGCTTCTGGCGGCATTGATTGGGGGATTTGCAGGGTATGCCGGCGGCGCCTGGAAGCGAGCGGCCATGGCTATCACCGACTTATTTTTATCGCTGCCATGGCTGTTTCTGCTGATTACAGCGCGAGCCCTGCTGCCGCTGAACGTTTCGCCGGTGGTTTCGGTAGTGGTGACGTTCTTGCTTCTGGGGGTGCTCGGCTGGAGCTCTGCAGCTCGTGTGTTGTGCGCCTCTGCATCCTCGTTGCGCAGCTCGGATTTTGTGCGCCAGGCACGGGCAGCCGGAATTCACGGCCGGCGTTTGTTCTGGATGCATGTCTTACCCAACTTGAAGCCGGTGCTTTTCGCGCAGTTTTGGATTTCGATTCCGGTCTTCATCTTGAGTGAGGCGAATCTAGGTATTCTCGGTCTTGGCGTCGCCGAACCCATGCCCAGTTGGGGAAGTTTGCTGAAAGAACTGGAAGGCCTGGTTTCCGTCGGAGAGGAGCCTTGGAGATTAGTACCGCTGATTTTACTGGTGATCGTAGTGACGTCGTTTCAGATTGTGATTTCGAACCAGGAGGAGGTGGCAGCATGAAGCGCCACAGCAAAGCATCGACGTACACGGCACGTTCATGCTCTAAAGCACTTGCAGTCATTCTCTGCGCCGTGTGCTTTTGCAGCGCTGCGCTTGCGCAAGGTGGTGAACTAAGGTTCTGCTTGCGCTCGGAGCCGAAGACTTTTGATCCGCTCAAAGTGGATGACGACGCTTCCGGCGCAATTCGTTATCTCACCGGCGGCGTTCTGATTCGCGAAAACCGCCAAACACAACAGCTTGAGCCCGAACTCGCACTTTCCTGGAAAGTCTCGAAAGACGGCCGTCAAATTTCGTTCCGCCTTCGCAGCGGCATTTTCTTCTCCGATGGCACACCGTTTTCTGCTGAAGACGTCGCCTACACCATTCAGCAACTGATGGATCCGGCGCTGCATTCCCCGACTGGCGATACGTTCCGCTCGGGCATTGGAAGCGTCGAAACCAAAGTGATTTCGGCGACGCAAGTTTCTATTCGCTTTCCGGCTCCGGTGGCCGGTCTCGATCGCCTGTTTGATCAGGTCGCGATTCTCTCTGAGCATTCACTGAAGAAAGAAATGGCCGTGCTTGGGCCATTCATGGTCGCCGACTATAAAGCGGGATCGAGCATTATTTTGAGGCGCAATCCTTACTATTGGAAGACAGACGCGCAAGGCCGCAAGCTGCCCTACCTCGATTCGATTCATCTCGACATCCAACCCAATCGCGATGTTGAATTGCTGCGATTCAAGCGTGGTGAAATCGATCTCATCAACTCTCTCGACAGCGAATACTTCGACAAGCTCTCTGCGACATCGCCGCAGGTTGTGCACGACGCCGGCCCGTCCCTCGACAGCGAGCAACTTTGGTTCAATCAGGCCGCTAAGTCGCCGATTCCCGGATACAAGAAAAACTGGTTTCGCTCGACCGCTTTCCGGCGTGCAATCTCTGAGGCCATCAATCGCGACGATCTCAGCCGTGTGGTTTATCACGGCCACGCACAGCCCGCCTTCGGCCCGGTATCTCCGGCGAACAAATTCTGGTTCGACAACAATCTCAAACCGCAGACCTACGACCCCGAAACCGCGTTGAACACGTTGCAAAATGACGGATTCCGCATCGAGAACGGAACTCTGAAAGATAAAGATGGAAACTCGGTCGTGTTTTCGATCATTACGAACGCCGGCAATAAAGCCCGCGAACGTATGGCCGTGCTCATTCAGGACGACTTGCAGAAGATTGGAATTCACGTGAACGTCGTCACTCTCGACTTTCCTTCCCTGATCGAGCGCATGACGCAAACCTTCGACTATGAGGCGATCCTTCTAGGACTAACTAATGTCGATCTCGACCCCAACGGCGAGATGAATGTCTGGCTCAGTTCCTCGGAGAATCACCAGTGGAATCCGTCGCAGAAGGTTCCGGAAACCACGTGGGAAGCGGAGATGGATCGCCTGATGCGCGCGCAGGCCTCTGCCTCCGATCCGAACAAGCGCAAGGAAGCCTTCGACCGCGTGCAGGAGATTGTGGCGGAGCAGCAGCCATTTATTTTCCTCATCAATAAGAACGCACTTTCAGCAGTTTCGACCTCGATCCACGGAGCGGCCCCCGTAATCCTGTCACCGCAGACTTACTGGAATGCAGAGTGGTTAACCGTCGCAGGGAAGTAGCGCACATGCGACGCGGATTCGCGCCACAACGGGACGAGCAGGGACCTACAACATGACCGGCGCGCACGTAGAACCTCTACTTTCCGTCGACGTCTCAGTTCGCTACGCGGACAAGCCACCGGTTCTGCGCGACCTTAAAGTGGAACTTCAGCGGGGCGAAGTCCTCGGCCTCGTCGGCCAAAGTGGCTCCGGCAAAAGCACACTGGCCATGACCATCCTCGGCCTGCTCGACAAGAAACAATGTCACATCGAAGGCGCGATCAATTTTCAGGGTTCTGACTTACTGCAACTTTCCGAGCGCCAGTTGCGTGCGTTGCGCGGACGCACAATTGCCCTTGTTTTGCAAAGCCCGCTCTCTGCTTTGAATCCCGCTCTCAAAATTCGCACCCAGCTGAAGGAGGCTTGGCGCGCACATGCATCTGGCTCTCCTGCCGACTGCCTGCTCAAAATTCGAAGCGCGTTGCAAAATGTTTCTTTGCCTTCGGATGATGGCTTTCTCCGCAAATATCCGTCACAAATGAGCGTCGGGCAGGCGCAGCGCGTGCTGATCGCCATGGCCATTCTGCACCGTCCCGGGCTGCTTATCGCGGACGAAGCCACGAGCGCGCTCGACGTAATCACGCAATCCGAGATTCTATCTTTGTTCCGTGAACTGAACCGCTCCACCGGGATGGCGATTCTTTATATTTCCCACGACCTTGCTTCTGTCGCTGGAATCTGCGACCGCATCGCGATCCTCCACCAGGGAGCGATCGTTGAGTGTGGAACGACGCAGCAGATTTTCGACAATCCGTATCATGAATACACGCAGAAGCTGATTGCGGCCTTGCCACGCATTCGCTCCGTGCCCCCGGCCAGTAAAATCCTATCAGCGAGTGCGACGTAGGCTCTTCGCGCAAAATCGATGCGCGAGCCTGCCGGACATCCAGGGGAAGAAGCGCTGTTCTGGTTTTTGTCTGCACGACTGAGATCACTGTGCACGTCCGGGCTGTTTTGGCAGGAGATACGTCTATGTGATGGCGTTGACGCGATGTGTCATCCTGAGCGATCGCGTGGCCTCGCGATCGCGCAGTGCAGGATTTGGAATACTGGCGTCCCCGACGGGATTTGAACCCGTGTTACCGCCGTGAAAGGGCGATGTCCTAGGCCAGGCTAGACGACGGGGACGAATGCAGGCAGGATTCCCAACGAAAGTTGATGTTATCAGCCGCCTCCGGCACTGTCAAAAATCCTTTATGTTGCAAATTCAAGAAACAATCTCGCGCCTGCAAGTACAATAATAAACGGCTAGTTATGCCAGACCCCCTTTATCTCAGCATTTGGTTTTCAGATTTTTCGGGCCCGGAAATTTTGCCCCACGCCTTCTCTGTGTTGCAGCAGTTCCCTTTTTCCGCGCGACGCCCCGGCGTCACCTACCTCGCGCTGCACCCTGTCTCCTGGAATGAACCCTCGGCTCTGGAACGGCGCTTCGCTTCCGGGATCGATCCCGGTCAGGCCACTCTCATTGCCGCTGAACTGGTTCACGACGACTATGCCTACGTCTTCGAGGCTCACTGGGACCTGTGGACCCCCGACGAGTCAACCGCGAACTGGATTCTCGAACCGGCACGCGTAAGGTTTATCGCTCAGGGGCAGGAATTCGATGACGCTGCTTACCAGGAAACCGGCCATATCCAAATCGATTTCGGTTTCGATTCCTACTTCATTCAGCCTGAAACTTCCTTGAATGCGCAGACTCAGGCCAAGATCCGGGACAATATTGCGAAGCTGGTAGCGTTCTCAACCGCCGTGGAAAAGAATACCGGAGCCAGCTCGCGCCTGCTCTGGTCCGAGTCGGAGGAAAATCTGGCGCAAAAGTTAATCGCGAGGCTGCAACGAGTCCAATAGAAATCCCAGGTCCTGTGAGTCTCTGTGCCCTCTGCGCTTACGTCTCTACTTAGTCCGTCCGCCTTCCACTTTCAGCTTATCGGACGCCCCAGCCTGCGCCCCCGCCAGCCGCGCCGTCAGCACGCGGAACGGCGAGCATGAAACATAATCCATGCCGACCTGGTGGCAGAACTCCACCGATGGCGGATCGCCACCGTGCTCCCCGCAAATTCCAACTTCCAGCTTGGGACGTGTCTTGCGCCCACGCTCGATGCCAATGCGCACCAGTTCGCCCACGCCATCGCGATCAATCACCGCAAACGGATCTTGTTTCAGGATTCCTTCTTTAAGATAGGTCTGCAGCACCTTATTAACATCGTCGCGCGAAAAGCCGAAGGTAGTCTGCGTCAGATCGTTCGTGCCGAAAGAAAAGAATTCGGCTTCTTTCGCGATCTCGTCGGCGATCAAGCACGCGCGCGGCAGCTCGATCATCGTGCCTACGAGGTAATGCACGTGCCGCCCCTTCTCTTTAAAAACTTCCTCGGCCTCGCGGCGCACGATCGCCGCCTGGTTCTCCATTTCTTTCAAGGTCCCGATCAGCGGAATCATCACCTCGGCGTGGGTCTTGATTCCCTGCCTGTCGACTTCAACTGCCGCCTCAAAGATGGCCCGCGCCTGCATCTCAGTGATCTCGGGATACGCAATTCCCAAGCGGCAACCGCGAAGCCCCAGCATGGGATTAAACTCGTGCAACTCCTCCACTCGGGCAAGCAAGGCCGGAAGAACCTTCTTGAGATCGCCAACACCTTTCACGCCGTAATCGTGGTACTCCTCGACCAGGGCGTTTTTCTGTTTCGCGCTCGCATTGGACAGCGTCGCGATATCGACCATTAACTTTTCGCGCTTCGGCAGAAACTCGTGCAGAGGCGGATCGAGCAACCGGATGGTCACCGGCAGACCATCCATGGCTTTCAGGAGTCCGATGAAATCCTCACGCTGCATGGGCAGTAGCTTCTTTAAGGCTGCGCGGCGGTCTTTTTCGTTGTCAGCAAGAATCATGGCGCGCATGTGCGGAATGCGTTTCTCCGCGAAGAACATGTGCTCGGTTCGGCATAGGCCGATTCCTTCAGCACCAAAATTCTTCGCCTGTACCGCGTCGCGCGGAATATCGGCATTCGCGCGCACCCCGATTTTGCGGAACGGCTCCGCCCAGCCCATGAACTGATCAAGCCTTGCCCGGTTTTCGGGATCTGGGGGTAGCAGATTTCTCTTTCCTCTCAGAACGCGCCCCGTGGTCCCGTCTATCGTGATCCAGTCGCCCTCGCGGAACACTTGCCCTCGCGCTCTCATCGTGCGCGCTGTCTCGTCAATGGCGATTTCGCCGGCGCCCGCCACGCAAGACTTACCCATGCCACGTGTAACCACCGCCGCATGACTGGTCATCCCGCCGCGCGATGTAAGAATGCCAACCGCGACCTCCATACCATGGATGTCTTCAGGCGTGGTTTCGCCACGAACAAGAATTACAGGGTTTTTGTCCGTTCCATGTCCCGCCCTTTTGACTGCGTCCTCGGCGGTAAATACGATCTGCCCAACCACTGCACCCGGTGAGGCTGGCAGGCCCTTAGAGGTAAGCACGTCTTCAAGCTTTGCATCTTTCTCGTCCAGGCGTGCGACAAAGAAATCAACTATCTGGGCGGGATCGAGGCGAAAAATCGCCTCGTCCTTTGTTATCAGCCCCTCGTCTATCATTTGCATGGCGACTTTTACCGCCGCAGTCCCAGTGCGCTTACCGTTGCGCGTCTGCAGCATGTAGAGTTTGCCATTCTCGATGGTGAACTCGAAATCCTGCATATCGCGGTAGTGTTTTTCCAGGCGCGTGGTGATTTCGCGCAGCTGGTTGTAAACGTTGGGCATGATTTTTTGCAGTTCGGAGATAGGTACGGGCGTCCGCACGCCCGAAACCACATCCTCACCCTGCGCGTTCATCAGGAACTCGCCGTAGAACTCTTTTTCACCGGTAGCAGGATTGCGCGTGAAGCCCACGCCCGTACCGCTCGTATCGCCCAGGTTCCCAAACACCATGGCCTGCACATTCACAGCGGT
>JASHQM010000112.1 GCA_030039165.1 Candidatus Sulfotelmatobacter sp. | reverse complement strand
CGGTCGTAAGCCGCAACAATCATCGCAATTTGCGAGGTCAACCGGATTGCCTTTCGCGCATTGGCTTCATGATCATTGTTCTTTACATCCGGATCGTAAAATGCCAGCGCCGAAACCGCCGTGCGCAGCACGTCCATGGGTACAGCATGCTTGGGAGCGCTGCGTAACAACTCGATAATTGCCGGATTGATCTGCCGCTCCTGCGCCATTCGCTCGCGCAGCGTTTGCAGTTCGTCTTTCTTCGGCAAACGGCCAAACCACAGCAGGTAACAGGTCTCTTCAAAAGCTGAGTGCTCGGCGAGTTCGTGAATATCAATGCCGCGGTAGGCAAGCACGCCGCGTGCGCCATCGATAAAGCAAATTCCGGAGTTGGTGGCGACAGTGCCTTCCAAGCCTTTCGGGGCAGACGTGCGGCTCACGCTGGACATATTTTTCGCTCAATGAGCTTGATTGCTGTTGCCGGAACCGCGCGCGAAGAAGTGCGCCCGGTTGCAACTTTCATTTATACCGCAAAATCATTCGCACATACTAGATCCGCGACGCAAGGGCCGCGGTGCAATTCAGGGGAAGATATGCGTGCTCTTTGCTGTTCTCTTGTGCTGCGGGTCACGCCGGCCAAATGCTCAGCGCGGTCTGCCTGAGGATCTGATTCTGGATCTGCTGGCTCAAGTTAAGCGCCCGGAAATCATCGAGATTTTTTTTTACGTCTGGCACACCCGGGCCTGGCCAGTCGGTGCCAAACAGAGTCTTGTGGGCAATTTCGTTGAGCCGGGGGAAGTATTCCAGCAGGGATTTTGGTGGAATGCCGCTGATGTCGAGGTAGACGTTGGCATGGCGGCGAAGAAGGAAGAACGCTGTTTCCATCCACAATGGCCGTCCGCCGTGGGCCAGCAGTATTCTCAGCTTCGGAAAATCCACAGCCACATCATCTACATATAAAGGATCTCCATATACATTTCGCGCTCCAGGGAAAATTGACGTGCCCGTGTGAAACATCACGGGCACGCCGTTGGCCTCGGCAGCGCGGTAGATAATTTCCAGCTCTTTAACGCCCTTTAAATAATCATTGGGAAAAAGAAGCTGGTGCGGCGGATGAATCTTGATCATGCGAATTCCCAGCCGCAGAATCTGCTCCATATCGGCCATCACGTTTGCCGTATGCCGCGGATGCAGGCTGCCGCAGGAGATCAAGCGTACCGGGTTCTCTTTCACATAATCGGCAATGAATTGGTTCACGCCGTTGGTGAAACCAATAACCTCGGGTGCGACATAATTGATGAGCACAGCACGATCGACGTCGCAGTTGTCGAGATATTGCAGAAAAGCCTTGGGCGAGCGGCAGAATTCACTGATCTGATCAAAATTTGGACGCTTCGCCTTCATCAACTCAAGAGCGTGCGGCTTGAACATCTCCATTGGCTGGATGTGGATGTGGCAATCGGTGATCATTGTGGAAGAGTGTCTTTAGTTATAGTCCTGTCATTTCTGGAGCGCTCTGCAGGAGCGATGCAGACCCCTTCACGCGGACGATGGCACAAGCTAATTCCAAGCAGCCAGCAACGCGCGTTTCGCGAAAACCCGAATCATTTCCCTCCGGTATTCCGGAGTGAGAGCTGACGTAGTAAGCGGCTTTGCTGTTCGGGCGGCAAGGTCTCCAACTGAATCCGCCAGCGCCTCATCAACAACATTCCCCCTTAACATCTTTGCCGCATCTTCCACTATCATCGGAGCAGGGTTCACGGCCGTAATCGCAACGCGAGCATCCAATACATGCCCGTTCGAGCGCTTGATAGCCACGGCAACACCCGCCAGCGGATAATCAATCGATCCCCGCACCCGCAGCTTCCGGTACACGCCGCGATAACCGGCCGATTCCCGCGGCAGAAAAACGCGAGTCAGCAGTTCGTTCGGCTTCAGCTTGCGGTAGTTCTGTCCATCATTCGTATAAAAATCACGCAAGGTAACCCGCCTTGTACCATTTGCGCTGGCTAGTTCGATTTCGGCGTTCAGACAAAGCAGGGCGGCTGGCGTGTCCCCCGAAAAAGCCGCCCAGCATTTCGTCCCGCCGGGGGCGACGTGGCAAATATCACCGTCTTTCTTAATGCAGAATCCGCACCCTTTGCGCCAGGGGAGCGACTGGTTGTACCAGAGGCAGCGCGTATCGAGGCAGATGTTGCCGCCGATCGTACCCATGTTGCGAATCACCGGCGAAGCTACCGTAGCAGCCGCTTCGGCGAGAACCGAAAAATGTTCGCGCAGGTATGCCGATTTTTCAATTGCCCGCAGTGAGGTCAGAGCGCCAACATCGGTCCGGCCATCGGCGTGCGACTTGATGCCACGCAACTCTGAGATTCCACGCAGATCGAGCACGTACTCCGGCTCAAACAATTTCTGACGCATGGAGGGAATCAGATCGGTTCCTCCCGCCAGCACACGAATATTGCCCGCATAGTGGGCCAGGTACCCAATCGCATCCGGTAGCGCGCGTGGGCGCAGGAGTTTGAACTCCGGTAGGCTCAATCAGCACCTCCAGCGGAGGTGGGCACAGGTCGACGCGCCGGATCGAGCGCATGTCGCCGCGGCCCTTTGCCTTTGAACCACAGTGATCCGCCATGTTCGCGAAAGCGCGCCGGAGAAGTAGGATCGATGCCCTCAGTGGGGTTCAGCGCCTTCTGTTTCTTCTTGGCGCGCAAAGCCGTCAGCACACGTTCTGGCGTAAACGGTGACTCATGCAGCCGCACGCCGACCGCATCGTAAATAGCGTTGGCAATCGCGGGAATGGTTGCCGCCAGCGATCCTTCACTGCATTCCTTGGCTCCAAACGGGCCCTCGGGATCGATGCTTTCGACAATAATGGGCTCGACCTCGGGCGACTCGACCGATGAGGGGCTGCGATACTCGAGCAGTCCAGGATTCATCAGCATCCCATCTTTCCAAACCATTTCTTCCGTGAGCGCCTGGCCCATTCCCATCCAAACGGAGCCGATGATCTGCCCTTCCACCGAAACCGGATTTAACGCTCGCCCGCAATCGTGCGCCGCCCACACTTTGTGAACCGTTACTTCCCCCGTATCTTCATCCACGCTGACCTCGGCTACCTGCGCCGAATACGAATACGCCGGCGACGGACCAACGCCCGCGCCTTTGTGCTTGCCTCCGCGAGCTTCCGGCGGTGGAGCGTAGGAACCTGTTCCGGTGAGTGCGCCATGGAAATCGATGGCAGCGACCACGGCTTCTTCAAACGTCATCCAATCTTTTGGGCCTTCTTCATTCCGCTTCTGCTGGAGAGACCCGCGAAGAATCTGGCCTTCGACGCGGCCACTAACCGAAGCGCCCGCCTGTGTGACCTCAACCTCTTCTAATTGATCTTTTCTCGCGACTAACTGATCGCCTCCCTTCTTAGACACAACGTCCTCGCGAAACAGCAAGTCCTCCGAAGCACAATTCATTTTCTTCGCCGCCGCCGCCGCAATATTTTTCTTTACTTCTTGTGCCGCCCGCAAGGTTGCATTTCCAGCCATAAACGTCACCCGGCTGGAATATGATCCGATGTCGATGGGCGTCAGGTCGGTGTCGGCAGCGATCACGCGGACGCGTTCAAGCGAGCAGCCCAGCACTTCAGCGGCGATCTGCGCCGTCATGGTATCCGATCCCTGGCCGATTTCCGATGCACCCGTGTAAACGACCACCCCGCCGTCGCGGTCAATCTTGATGTTCACAGTCGAATGCGGCATGTCGGAGCGGATGATCGAATTGGCCGCGCCACTCACGTAATGGCTGCAGGCGATGCCGAGCCCGCGGCCTTTGGGCAGCTTGCCTTTACGCTCTCTCCAGCCTGAACGGTCTACCGTCTTCTCGATGCATTCGGGCAAACCGTAACTTTGCACGCGTAAGCCGTTGACCGTGATGCACGGCGGTTGGAGCAGGTTACGCTCGCGGATTTCCGCCGGATCCATGCCGATCATCTGGGCCAGCTCATCGAGCTGCGATTCGAAGGCGAAGCGCACGTTGACGGTCCCGTGACCGCGCATCGCGCCACAGGCGGGTTTATTCGTCAGAACGCGATAACCGTCATATTGAATATTCGGAATGTCGTAAAGCGCGCCCAGCAGTGCGCCTGAATAAAGGATGGTGACGACGCCATAAGAACAGTATGCGCCCCCATCCTGCACCACACGAGCCTTCACGGCCGTGATGCGGCCGTCATGTTTTATGCCGGTTTTCAGATCGATAATTGTTCGCGGCCGGCCACGGTGGGCCCAGAAAACTTCTTCCCGCGTGTACGTGATCTTGACTGGCGCCTTCGCCTTCCGCGCAGCGATAGCCGCAATGATTTCAAGAGGAATCACTTCGCTCTTTCCGCCGAAGCCTCCCCCCACAAGTGGCTTGATCACGCGAATCTGCTGCATGGGCATTTCGAGCACGAGCGACAGTTTGTGCTGCAAGTAATACGGAACCTGCGTTGAGGATTGAACCGTGAGCCGCCCCAGCTTGCCCGTATGCGGATCAAGTTCGAACGAGGCCAGCGTGCAATGTGGCTCCATGGCAGCGTGCGTGACTTCGTTGGCGATGAATCGCGCTTCGGCGATCTGATCGGCTTCGGCGAAGCCCTTCTCTGGATCGCCAAAGACGTGGTGATAATCTTTCTCGAGATTGTGCTGCTTGTGATCGTGAATGAGATCTGTTTCTGCCTTCATCGACTCTTCGGGATCGAAGTATGCAGGCAACAGTTCGTACTCGACGTCGATCAGTTCGAGAGCTTTTTCGGCGATGGCTTCGGAGATAGCGACTACGCAGGCGACGTTGTCTCCGACGTAGCGAACTTTATCGAGCGCCAATGCATGCTCGTCGTGGCCTACAGGAAGAATTCCGAATGGGTTGGGCGCGTCCTTGCCGACGGCAACCGTGACTACACCTTCGAGTTTTTCGGCGCGGCTGGTATCGATGCTCTTGATTCGAGCATGGGGATACGGTGAATGCAGAATCTTCCCGATCAACATCCCGGGAACGCTGATGTCGTCGGTATACTTTCCGCCGCCAGTGGTCTTCTCTGCCGCGTCGACCATCGCGGTGGGCTTGCCGATGATGGAGAACCCGTCGTTCACGCGCCACTCTTTCGCGGATTCATGTCGATTCCAGCTTCTTCGGGATCACGCACGATGGCGATGTTAGCGTCAATCGCCCGCAAGCGTATGGGAATGATCTGCTGGTATTCAGCCGAGTCATACCAATTCTGAGCCGCTTGGTGGTTTGGGTAGGCAACAATAACGGTTCGCACAAACGGCCATTCGCCCGAGCGCACATCCGGCGCTTTGTCTACGGCGACATACCTGCCGCCATATCGCTCAATGATGGGCGCCACACGTGTGGCGTAGTCACGAAACGCCTCAATATCGAGAACCTTCTTGATGGTGACGACTACGTAGGTCATGGGCCGACCGCCGTGGGCGCCGCTTTCTTCTCAGCGGCAATTGCCGCCCGAATCGCTTCGTACATTTGGTTGTATCCGGTGCAGCGGCACAGATTGCTGCTCAGAGCATGGCGCACATCTTCTTCCGTAGGATCGGGATTTTCCGCAAGCAGCGACTTCACGGTCATGATGAATCCCGGAGTGCAATATCCACACTGCGCGCCACCCCAATCGCCGTAAGCTTTTTGAATGGCCGCCAGGCTGCCGTGTTCTGTAACCCCCTCGATGGTAGTGATCTCCTGGCCTTCGCAGCTGGCCGCCAGGAGTGCGCAGGAGAGCATCGCGGCGCCATCGACCAGCACAGTACATGCGCCGCAGGACGATTCATCGCATCCGCGTTTCGAGCCAGTCAGGCCCAACTCGCGGCGCAACACGTCCAGCAGCAGCGCGCTCGGCTCAATAGCGAGCTCATGCGTGCGACCGTTGACTTTCAGTTCGATGAGTTCTTTCTTCATGAACAAGCAGCAATGGGCAATAAGCCATAAGCAAGCGATGCACGGATCGCTCACCGCTCATTGCTCATCACTCGCTACTTCCCTCTCCAATTCGGCTCACGTTTCTCCATAAACGCACGAATGCCTTCGTGCGCATCCTCTGTCTTCATTAATTCTTCGAGATAAATCCTCTCTGCTCGTGCCAGGCCTTTATCGAAGTGCATCGCATCCCACGCGTAGACTGCTTTTTTCGTGACGGCCAGCGCAGAGGGACTGAGACACATCACCTGCTCCACAAGTCCTTCGATGGCGGCGTGCAAGTCGTGCTCGGCGACTGCATGATTCACCAGGCCGATCTGCGCTGCCTCGTTTCCGGAAATCGTTCGGCCCGTCAGAATCAATTCTGCCGCGCGCTTCTGCCCAACCAAGGCAGCAAGCGCGGTGCACGCCACCGGCGGATAGCAACCCAGCTTGATTTCCGGAAATCCCCACTGCGCGGAGGCGGTACTGTAAACGAGGTCGCAGACCATCGCCAGCTCCGCTCCTCCGCCCAAGCAATGTCCGCGCACCGCAGCGATCGTCACTTTCTTACTTGTGACCAGAGATCGAATCACGGTGTGGAACTTCGTCAACATCTCCGCGACCTTATCGGGAGTATGCGCCGCCACATCCACACCCGCGGAGAAAGCCTTGCCCTCGCCGCTTATAACGATTGCGGAAACATCAGGGCGCGCTTCGGTCTCGGAGAGGGCCAGCACCAATTCTTCCATCATCGGAAAGTCGATCACATTCAGTGGAGGGTTCTGAAGCGAAATGCGAGCGAGCGGTGGCGACAGGTTTAATGACGTGCGCGATCCGGCGGTTTCTTTTGATAGAACTGATGCCGATCCCAACACCGCACCTCAGCGGCTAAAGCCGCGTTGTTAATTCCCTAAGCGGCACGATGAAGCTGTGCCCTTCCACGAAGGCCGTAACGGCTCTACAAATTAATCGCTGACTTTCTCACTTCCCCAATCGATGCGAGCGGATCACGCGCTCCGGTCTTCTCGGCGATCCATTTCTTTTCGGTTTCGATAATATCCAGCAGAAGCTTTCGATCCGCCGGTCCGGGCATGTATTCCTTGAGATGCTCTTCGTAAGACTTGTCGTCGAGCGGCTCGCCGGTTTTCGCATGGAATTTCTGATTTGCCCAGCGCCCGATGAAGCGATTGAACTTGATGTCCGGCGCATAGAGTTTTGGCTCGCCCGGCTTCAAAGCGCTATTGAATCGCTCGATCAATCCGGCGACTTCCTCGCGATAAAGATGGCGGTTGTAATCGTTGAGATCGTCAAGATCAGCCGTTTTATCGTTTTTCGGTTCGTCGTAGCGGCCCTTGACGCCCCACACGTATGCCCAGTGCGCCGAGGAAGAATGATCGGTGCCGAAAAGATCGTACGAGCTCGAAATCCATTTGTTGAGGTACTTCTGAATCAACCAGGCTGGTATAACGCCCGCTTCCACGATGCGGCGCAGGCCGTCATTACCCGTGCCCATGTGAAATGCCTCTTCGCGCAGCATGTACGACATCGAGCGGCCAAGCGGTGCAAACGCCGAATATTTCAACATCTGCAACTGGAACTTTCCGTCGCGATCAACAAAATCCGTGTACGTGAAAAAGTCCATCCAGTTGTCGACATCGACATTGAACGCCCCAAGGAGACGCTTGTTCTCGAACGCTCGGCGCTCCAGCATTTTCTGCGCCTCAACTTTTCCTGAATAGCCGAAGTGATCGACCAGCAGCGCGCACATCTGCCATCCATGGCGCATTTCTTCGATCATCACGCGGGTGATGGCGCGCCGGTCCCAATCAGTGGGTGCGTTCTCGAGCAAGTTGCGTTGCTGCTCGACGCTGGCGAATTCCGTATCGCCCTGATAGACGATCATGTTCATCAAAGCGTCGCGCATTTGCTGCGTGGGCATCTGGCGCAGATTTTCCCATTTGCGCTTGCCCTTGTAATGTCCAAATTCAATGTCTTCCGTCTCGATCGCGCCATACAACGTGTCGAAATGAAAAGCTTCGATATCTTCGGTATTGACGCCGATCTCCTTGCGCCAGTCGTTGAACAGGCCGATCCAATCACTAAAAGTCCCGATTTTTGCTACTTTTCCTGGCATAATTCCTCACTCGTTGTCATCCTGAGTCAAGCGCTTTTTGCGACGCATCTATCGCGCGTTCGGCTCGCTTCCTAACCCATATTTAGCCAAACCGTCTTCATTTCCGTGTAATGCTCAATTGCGTGGGCGCCCAACTCGCGTCCGAAGCCGGAGCTCTTGTACCCGCCGAACGGCAGCGATGCATCCATCAATCCGTAGGTATTGATCCAGACCGTGCCGGCTTTCAGCCTTCGCGAAACGCTGTGAGCTTTCTTCACATCGCGCGTCCATACAGCCGAAGCTAATCCGTAAGGATTGTTATTTGCCTGTTCGATCACTTCGTCAACGTCATCGAATGTAAGAACGGACAACACGGGGCCAAAGATTTCCTCCCGTGCGATCGTCATGTCGTTCTTAACGCCCCCGAAAATCGTCGGCTCGATGAAAAATCCTTTACCGCCATCAACCGAAATTCGACTGCCGCCCGTGACCAGTTTCGCTCCATCTTTTTTACCCGCTTCGATATAGCCCAGCACGGTGTTCATCTGCTCCTGGCTGACGATTGCGCCCATCCTTGTTTTTGGATCAAGCGGATCCGCCGGCCGCATTTTGCCTGCCCGTGCGGCAAGCTTTTCGGTGAACTCGTCTTTGACTTTGCTTTCCAGAAAAAGGCGCGACCCCGCATTGCACACTTCGCCCTTGCCGTAAAAAATTCCGGTAATCGCACCCTTGACGGCGTTATCGATATCCGAATCGGCAAAAACAATGTTGGGAGATTTTCCGCCCAGCTCGAGCGTGATGCGCTTGAGCGTGTCGGAAGCGTTGCGCATGATCTCCTGGCCGACCGCCGTCGACCCAGTAAATGCGATTTTGTCGATCCCGGGATGCTTGACCATCGCGCGACCGATTGCGCCCGGACCAGTGACAATATTGATCACTCCTGTCGGAACGCCGGCTTCCATCGCCAGCCTTCCAAATCGGAGTGTAGTCAACGGTGTCAGGCTGGCGGGTTTCCACACTACCGTATTGCCGCATGCCAACGCCGGACCCAACTTCCAGGAAGCCAGCAGCAGCGGAAAGTTCCACGGAACGATCATCCCGACCACGCCTACAGGCTCGCGCAGTGTGTAGGTGAAGGCGGTTTCGTTTGTATTGATGGTTTCGCCGTGAATCTTCGTGGCAAGCCCGGCGTAGTAACGCAGAACGTCGACGACCATTGGCATATCGACGTAGCGCGATTCGAAGATCGGCTTGCCGTTGTCGAGCGTCTCAAGCTCGGCAAATTCGTCGATATTCTTTTCCAGCAGATCGGCAAGCCTCCAGATCAGGCGTCCGCGCTCGCTGGCCGACATTTTTCGCCACGCGCCGTTTCGATCTTCGAGTGCTCGGCGGGCAGCCTCGACTGCGCAGTCGACATCCGCCGGCGAGGCCTCGGCAATCTGTGTCAGTACTTCGCCGGTGGCAGGATTGACAGTGTCAAAGGTTTTTCCGCCATCCAGCCACTTTCCGTCGATCAGCAACTGCCCCGGTTCAAGTTTGGTTTTCGCTGCAAGCATATATTCGCGATCCTTCGCTCCGATCAGGACGATCGCACGCGGCTCCCACTTCGCTCACGCCGCGTAAACGTTCTCACTTCGCCTTAAACTCCGCCGGGCGCTTCTCCACATAGGCGGCCAGCCCTTCCTTGGCATCTTCGCTTTGGAAGAGCAACTGCTGGTTTTCCCGCTCCACAGCGAGGGCCGACTCCAACGGAATCTCCCATCCTGTCTGCACCGCGCGCTTGATACGTCCCACAGCCTTTGCAGCTTTATTCGGCGGGCAGAATTGACGCGCGTATTCCATGATGTTCTCCATGAATCCCTCGCGTTCAAAAATATCGTTGATAATTCCGAGCTCAAGCGCCTCTTCGAATGAGAAGGTATTGCCGGTCACCATGAGCTCGATAGCCTTGCTCTTGCCTACCAACCGCGACAGACGCTGCGTCCCACCGGTTCCAGGCAGCACGCCCAGATTTACTTCCGGCAGCCCGATCTTGCCCGCGTCTTTGCGCGCGACGCGAATGTCGGCGGCCATGGCAATCTCGAGACCCCCGCCTACGCAATGACCGTTGATGGCCGCTATCACCAGCTTGGGCGTGTGTTCCAGACGAAGCAGCATTTCGTTCGCGTGCAGGCAGAAGTAATACTTGAAGGTGGGATCGACACTCGACAGCATCTTGATGTTGGCCCCGGCCGAGAAGAATTTGTCTCCCGCGCCCGTGAGCACGATCACGTAAACAGCGTTGTCCATGCGCGCGCGCAGGATCGCGTCGTCGAGCTGCCGATTCATTTCATAGGTATAAGTATTCGCCGGGGGATCGCACATCTCGATCACCGCTACGCCGCCGTTGGTGCGGTAGTTAACTAGCTGCTTGGTGGTTTCGCCGGTTGCCGGCTGCATGGTGGTCGCCATATCTTGATCTCCTTGTTTCGTCGTTGGTTCTTTATGTCGCCTTGTCCTCTAGGTCGTTATTCCGGTTACAATTCCTCCAATCGTCCATCCCGATGTCATTCTAAATTGGCGCGAAAACGGCGATGAGGAACCGCTTCCCGCGACCCGTCACTCGTCCTCTTTCCTACCGCCGTACCCGCGCGCCATTCAACACTCCCCGCAAAACAATATCGCCCATCTCTCGCGCAATCTGCCCCGCGTCCGCATCCACGCGCGGATTGTGCCAGGTGTAAATCCAGTTCATCATCCCAAACAAGCTGAGGACGGCAATCCGGGTAGAAAACTCCAGACTCCGGTCGCGCTTCAGATCATCCATCAACCCCACACAGATGCGGTAATACTCGCGCTTGATCGCTGCGACTTCGACGGCGAAGCTGTTTTTCAGCGCGTCAGCTTCGTGCGACAGAACTTTCATGCTGGCCGGATTGGCCAGAAAATACTCCAGGTGATTGAGAATGAAGATGCGGATTCGTTGTTCCGGATCCACAGCGCCGGCCAGCCGTTCCTTCAATCGCTGCACAATCGTCGTGAAGGTATGCTTCTGAATTAGAAACAGCAGACGCTCTTTCGACTGGAAATAGTAATAGAGTCCGGCCAGCGACATGCCGCTGGCACGGGAAAGATCTCGCATGGAGGCGCCTTCGTAGCCTTTTTTGCAGAAGACATCCGTAGCATGCGCAAGAATCTCTGCCAGACGCCGGTCAAAGCGAGTAGCCGGTGGCACGGCGGCGCGATGCCGCCGCGTGGAAATTCGAGTTGCCGTTGATGGACTCGCCACAGATCCCCAGAGCCAGATAATTCGAACGTTCGTTCGAATTCAGTATACGGCAACAGCATGATTCAACGCAAGTGGAGGATTTTAGACTCCGCTATGAACCACGGCCCAACTATCTTTCCTGTTACTCGCGTAATGTTTGCGCGCGGCGAAACGCTCCATGACTCTTCCGGGATTGCTAAACTCGGCAGTGAGTTCGATTTCGCACGCTAGCTCCGAGCGTAACCGTGTGCGAGATGAAGGCCCTGCGGCAATGCAACCGACTACAAAAGCGTCTCTCAACCCCGCCTTTTATGTCCTGTTGTTCGGAGTCATCCTGTGCCTTGCGCTGAACTCCGATTTCTACACTTCGACGATTACTTCCACTTACCTTTCGCTTGCATTGTTCAGCGCGGTCGTTGTTCTTGTGCTGGTTCGCCGCCAGTGGACTGACTTGCTTTGGGTTGCGCTGGGCGCGCTGGTCCTTTCCTTTCTCGACTATCGCATCAGGGGATTCAAACCCATGATGATGGCGGGTTTCTCCTTTGCCGGACTGGCTGCTTTTGGCGTACTCGGGGTTCATAGCGTTCGAGCGCAAGGAGAAGAGCGCAAACTTCTGCTCTACGCCTTTGTACCTCTAGTCCTTTTTGCAGGTAGCGAGTGGGCCGCGACTTCACTGCTCGACATTACCGAGCGGCTGCACCCGAAGACGTTCGATTTATTCTTATTTTCGTTTGATAGCAGCCTGCACGTGCAGATCAGCTTCCTTGCCGGGCAGCTTTTATCGAAACTGCCCTGGTTGCGTTCGGCCAGTATCTTTTTTTATGTTGCGCTTCCATTGCCTCTGGCTTTGGTCTATGCGGTTCAACTCCGCCGCAATCGGAGCATGGCCTTAGTGGCGATGTTGGCATTTCTGGCGACCGGTCCAATTGGAATTCTGTTCTACAACATGCTGCCCGCCTGTGGACCAGTTCATATTTTCGGCGCGGTGTTTCCCTGGCATATACCCAGGACTGCGGCAGCGATGCGCTTGCAGGCGACGCCGATTTTGATTAAGGGCGCCCGTAACGCAATCCCGTCGCTTCACATGACGTGGGTGCTGCTGATCTGGTGGAATTCTCGCGGCGCGGCACGGTGGGTACGGGGCATCGCTTTAGCATTCGTCTGGTTTACCGTTGCTGCGACCCTTGGAACCGGCGAACACTATTTTGTCGATCTGGTGGTTGCATTCCCGTTTTCCTTAATGATCCAGGCTCTTTGTTCGTACTCCCTGCCGTTCCGCACCGGCGAACGCCGCACCTGTTTTCTATTTGCAATCTTCGTCACGCTGGCGTGGCTGGCGTTGCTCAGCTTCTCGGTAAAGTTGTTCTGGATTTCTCCCCTACTCCCGTGGACGATGGTCATAGCCACGATTTCTTCGTCGATTCTTCTCTGGCATCGTCTGATGCGGGCTCATCCGGAAGTGAAGCCGATCGCTCTGCAGGCGAGTGTAGCCACGGCGGGTGTTTCTTAGCTGGCCTTCAGCTTCAATCGCACAGCCTCCTCAATGCGAGATCGGCCGTGGTACCGGCGTCTGCGGCGTCACTTGCCGCTCCACCAGGATGATTTTCTTGACCTGATTCCGGTCGTACGACTGCTCTTTTCCTTGAACCCGGACAACGATCTCAGCCATAGAAAGGGACATGACATCGCCCAGCACAATCGATCCGTCGCGCAGTTCCAGGGTATCCTGCGCAAGTCCCCCGAGCTCGATGGTAATGCTACCCCCAGGGAGTTCATCTGCGGTCACATCCAACGGGGTCTTTCCGACCGCGTAGCCTTCTTTTGTGAGCTCCAGCTCATGCGTGCCCACAGCAAACCTGATCACAACAGGGGTCGTGCCCGAATCCTGGCCATCCACCTTCAACTTAGCTCCAGGCGGCACTGAGATGACTCTCACGGGTATCGCCTTGGGTGAGAAGATGTCCGTCTTGGCCGACAGCGCGAGACTGTCCGGAACTCCAACGGAATTGAACTGGAATTGAATTTTCGCTGACTGACCGGCCTCCAGAGCGTACACCTCAAGCAACCCTTCTCCGATACGGACCTTATTCTTGT
This sequence comes from Candidatus Sulfotelmatobacter sp., assembly GCA_030039165.1. Classification (GTDB taxonomy): domain Bacteria; phylum Acidobacteriota; class Terriglobia; order Terriglobales; family Acidobacteriaceae; genus Sulfotelmatobacter. The sequence goes on along the minus strand of JASHQM010000112.1, from coordinate 689 downwards.
CTGATAAATACACGGTGAAGAAAGCGCGGGGAATTTGCTTATCCGTAAGATTCTCGACGGTCACATCGGAAACGAAGGTGCTTTGCGCACCAAGACTCCACACTTGGCGGAACTGGTCAAACGTCAGCCTGAGAGCTGGTTTGTCGACCGGCCACATCAGGACGATGGCGGGCTCATTCCTCGCGTCCAGGACGGTTGCAAAAAGTAAGAGTAGCGCGAGGCCACAGAAGAGACGCGGACTTCTCATCGTCGCACGTTCTATCACAGTAGTTGATCGACCGCAACATTTCTTTGAGAAGTGGCCCGCAGTCTCAACCTAGTTTCTTACGTCAGCTAGCAAACGTTCTACCTCCCCTTTGACTGTTCCCATGAGCGGCAAGAATGGCAACCGCGCCGGGCCGCCAAAATAGCCGTTGTAGTCCATCGCATATTTCACCCCAGGAACGCCCAGGTCGCCGACGACACGCTGTGCTGCCGCAGCAATGCGCTGCTGCTTCAGGCGCGCAAGGTCAACGTCTCCTTCTTTCCATGCCGCATAAATCTCGTAGCATGCCGTCGGAGCGGCGCACGCAAAGGCGAGAATGGCGCCCACCGCTCCCGCGTCCAGCGAGGGATGCAGCTTTTGCGCTGAGCCTACCAGCACTTGAAACCCAGCTTCTTTTTGCCGCGTTTTCAGACTTCCCACGACT
>JASHQM010000111.1 GCA_030039165.1 Candidatus Sulfotelmatobacter sp. | reverse complement strand
GCCCGCAGCGATGATCGATCCCGTGCCGATCTTCGCGCCATTCAGAATAATGCATCCCATTCCGATCAGGCAGCGATCCTCGACCACGCAGCCGTGCAGGGTAACTGAGTGCCCGACCGTCACGGATTCGCCGACGTAAACGCCATACTGCTGCTTCATGCCGTGCAGCACGCTGCAATCCTGAATGTTGGAGTGTGCCCCGATGCGAATCTCGTGAACGTCGCCGCGCAACACGGCGTTCATCCATACGGAAGCATGCTCGCCCAATACCACGTCTCCAATGATTTGCGCCGATGAATCGACATAACAACTGGCCGGAATCACGGGCTTGACGCCTTTGAACGAGCGGATCACGCCTTATCTGCCTCCAGATGCCCCAACGGGAATATTGAAGATAACATGCTGAGAATCTTGGCGGAAAAAAGCAGGTTCCCGTTCGACGCCCTCGCTACGCTCGGCCATTCAGGGCAGGCTCTCACCGCCCCTTCGCGGTTATGAATGACATCAGTTCTTCGGGAGCGATTCGTGTCGGTTTGGAGTTTGTACCGATCTCGACGGCTCCGTGTTTTTGCCTTTCCCACTCCGGGAATCATCGCAAAGAAATCCTGCGCGGATCACATACTCTCGCCCCTGCCTCGTGCTATACAGGATGCGGTTTCCCCCTCGCGCCTCCGGTAGCGCGCAGTCTCAACCTCTGGCCATCGTTCCTAGGTGAGAATCTTATGCTGCGCGCCTCGGCGCTCGTTCTCTGCATTCTGCTCTCATGTTCGCTCGCTCCCGCTCAGGACGCCGCCACTGGCGCCATTCACGGCACGGTCGTCGACCCTGCAGGCGCGCGCATTGCTCAAGCTTCGCTCGTCGCCGTGAACTTAGCCACCGGCGTGCGCTACTCAACAACATCAGATTCCGAAGGCCGCTTCTCGCTCGATGTTCTTCCACCCGGCGACTACTCCCTGCGCGCGGTCGCCCAAGGGATGTCAGCGCAACTCACGCCTCAACTGCACGTCGATGTGGGAGCCGCTGCCGAACTCGAATTTCATCTCACCGTCGCCGGAATCCAGGAGAAAGTCACCGTCTCAGCAGTACCTACGCTTGTGGATACGCAGCCGGGGCCGGTTTCCACTCTCGTCGATGAGCGCGCCATCGCCGATCTGCCCCTGAACGGCCGCCGCTTCTCTGATCTGATGCTGCTTTCCGGCGGGGTCACCCAGGACCCGCGCAGCCTCACCTCAGCCACCAACGGTGATCTTTCCTTCGGCGGCATTCGCGGATTTCAAAACAGCTTCCTGGTGGATGGGGGCGACTTCAACAATGCCTTCTTCGCTCAGGCTCGCGGCCTGTATCGTGCGCCTTACCAGTTTTCGAATGAAGTCGTGCAGGAGTTTCGCGTCTCTTCGAACTCCTACGGAGCGGAACTCGGGCGTTCGGGCGGAGCCGTGGTGAACGTGATTACGAAATCCGGTTCCAATCACTGGCACGGCACGGGCTTTTACTACTTCCGCGACAGCGGGTTCGGAGGGGCCGCTGATCCGTTCGTCAACACGGGCGTAGGACCTGCCGAGCCAGCGTCTGGCTGGCCCTGCCCGGGTCTCGGATCAGCGAACGCGCTTAACCCTCGCAGCCGCCAACAGCAAGGCGGCGGGACTCTTGGCGGGCCTATCGAAAAAAACAAGATTTTCTTCTTCGGCGGATTCGATCAGCACTACTTCCACGTTCCAAATGTCGTTGAATTTCTCAATGGCACGACACAGGTGATTCCACAGGCGGGAATTGGACCCTATTCTCCGGGCGACTTTGAACCCGACGACCAGGCTTTGGTCTGTTCGGCCGCAGCTCAGCTTACGTCCTACGCCGGTGCTTATCCCGCGGCTCAGATCGGCAACGCGGGTTACGCGAAGATTGATATGAACCTTTCCCCGCGGAATCAACTTGCGCTGCGCTATAACTCTTCACGTTATTGGGGATCGAACAACGTCTTTCTCGACCCTGCCAGCCCGGTCACATACGATTCGATTTCCGACAACGGCGAAGAAACCGTTTCCACCGATACCGGCGCAATTACGCTTACTTCGGGGATCAGCCCGCGCATCATCAGCCATCTTCGGGTTCAGTTCTCGCGCGACCTGCGCCAGTCCTACACGAATACGCAGGATACGCTCGTCAAAGTCACCAATGTCATCGACGGCATCGGACGCTCCGACCAATTGCCCCGAGCCACGCGCGAGCACCGCGCCCAGCTTGCCGAAACGCTGAGTTTCGACACCAGCCGCCATTCCTTCAAGGTTGGCGGTGATTCTCTGCTTACCTGGCTCTACGATTATTTTCCCAGCCAGCAAAGCGGCGAGTACATCTTCGACATCATTAAAGTGAACCCCTACACCTTCGAACCCCAGGAGGCCGGCCTGCCGCTTACGCCTCTCCGTGCCTATGCCCATGGTATGCCGCACTACTACCTGCAAAGTTTCGGGCCGTCTTCTTCCAATCCCAACAGCAATGACTATGCCGCTTTTGCGCAAGACACGGTTCGCCTCACCGATCGTCTCGCCCTCAATCTCGGTGTTCGCTGGGACCTGCAAACCTTCACCACAGCCGGATTAATTTCCAATCCGCTATTTCCGCCTTCGGGCAAGGTTCCCTACAATCCTGGCAATTTTGCGCCGCGCGCCGGATTGGCTTATTCGACGGGTAAGATTCACCCGCTGGTCGTACGCGCAGGGTACGGAATTTTCTACGTCCGCATTCCCGATATCTACAACTCGACCATCGCCACGGAAAACGGCATCACCGACTCGCAAGTTTTCTTGAACAACACGAATTATTACGACCACCTGGTTTTCCCTACATATCCCAATCCGCTTGTGAGCTGCTCGCTGACCGGTCCTTCCTGCAACGTGCCAGCGGGATTTCCTGAAGGCGTCACTCACGATCTTTCAGCATTTGCCCCGAATTTCCTTACCCCGCGTGTCCAGCAAGCCAGCCTCACTCTGGAGCGCGAAATTGCAGGACACACTACCGTGGCTATTTCGTATCTGTATGTCCACGGCGAACATCTTATCCGCGCGCTTGACGTGAACTTACTTCCGCCGGTGGCTCTGAACTATCCTCTCTTCGATTCGACCGGCTCCATTTTCCAGGGCGGATACTACAGCGTCGATTCGTTCGCAAGTTGGCAGTTCACGCAATCCCTGACTTGCCCGTTTCCGCCCTGTATCAACCCGCTCGGCCGGCCTATCGCGCAACTGGGCTCGATCGACGAATTCCAGAGCGCCGCCTCCAGCCTCTACAACGGCGGGACTATCTCGATCAACCGCCGAGTCTCGCGCGGCGCCTACCTGCGGCTTTCCTATACCTACGCTCACGCTATCGACGACGGACAGGATGCCCTTGTCGCCGGCGAACCTGCAACGGTGCAAAATTCCTATGATCCCAATGCCGAACGCGGCCCCAGCGTTACCGATCAGCGTAACCGCTTCGTAGGAGCTTTTTCAGTCGAATCGCACGCTTTTCATCGCGAACACCGGGTTCTTGGCGGCGCGTTTAACAACTGGAAAATTTCCAGCATCGTCACCGCCGGCAGCGGCCGCCCCGTCAACGCCACGGTATACGGCGACCCTAACCAGGATGGCAATTACGACAATGACCGCCTTCCCGGCTACAGCCGCAATGGCTTCCTCGGCCCCGACTACGCCTCCGCCGATCTGCGTCTGGTACGCAAGATCCGCCTTGGCGAAGGTTATCGTCTGGAGTTCTCTGCCGATTCTTTCAATCTCTTCAACCGCGACAACAAGCGCGTTGAGATTACCTCCGACGGCCTCACGGCCGAAGCCACTACGTTCACCCAATACACCGTTTACGTAAACGGAGTTCCCTACCCCGCCTATTACCAACAACCGCAGAACTTTCTGAAGCCGAATGCCGCATTCGCACCCAGGCAGACTCAATTGGGGCTGAAATTCATCTTCTAGCACGGTTAAAGGCTGAGCCAATTGGGCAGCCTAGCGATGTGTTTGGCGAACCGGCTTCGGTGGTCCAGCGATGGCCGGCGAAGGGAATGCCGGTGCGCCACGAGGGCCGGTTCGTAAGCGCCATGCCCGATGAATTGACCGCATGGCTGGGAAAACAACCGGGTAAGCCCATTCATTTGGCTGGCGATGAGGGCGATCTGGCCAGAGAACTCAAGCGCGGCCTTTCCTAGGTGCGAGGCAAAAAACCGAAATCGAGAAAGGCGAGGTGAAAAATATTTCCGCTTCGCGCTTGACTTCCGCTCGAATCCTTGTCATAACTATTCGGTCCTTCCGGACGGGTTTGGGGGTGTGTCTGTTTGGCGGAAATTCGGCTGCAAGAGGGTGAATCGCTCGAAAACGCCTTGCGCCGTTTCAAGCGGAAAGTACAGCAGGAAGACATTATCAAAGAGGTCAAGCGCCACTCCTTCTACCTGAAACCAGGCGAAAAAAAGCGCGTGAAAGCTGCGCTGGCTCGCAAGCGCGCCCGCAAAAAAGTCCGGAAAGAGCAGGATTAGTGCGGTTGCTGAACAGTGCGGCAGGGAGGCATTGAAGGGTCGCCCCAATCCCGGGGTGGCTCTGCTCCATCTGGCCCCCACCAGAGCGAGTTGCAGCAGGGATCGATCACGGTTCACCATTCATTCGGCATTACTGTGGGAAAGCTGTATCCGCGTGCCGTTCTAGGCGCGTGGCGGGCCGAGTCCAGGGGCAGTTTGAGGGGGAAGGTACAAACCTGTGCGGTGCATCGCGCCACCTTATTTTTTGCGTCTGGCGTGGACGCCCATGGGAACAAGGGAGTAGCAGTTTGTCGTCGAACAAGCGTCTTTGGCTGCGAAGCCTCGCGTAGGTAGGCTTCTCCCAGGCAGCGCAAGCGGCCAATGCTCGTTTGGGGCGTTTCCCTGTTCAAACTGCGCACTCCCCAAAAGGGAGCCACCTCAATGGAATTCCAAGATAAGGTCCTGACCTGCATCGATTGCGGCAGCACGTTTCTTTTTACCGCCGGCGAGCAGTTGTTCTTTCATGACAAGCAATTCAAAAATGAGCCCAAGAGATGCAAGGCTTGCAAATCCAAGCGCGTATCGACTTTCGCTGCTCCGGCAAGCGCCAACGAGCATCGTTTTCAGCGCGTAGAGACGCGGGCTATTTGCTCCCAGTGCGGCAAGGAAACGACCGTCCCTTTCCGCCCCACGCAGGGCCGCCCGGTGCTGTGCCGGCAATGTTTTAGTCAAAGGAAGACGGCTGCGACGGCATAGGGTGCACTAACCGCCGGTACCTCCTCGCGCTTGAAGTGGGGTAGGATAGCTGTGTGGCGACCTTTCACGTCGAGAATTTTGGATGCCGCGCTACGCAAGCCGATGGCGCTGCCATCGAGCGGCAATTTGCCAGCCGCGGCCTCGACCTCGCCTCAGCAGCCGATGCGGACGTGGTAGTACTCAATACCTGCACTGTCACGAACTCGGCCGATCAGGATGCCCGCGCCGCCATTCGCCGCGTGCGGCGGCAAAATCCTGGAGCCAGAATCGTAGTCACGGGATGTTACGCGCAACGCGCACCCGAAGAAATCGCCGCGATTCCTGACGTGGCCTGCGTCATCGGCAATTCCCACAAGCACCTATTAGCCGATCTGGTGCTCAACAACCCTGTTCGTGGGCAGGAAACCTTCCTTCCGGTTGACACTCTTACATTCAATGGCGAACGACAAACGATCGGCGGCGAGCGACCGCTCTATGTTTCCGACATCTTCGCGCACACCGAACTGCTCGCCGCCCCGGTCTTCGACTCGGCGGTTGGCGGCCGCACGCGCCCCAACCTCAAAGTACAAGATGGGTGCGATAACCGCTGTTCCTTCTGCGTAATCCCCAGCGTTCGCGGCCACAGCCGTTCCCTGCCCGAAGAACGAGTGATCGCCGAAGTCAATGCGCTGGTTGCCGCCGGCTACCGCGAACTTGTAATCAGCGGCATCAATCTCGGCCGCTGGGGCCGGGACCTGGTTGGCTGCCGGCCGCAGACTTCGGGCTCGGGTGAGCCCGCCTCTGCCGCAAACGGCGGCCAGTTCCCGATGGAAAGCCCGAAAGCAGAAGCCAGAAGCCTCACGTCGCTCATTCATGCCATCCTTGATCGAACATCCCTTGAGAAGCTGCGCATCTCCTCCGTCGAGCCCATGGACTGGACCGACGATTTGATCGCTCTCGCCGCCTCGTCGCCGCGCATTGCCAAGCATGCGCACGTACCGCTGCAATCCGGCAGCGACACGGTTCTGCGCCGTATGCACCGCAAATATCGTCCTTGGCACTACCGCGAGAAGATTCAAAAGATTCACTCCGCCATGCCCACGGCCGCCATCGGCGCCGATGTCATGGTCGGATTCCCGGGCGAAACCGAATCCGAGTTCGAGACCACGCGCCGTCTTATCGCCGATCTGCCGTTTACGTATCTGCACGTTTTCACTTATTCAGCGCGCCCCGGAACGCCGGCAGCAAACATGGCAAATCAAATCCCGGCGCAAATTGCCCGCGAGCGCAATAGGATTCTTCGCGATCTCGGAGCGAACAAGAAATCAATCTTCATGCAATCGTTTGTCGGAAGGAGTCTGCAAGCCATCACGCTCAACCAGGTCCATGATGGAGCAGACGACGCGGCTTTCACCAAAGCCCTCACCGACAACTACCAGAATCTTTTCCTCAGAGGGCAGCATGCCGCCAACCGCTGGATCACCGCGCAGATTGAGGGTGTCGAAGATGCCGCATTGATAGGAAGCGCAGTTTGATAGACCTGCTCTGAGTTCATATCCTCAGAGTTTCATATCCCGCGAAACAGACTCTCGACCAGGAAGAACATCCCGGCACCAACAAATACCAGCAGCGCCATCTTCATCGCCGGCTCTTTATTGACTTCGGGGATCAGATCCGACGCCGCCACATAAATCGTCACTCCGGCCGAAAGCGGCAGTCCCGCACCCACATGATGCCGAAACAATGCCATGGTCAGGACACCGGCCAGGGTCGCCGCGCCGAGCACGATCGACGCTCCCCACGCCGCCCCGCGGCTGCGGCCGCTCGCCAGCATGACCGAACTGACCGTAAATCCCTCAGGAATCTTGTGCAGGAATACTGCGATGAAGATCATCCAGCCCAGCTGGTTCGAAACCAGAAAGCCCGAAGCGATGGCAATACCATCGAAGAACGTGTGAATGATCAGCCCCAGCAGTACTGAATATCCCTGGTGCGAGTGCATGAATTCGTCTTTGTGGGTCTCTTCGCCGAAGTGGAAGTGCGGAGTGACAGTGTGCTCGAAGAAATGAATGATCAGATATCCCAGCAGAATCAGCAGCGCCGCGCCTTTGCCGCGCAGAGCGAGGCTTTCGGGAACCATCTCGACCATTGCCGTCGCCAGCATGAAGCCCGCGCCCAGCGCCACGAAATAACGGAGATAGCGGCGCTCCCAGCTGCGCTGCACAATGATCGCGCCACCGAAAGCATTGGCCGCCGCGGCCGTCAACCCCAGCACCACGCTGGCCGTGATGGGATGCATGGAGTAAGAAACTACCGAGTACGAGGGAGGGAGTCAAATTCGTGAGCGCTGCTTTACTCGCCGAACCACTGCTACCGCTCTGTCGAGACCGGTACAGAGATTTCCTGCCAGCCATGCTCGGCGCTCCACATTTTGACTTTCCTCGGGCTGGTCCGCTCAGGGCATTGCGCGACGGTGTGGTGAATCCGGCCTTCGGCTTCCATCTCGCGGTGGAGGGTCCAGAAGTGATCACTTATCGTGAACGCCTGCGGTACAAAGCTGTCGGACAAGTCGTACTTGATCCAGTCAGGTCCCGGCAGACTCCCCGGTAACTTTGTCTCGGTCGTCGCAATCCAAACCTTGCCTCCGTTTACCTGGATAAGTCTCACCGAGTTGTAAGCCGCCCCTGACAACTCGGTTAATTCCGAGCGCGGGAAAAGAAGATAGCGGTAGGGTTTGCCCTCGGGGCAATTCTTGCAAGTGAAAGCCGGATCCGTCGCTGGCGAACTGCCTGAAGGGTTATCTTCCCGGAGAACGGCAAACATGGCGCAATCGCATTGATTACTGATTCCTCCGACCAGGATGAACGATCCGTTCGAGTTACGAACGTGATTTATAGCCGCGATATGGCCCCAATTCACGAACTGCGATTTCTGCTCACCGTCCCGATCGAATCTCGTGAGCGTCGAGGCAGACCAGAACATTTCTTGCGCGGCAACCCAAATGGACGGATCACCTGCGCTTCTAGCCACCATCATGGGCCCGCTTACCCATGGAGAGCCATAGTCATTCTCGCCGAATCGAAATGTATCGTCGAATACATGCTGCCACATCACTTTCCCGCTTTCGGAGAAGCAGAACAATGTATCGTTCGCCGAGCTGCCCAAGTCCGGTGACGAAAACGGGGCGAGTACAAGCACGTCTCGCTGGCGACCGGGGCCCAGGTCGGCGATTGATATCGTTGGACCCAGGGTTTCGGGGTTCGGCACGAGGGGGCGCGAGAAGTCGTAAGACCAAAGAATAGCCCCTCTGCCATCGCGAGCTAGAAGCGAGTTGCCATTGAACGAGACTTGAGAAATTGGACCCTGGTTAAGCTTGCCCCATGAAATATAGGCAGCCAACACTAGGGCGCAAAGCAGCCCAACCGGCAAGATGATTTCTCTAACCGCCCGGGGCTTGGACGCAAGCGCCCGGGGGCTATTTGGCGAAGTTGCAGGGAAACTTGTGACCGGCTCCGACGCCGCAGCCGGTACATCTTGGAGTATCTGAGGGATTTGCGCCGGGACCTTTTGGCCGTTCAATCCGTCGCTAACCTGCCCCATCAGCCAGGAGTCGATGTCCGCGCGGTAGGCAAAGACAGCCCTACGCTCGCCTCCGGGAACTCGACGCACCGGGAGTCCTTTTTCTTTCTCCCAACGCCTAACCGTACGAAGATCGCGTCCTAAATAGACCGCGATTTCCTTCCACGAGTCGAGGCGCTCTCCATTTGACTGGGACATAAAGCATGCCTCGCCCCCTCGTATGTAGGAGATTCTAGCTGTTGCCTCTAATTGACCGCAAGTGCCTGTTAGTGCCACTACTCTTTGCCCTCGGCCCAGGGGTAACTTGGTAAGCGGGCGTTCTAACTATTACGAAAATGGGCA